>NZ_WBKT01000130.1 GCF_008868175.1 Micromonospora sp. AMSO31t
CGAGCTGGCGGTGCGGTTCGGCTACTACGACCAGTCGCACCTGATCCGGGAGTTCCGCGAGTTCGCCGGGGCGACGCCCGCGGCGCTGGCCGGGTCACATTCGTCCAATCCGGCCTGACGCGCAGGCGGCAGACTCGGAGTCATGCGAAGCATCTACCCGGTCCTCCGGTATCCCGACGCCCGCGCCGCCGTCGACTTCCTCCGGTCCGCGTTCGGCCTCACCGTCCACGAGGTGCACGAGGGGCCCGACGGCGCCGTGCGGCACGCCGAGCTCGGCTACGGCGACGGCCTCGTCATGCTCGGGCCGGGGCCCGCCCCGGCGACCCGGCCGGCCGACGACGACTACCGCGTCTACGTGGCCGTGGACGACGTCGACGCGCACCACGCGCGGGCCCGGGCGGCCGGCGCGGAGATCGTCCGGCCGCCGTTCGACACCGACTACGGCTCCCGCGACTACGTGGCCCGCGACCTGTCCGGCCTGATCTGGTCCTTCGGCACCTACCGTCCCTGACGGCCTCTCATAGCTCTGTGCAAGCAAGGTATTGCCCTGAGTGACGGTCATGCGTACTCTCCCACGGTGGGGAGGCGCACATGCCGTTGTCAGCAAGTCCTGTGGTCCGGCGGGTGCGGCTCGGCGCGGAGTTGCGCCGGCTGCGCCGCCGGGAGTCGCTCACCCTGGAGCAGGTGTGCGGCCGGCTCGGCTGGGCGTCCACATCGAAGCTGTCCCGCATCGAGCTGGGGCAGAGCCGGCCGGATCTGGCCGACGTGCTCGACCTGCTCGACGTCTACGGCGTGCCACCCCACCAGCGGGACGAGCTGATCGTCATCGCCCGGGACGCCGCCACCGGCCGCGGCTGGTCCAGGGCGCTGGGCGAGATGGGGGAGCGGCAGCGGGCGTACGCGGAGCTGGAGGCGGGCGCCGTCCGCATCGTGGACTATCAGCCGGCGCTGGTGCCCGGGCTGCTCCAGACCCCCGACTACGCCCGGCTGCGGGTGTCGGCCGGAGCGCTGCTCGCCGACGACGTCGACGTGGAGGCCGACGTCCGGGCCCGCGCGGTGCGCCAGGAGGTGCTGCGCCGGCCCGACCCGCCGCACTACACCGCGCTGATCGACGAGCGCGCCTGCGATCCGGGCGGCCTTCCCGCCGAGGTCTGGCGGGACCAGCTCCGGCATCTGGCCGTCCTCGCCGAATGGCCCCACGTGACCGTCCGGCTGCTGCCCCGCGACGCGTCGCCCTACGGGGATCTGCACCCGCTCGCGCCGTTCTCCTACTACGCATATCCGGACCCGGCCGACCCGCGCACGGTGCTCGTGGAGACGCTCACCACCGACCTGCGGCTGGTGACCGAGGCGGACGTCGCCCGCTACGAGCAACTGGTCGACTGGCTGCTCGTGGCCGCGCTGCCGGAGGAGGAGACAATGGCGCTGCTGACCCGGCGGCTCGGACCCGCGCCGGTGCCCCGGCCGCGCGAACCCCACGAGCCCGACTGAGCGGGCGGGGTCAGCTCGGCCGGCTGGTCGGCCGGGTGCGGGCGTTCGGCGCGCGGCCGCCGGGTCCGGCGCCCCCGATGCCCGTCGGAACCGGCGGCCGGCGCGTCGAGCGCACGCTATGCCCGGGGTACGACAGCCTCAGGCCGGCACGTCGAGGAAGTGCTCGACGAGCGGCGGGCCGGCGAAGTGCGGGCCGATCAGCTCCCGCCACCGCGCGAAGCGCTCGCTCTGCCGGAAGTTGACGTCGTGCGCCTCGACCGAGTCCCACTCGACCAGCAGCACGAACCGGGACGGCGACTCGACGCCGCGGGTCATCCGCACCGAGCGGCAGCCCTCGGTGCCGGCGAGGATCGGGCGCGCCTGCGCGTACGCGGCGGCGAAGTCGTCCTCGTGTCCGGGCGAAACGTCGATCAGCGCGACCTCAAGAACCATGCCGGAAGCCTCGCACGGCGGCCGCCGCCGGGTACGCCCCGGGGGCTGTTCCCCGCGCCACACCCCCTCTAGGGTGTGCGCTCGGGAAACGGGGGAGGGACACACATGCTCGACTGGCTCACCGCCACGGCGTTCACCGTCCTGGGCGCCGGCATCACCTGGGCCGAGCTGCTCGGCTTCGCCACGGGTGTGGTCAACGTCTGGCTGGTGGCCCGGCAGCACATCGCCAACTGGCCGATCGGCATCGCCAACGTGCTGCTGCTCATGCTGCTGTTCTGGACCGCCGGCCTGTACGCCGACGCCGGCCTCCAGATCGTCTACGTCGCCCTCGGCCTCTACGGCTGGTGGCACTGGCTCGTCGGCGGGGAGCGGCGCAGCCGGCTGACCGTGGCCCGCACCGGCCGGCGGGAGTGGTGGGCGCTCGGCGTGGCCGGGATGCTGCTCACCGCCGGGTTGTGGGCGCTGCTGGACCGGGCCACCGACTCCACGGTGCCGCTGGCCGACGCGGTCACCACCGCCCTGTCGCTGCTGGCCACCTACGGCCAGACGCGCAAGCTGGTGGAGAGCTGGTGGCTGTGGATCGCCGCCGACCTGATCTACATCCCGCTCTACGCGTACAAGGGACTCTGGTTGACCGGTGGCCTCTACCTGATCTTCCTGGCGCTCTGCGTGGTCGGGCTGCGGGAGTGGCGGGCGGACCTGCGCCGGCGGTCGGCGGCGACCCCGGTGCCGCCCGGCCCGGCTCCCGTCGCCGCGTGAGCGCGGGGAGCGGGCCGGGTCGGGAGTTCCGGCACGGCCTGGTGGTGGGCAAGTTCTACCCGCCGCACGCCGGGCACCACGTGCTCGTCGAGGCCGCCGCGGCCCGCTGCGCGGCGGTCACCGTGGTGGTCGCACCGTCCCGGCGCGAGTCGATCCCGCTCGACCTGCGGCTGGCCTGGCTGCGCGAGGCGCACGCCGCCACACCGTGGGTGCGGTTCGTCGGCCGGTACGACGACCATCCCGTGGACTACGCCGACCCGGCGGTCTGGGACCTGCACTGCGCGGTGTTCGCCGACGCGCTCGGCGGGGAGCCGGTGGACGCGGTCTTCTCCTCCGAGGCGTACGGCGCGGAGTTGGCCCGCCGGTTCGACGCGGTCGCGGTCTGCGTGGACCTGGACCGGCGGGTCGTGCCGGTCTCCGGCACCGCGGTGCGCGCGGACCCGGTGGCGCACTGGTGGCGCCTGAGCCCGCCGGTGCGGGCCTGGCTGGTCCGCCGGGTCGTGGTGGTGGGTGCCGAGTCCACGGGCACCACGACGATGGCGGCGGCGCTCGCCGCCCACTACGGCGCCCCCTGGGTCCCGGAGTACGGCCGCGAGCTGACCGAGCGCAAGCTGGCCGGGCTGCGGCAGGTCCGGCCGGAGGCGACGATCTTCGACGTCACGTGGGACCGGGCCGACTTCGTCGAGGTGGTCCGGGAGCAGCAGGCCGCCGAGGATGTGGCGGCCCGCACCAGCGGCCCGCTGCTGTTCTGCGACACCGACGCGCGGGCCACCGCGATCTGGGAGGAGCGCTACCTCGGCTCCTCGTCGGAGGCGGTCCGGGCGGCCGCCCGCCGGCCGGCGCTGTACCTGCTGACCGATCACGAGGGGGTGCCCTTCGCCGACGACGGCCTGCGCGACGGGGAGCACCTGCGGGCCTGGATGACCGGGCGGTTCCGCGAGGAGCTGGCCGGCTGCGGGGTGCCGGTGGTCGAGCTGCGCGGGCCGCACGAGGAGCGCCTGGCGGCGGCCGTCGCCTCCTGCGACGCCCTGCTGGCGGCCGGGTGGTCGTTCGCCGATCCGCTGATCCCCGCGTCGTAGGGCGGCCGGGCCCGCACGCCAGCGAGGCCCACCCCGAGCACCTAGCCTCCTAGGACGCCCTGCGCCGCGAGACCTGCCCCACACCAGAACACCCTTACCCCGGCAAACGGGACCCCCGAAGATGCGGCGGCCCGGGGCAATGGTGAACAATGGCGGCCGAGGAGGGGAGTATTCCCTCGCGACGGAGTCGTCAGCACGGAAGCGCGCCGGACCCCCGGTGCCGCGACCCGGCTCCGTCGGTCAGCGGTCCTGTGGGGCCGGTGGCGGAAGAGACCTCCGACAGTCACCAGAGTCAGCGTCGACGCACCCCGGCCCCTCACCCGGCGTACGGTGTGCCCGACGCTGTGTGTCTGCCGGAGGATGGATTTGAACGTGTCCGGATGGGTGTGGGCGGGAACCCTGGTCGCGATGACCGCGGTCCTGCTGGTCGACCTGTTCATCATCGGTCGCCGCCCGCACGAGCCCAGCGTCCGCGAGTCGAGCCTGTGGGTCGGCTTGTACGTGGGGCTGGCCCTGCTCTTCGGCGCGGGGCTGTGGCTCGCCTCAGGCCCCAGCATCGCGGGCCAGTTCTACACCGGGTGGCTCACGGAATACAGCCTCTCGGTGGACAACCTCTTCGTCTTCGTGATCATCATGGCCCGCTTCGGGGTGCCCCGGCAGTACCAGCAGAAGGTGCTGCTCGTCGGCATCCTGCTGGCGCTGGTCATGCGGGGCGGTTTCATCGCCGCCGGCGCCGCGCTGATCTCCCAGTTCTCCTGGGTGTTCTACATCTTCGGCGCGTTCCTGATCTACACGGCGGTCAACCTGGCCCGCCAGGGGGAGCCGGACGAGGACGAGTTCACCGAGAACGTGCTGATCCGGTGGAGCCGCAAGGCGCTGCCGCTGTCCCGGGACTTCGACGGGGCGCGGATGACCACGCACGAGAACGGGCGGCGGCTGTTCACCCCGATGCTGGTCGTGATGATCGCGATCGGCACCACGGACCTGATCTTCGCCCTCGACTCGATCCCGGCGATCTTCGGCATCACCCAGGAGCCGTACCTGGTCTTCACCGCGAACGTGTTCGCGCTGATGGGGCTGCGGCAGCTCTACTTCCTGCTCGGCGGCCTGCTGGACCGGCTGATCTACCTCAGCTACGGCCTGGCCGTGGTGCTCGGCTTCATCGGGGTCAAGCTGGTCCTGGAGGCCCTCGCCGACAACAACCTGCCGTTCGTCAACGGCGGCGAGCACGTGGGCTGGGCCCCGCACATCCCGATCTGGCTGTCGCTCACCGTCATCCTGGGCACCCTCGCCGCGGCCACGGCGGCCAGCCTCGTCAAGTCGTCGCGCGACCGGCGCCGCGAGCTGGCCGAGGCCCGGCGCTGACCGGACCGCACGAAAAAGGGGCGCCCCCGGTCGGGGGCGCCCCTTTCGGCGTACGGGGTCAGATCCGGTGGGCGCCGACCAGGGTGGCCTCCCGGTCCGGGGGGAGCCGCTCCTCGACGACCAGGCGCTTCACGTAGCAAGCGTGCAGCATCCGCCGTACCTCGCCCTGCGGCTCGGTGCTGACGATGCCGACGTGGTGGATCCGCCGGCCGGGCCGGGCGAAGAAGTAGAGGTCGCCGGGGCGTTCCTCGCCCAGCGCCAGGGGCGTGGTCGCCTCGGCCTGGTCGTCGGCGTCCCGGGGCAGGGCCAGGCCGTGCCGGCGCCAGGCCAGGTGCACCAGGCCGGAGCAGTCGATGCCGTCGGTGGACAGCCCACCCCAGATGTAGATCAGGTCGCGCAGCCGCTCGGCGAGGGCGAGCACCTCCTTGGCCTCCGGCCGCTCGCCGGGCAGCGGGACCAGGTCGCCCTCCGGGGCCCAGAGCGGCGCGGACCGGCCGGGCGCGAGCACCGGCCGCCAGCCGTCCACGGGCCGCCCGGCCGGGGTGAGGCGGGTGCCGAGGACCACGCCGGCCAGGGCCGGCGGGCCGTCGGGGGCCGTGCGCAGCGCGGTGTGGACGGTGTCCACGACCAGCGGGGTGGCCGGTGGGCCGGGCTCCGCCGGGGCAGCGAGCTGGGCGGCGGGCAGCCACCCCGGGTAGCCGCGGACGTCGAGCTTGGCGGCGGGCTGCGCCAGGGCGACGACGTGGGCCCAGCCGTCCGGGCGCAGCTCGGTGACCAGCACCCGCTCGCCGAGCAGCAGCTGGGTCAGGACGCAGTCGCCGACCTGCTGGTCGCGGTCCATGCCGGCGATCCAGGCGGCGACGTCCGGCGGATCACCCAGCGCGGGGCGGTCGACGGGACGGACCGCCTCAGGGCTGGCCCAGAGGGTCGCCACCGGGACCCGGACGACGGCCTCGCGGCCCGGTTGAAGCTCCATGCCCACCCCCACGTCACGACCCTATGAAAAATTCCAACGGCACTCAACCACGCGTTTGAACCTTTGCTTCATTCACGTTGGCGATGCCGAGCCCCGGCGCGTCCGGCAGCACGACCGTCGCGCCGTCGTACCGGATCCCGCCGGCGACCGGCGACCAGGCGAGCCACCAGGCGGCGTCGAGGTCCGACACGGCCGTGGTGCCGTAGGCGGCGACCAGGCTCGCCGCCGCGCCGAGGCCCACCTGGCTCTCCATCATGGAGCCGACGATGGTGCCCATACCGTGCGCGGCGGCCAGGTCGAGCAGTGTCCGCGCGGTGTGCAGGCCGCCGCACTTGGCCAGCTTCACGTTGACCATGTCGGCCGCCCGCCGGCGGATCACCTCGACCAGGTCGCGCAGGTCGAAGACCGACTCGTCGGCGAGGATCGGCAGCTCCACCCGGTCGCTGACCCAGGCCAGCCCGTCCAGGTCCCGCCGGTGCACCGGCTGCTCGACCAGCTCGACGTCGAGCCCGGCGTCCTCGATCCCGCGGATCACCCGGACCGCCTCGCGCGGGGTCCAGCCCTGGTTGGCGTCCAGCCGGATCCGTACCTCCGGCCCGACCGCGGCGCGGACCGCGCGCACCCGGTCCAGGTCGCCCCGCGCGTCGGTGCCGACCTTGAGCTTCAGCACGGTGAACCCCTCGGCCCGGCGCCGGGTGGCCGCCGCGGCCAGGTCCACCGCGTCGCCCGCGGCCAGCGTGACGTCCGTCGGGACGCGCAGCGTGGTGCCCCCGAGCAACCGCACCAGGGGTACGCCGAGCCGCCGCGCGGCCAGGTCGTGCAGGGCCACGTCGACGGCGGCGCGGGCCGACTCGTTGCCCACCACGGCGCGGCGCACCTCGGCGCAGCGGGCCTGGAGGTCGTCGGCGTCCCGCCCGGTCAGCAGCGGCCCCAACAGGTGCTGCACGCACGCCTCGGCGCCGGCGATCGACGCGCCGGTGACCTGCCAGACCTGCGGCGCCTCACCGAAACCCGACCGCCCGTCGGTGTCCACCACCTCGACGACCAGGGTGTCCACGGTGGTGGTGCGGCGCAGCGCGGTGACGAACGGGGTGTGTAAGGGGGCCGAGAGCCGGTGGGTGCGTACCGCGGCGATCGTCATGTGCGGCACCCTATACGGAGCTGGCGGCGAACAGGGGAGGGCCGATGACCGGGCGGGACTGGGAGCTGGTGGGCGCGCCGAACGCCCGTGACCTGGGCGGGCTGCCCACCGCGGACGGGCGGCGGGTACGCCCCGGGCGGCTGATCCGCACGGCGGCGCTCGGCCGGCTCACCGACGAGGACCTGCCGGTGCTGGGCAAGCTGGCCCCGGCCTGCGTGGTGGACCTGCGGCACGCCGCCGAGCAGTCCGTCGCGCCGCCCGACCGCCTGGCCGGCGAGCCGCGGGTGGTGCACCTGCCGGTCTACGACGCGGCCCACCCGGTGTTCACCTACGTCTCGGCGGTGCTGCTCGGCCACGACCTCGACGCGTACGAGGAGTTGGCCCGGGACGGCATGCCGGGGGCGATGGCGGGGATCTACCGCTGGTTCGTCACCGGGGAGTCGGCCCGGGAGGGGTTCGGGACGGCAGTGCGGCTGGCCGCCGACGGGGCGAACCTGCCGCTGCTGTTCCACTGTTCGGCCGGCAAGGACCGCACCGGTTGGCTGTCGGTGGTACTGCTCACCGCGCTCGGCGTGGACGAGCCGGTGATCCGCGCCGACTACCTGCGGCACAACGAGCTGACCGAGAGCCTGCGGGAGGTGCTGCTGGCCGCCATGACCCGCCGCCGGCCGGACCTCGATCCGGCGGTCGCCCGGCCGCTGCTGGAGGTGCGCCCGGAATACCTGGACGCCGCCTACGACGAGGTGCGCCGGGTGCACGGCACCTTCGACGCGTACCTGCGCGATGGTCTCGGGCTGACCGACCGGACGCTGGCGGCGCTGCGCGCGAACCTGCTGGAGTAGCCCTCAGCCGGCCAGGTCGTGCCGGGCCGCCCAGACCCGCGCGGAGACCTGCGCGATCAGGCGGCACACGTCGTCCTCGACCTCCTCGCCGCTCGGCCCGCCGTCGGCCAGGTCGGTGGTGGTGCAGACCACGACGGCGTACGGGGGCGCGTCGTCGGGGAAGACCACGCCGGCGCCGTGCCGGACGCCGCGTACCCAGCCGTTCTTGTGCGCGATCCGGGTCCCCTCGGGCAGGCCGGCGGCGAGGTCCTCGCGGTGCTCCTGGGCGAACAGCACGTCCAGCATGGCCGCGCAGCCGGCCGGCGGGGCGAGCGGACCGGGCTGGCCGGCGCCGAGCGCCAGGCCGCCGAGCAGCGCCGCCAGGTCGGCGGCGGTGACCAGGTTGTCGATGCCGGCGTCGCGGGCCGCGAAGTCCTCGATGCCCCGGCCGGTGACGCTGTGCCGGGCCCCGGCCAGCGTCCACGCCTCGGCCACGGCGGGCAGCCCGACCTGACCGATGCAGATGTTGGTGGCCAGGTTGCTGGAGCGGACGATCATCCGTTCGGCGAGCCAGCGCAGCGGCGCCATGCCGCCCACCCGCGCCCAGACCGCGTCGTCGTTGTCGTAGTGCTGGGCGTTGGTGAACCGGGGCGCGCCGGGCAGGGCGGAGTCGAAGCTGTTGCGCACCGGGATCGGCGTGTCCAGGTCGAGGCGGCCGGCCTCGGCGGCGCGGTGCAGCGCCACCAGCACGGCGACCTTCATGGTGCTGGCCGCGTAGTGGGTGGCGTCGGCGTGCCGGGTCCAGGTGGGCGCTGCGCCGAGCCGCCCCACGTACGCCGAGACGGTGCCGGGCACCTTGTCCAGGTGCGCGTCGAGATCCTCCCAGGTCATGCCGGTGACCGTAGCGGATCATCACGGGGGCTGCGGTCCGGCCCGTGCCGCGTCTAACGTGCGGAGATGACGACCGCCGCGTACGACGCCATCGCCGACTGGTACGACGACTACGTCACGACCACCGCCACCGACTACAGCGACCGGGTCCGGTCGGTGCTGGCCGAGCTGCTCGGTCCCGGCGCCGGGCCCTGCCTGGACCTGTGCTGCGGCACCGGGGCGCACGCCGCCGAGCTGCGCCGGCTGGGTTGGCAGCTGGTCGGGGTGGACCTGTCGGGTGGGCAGTTGCGCCACGCCCGGGGGCGGCTCCCGGTGGCCCGGGCCGACGCGACCGCGCTGCCCCTGCCGGCCGGCGCCCTGCCGGCGGTGACCTGCCTGCTCGCCCACACCGACATGCCCGACTACCCGGCGGCGATCGCCGAGGCGGCCCGGGTGCTGGCGCCCGGCGGGCGGCTGGTCCACGTCGGCGTGCACCCCTGCTTCGTCGGGGCGTTCGCCGACCGCTCCGAGCCGGGCCGGGCCGTGATCGACGGCGGGTACGCCGAGCGGGAGCGCACCTTCCGGTCCTGGAACTCCACCGGGGTGCGCGCCCGGGTCGGCGCCTGGCACCTGCCCCTGGCCGACCTGCTCAACGCCGTCACGGCCGCCGGCCTGACCCTGACCGCCGTCCGCGAGTCCGGCCCCGGCCCCGTCCCCGACATCCTGGCCCTCCAGGCCACCAAACCCGCCTGATCCGGGAAAGGGCGGAGCCCGGTCCGCCGGGGTGGCGGGCCGGGCTCCGGGGTGGCGCGGTGGTCAGCCGGCGTGCTTGCGGCGGGCGGCCATCCGGCCGCGCTGGGTCTGGTCCAGCACCACCTTGCGGATCCGCACCGCGCTGGGGGTCACCTCGACGCACTCGTCCTCGCGGCAGAACTCGAGGGCCTGCTCCAGCGACAGCTTGCGCGGCGGGATCAGCTTCTCGGTCTCGTCGGAGGTCGAGGCCCGCATGTTGGTGAGCTTCTTCTCCTTGGTGATGTTGACGTCCATGTCGTCGGAGCGGGAGTTCTCCCCGACGATCATGCCCTCGTACACCTCGGTGGTCGGCTCCACGAAGAGCTGGCCGCGCTCCTGCAGATTGATCATGGCGAACGAGGTCACCGCGCCGGCCCGGTCGGCGACCAGGGAGCCGTTCTGCCGGGTCCGCAGCTCGCCGAACCACGGCTCGTACGACTCGAAGACGTGGTGCAGGATGCCCGTGCCCCGGGTGTCGGTGAGGAACTCGGTGCGGAAGCCGATCAGGCCGCGCGCCGGGACCAGCCACTCCATCCGGATCCAGCCGGTGCCGTGGTTGACCAGCTGCTCCATCCGGCCCTTGCGGGTCGCGAGGAGCTGGGTGATGGCGCCCAGGTACTCCTCCGGGGCGTCGATGGTCAGCCGCTCGACCGGCTCGCAGGTCTTGCCGTCGATCTCCTTGGTGACCACCTGCGGCTTGCCGACGGTCAGCTCGTAGGACTCGCGGCGCATCTGCTCGACGAGGATGGCCAGGGCCAGCTCACCGCGGCCCTGCACCTCCCAGGCGTCCGGCCGCTCGGTGGGCAGCACCCGCAGCGACACGTTGCCGACGAGCTCCTTGTCGAGCCGGTCCTTGACCATGCGGGCGGTGACCTTGGCGCCCTTGACCCGGCCGACCAGCGGTGAGGTGTTGGTGCCGATGGTCATCGAGATGGCCGGCTCGTCGACGGTGATCAGCGGCAGCGGGATCGGGTTCTCCGCGTCCGCGAGGGTCTCACCGATCATGATCTCCGGGATGCCGGCGACCGCGATGATGTCGCCCGGGCCGGCCGAGTCGGCCGGCTTGCGCTCCAGGCCCTCGGTCATGAGCAGCTCGGAGATGCGGACCCGCTGGCTGCTGCCGTCGGTGCGGCACCAGGTGACCGTCTGGCCCTTGCTGATCGTGCCCTGGCGGACCCGGCACAGCGCCAGGCGGCCGAGGAACGGCGAGGCGTCGAGGTTGGTCACGTGCGCCTGCAGGGGCGCGTCCTCGTCGTAGGCGGGCGCCGGGATGGTGTCCAGCAGGGTGCGGAACAGCGGCTCCAGGCTGTGGCTGTCGTCGGGCACCGAGCCGTCGGCCGGCTGGGTCAGCGAGGCGATGCCGTCGCGGGCGCAGGCGTAGACGATCGGGAAGTCGATCTGCTCCTCGTCGGCGTCCAGGTCGAGGAAGAGCTCGTAGGTGTCGTCCACGACCTCCTTGATCCGGGCGTCCGGCCGGTCCACCTTGTTGATCACCAAGATGATCGGCATCCGGGCCTTGAGGGCCTTGCGCAGCACGAACCGGGTCTGCGGCAGCGGGCCCTCGCTGGCGTCGACCAGCAGCACCACCCCGTCGACCATGGTCAGGCCGCGCTCGACCTCACCACCGAAGTCGGCGTGGCCGGGGGTGTCGATGATGTTGATGGTGACCGCGTCGGAGCCGTCCGCGGGCATGTACCGCACGCCGGTGTTCTTGGCCAGGATGGTGATGCCCTTTTCCCGCTCGAGGTCCATCGAGTCCATGACCCGCTCGGTGTCCTCACCACGGGCGCCGTAGGCGCCGGCCTGCCGCAACATGGCGTCGACCAGGGTCGTCTTGCCGTGGTCGACGTGGGCGATGATGGCGACGTTGCGGAGGTCGGTGCGAAGCTGCATACCCTCCATACTCCTGTCTGCGGTTGCCGGGCACGCCTCGGGGTCACCCCGAGATCGCCCGGATCTCTGCCGAAAGTGCTGTCCCGACCGTTCCAGCGACTGGCATGCTGGCTCCCGTGCGGGGGACCGGATGCCTGACCTGCTGAACTGGCTGCAGGAGCTGCCGCCTCTGCTGATCTACCTGGTCGCCGCGACAATCGTCGCGGGCGAAACCGCGGTGATCTTCGGGCTGCTGGTGCCGGGCGAGGCGACCCTGCTGCTGGTCGGCTTCTTAGCCTACGCGGGGACGCTGCGGATTATTCCGGCGCTGCTGGCCATGACGGCTGCCGCCGTGATCGGAGACACACTCGCCTACCGGGCCGGCCGGCGGTACGGGCCGAAACTGCGTGCCTCCGGCCTCGGTGCCCGGATCGGGCCGCAGCGGTGGCGCCGCGCCGACTCGCTGCTCGACCGCCTCGGCGGCCGGGGCGTGCTGGCGGCCCGCTGGGTGGCCTTCGCCCGCACCCTGGCGCCCCGGCTGGCCGGCGCGGCGGGGCTGCCGTACCGGCGGTTCGCGCCGTGGAACCTGGCCGGGGTGGTGAGCTGGGTGGGCGCCTCCGTGCTGGTCGGCTACGCGGCGGGCGAGTCCTACGAGCGGGTGTCCCGCTTCCTGGGCCGGGCCACCGGCGCGGTGCTCGTGCTGCTGCTCTGCCTGATCGGCGTGGTGCTGGCCGGCCGCTGGTTGGGTCGCAACCCGGACCCGGCGCGGGCGCTGGCCGCCCGGGCCGCCGCCCTGCCGCCGCTGCGCTGGGTGCGCGCCCGCTACGGGGTGCTCTTCTTCCTGCTCGCCATGCGGTTCGGCCCGGCCGGGACGCTGCTGATCAACCTGGCGGCCGGCCTGCTGCTGCTCTTCGCGGCCGGGCTCGCCGTCGCGGCGGTGCTGGAGGCCGTGGTCCGGCACAGCGGGCTCGGGGTGCTCGACGGGCTCGTCGCGGACTGGTTCGCCGCCCGGCGTACCCCCGGGGTGGCCGACACGGCGCTGGCCGCCGTCTCGGTGCTGCGCGGCTGGGTGCTGATCGCCGCGGTGGCCCTCGTGGCGGCGGCGGTGGCCTGGCGGAGCCGGCCCTGGCGGGCCGACCTGCTCAGCGTGCTCGGCACGGTGGGGGCGTTCGTGCCGCTGGTGGTGCTGGTGGTGGTCGCCGGCCTGACCGGGCCGGGCGGCCCGGACGGCGCGCCGGACCTGCCGCCCACCCAGAACGCGGTGGTCACGGCGAGCTTCGGCACCCTCGCGTGGCTGCTGTCCCGGGGCGCCCGCTGGCCGGTGGCCGTGGCGGTCTGGACGGGCGCGCTGGCGGGCGTGGTCGCCGTCACCGGCGCCCGGCTCTACCTGGGGTGGAGCACGGCCAGCGGCACGGCCACGTCGGTGCTGCTCGGCGCGGCCTGGGTCACCGTGTTCGTGGTCGCCTGGGGGACCCGGGACCACGCGGTCGGCGGGGACGACCCGCCACCCGGTCCGGAGGGACCGGCCACAGGGGACGCACCGCCGCGGCCGAGGGCCTCCCGGCCGGCCTCGCGGGTACCCCGCCGGCCCGTCGATCCCTGCTAGGGTGCGGCGGACGACCACGGGGGAGGTCTGATGCGTCGAGGAGTGGGCCGCTGGGTCACGGCGGCGGTCGCCGCGGTGCTGGCGGCGGGTGCGATCACCGGCTGCGGCGGCGAGGAGCCGACCCGCGAGGTGGCGGTCGGGTTGCCCAGCGAGGTGCCCGTCGAGGCGCCGGCGGACGGCCCCGCCGACCTGCCGAGCGACGAACCGCCGGCGGTCGCGGCGATGGGCGCCAAGCCCAGCGCCAAGGCCAGCCCGAGCGCGTCGGCGAAGCCGAAGCCGAAGCCGACCCGCACGTCCACCGGCCCGCTCGCCAAGCCGAAGCCGCCCACCGAGACCCAGGTGCCGCCGCCCCCGCCGAAGCCGCCGGCGAGCGGTTGCGAGCCCAGCTACCGGGGCACCCAGGCGACCCGCAGCCAGGTGAAGTCGGCGCTGTCCGACGCGGCGGCGCGCACCTACTGGCCCACCTCCGCGCCGGACATCAAGATCCCGCTGACGCTGATGAAGGCGACCGCCTGGCAGGAGAGCGGCTGGCAGTCCAACATCGTGGCCTGCGACGGCGGCATCGGGCTGATGCAGGTCATGCCGGCCACCGCGGACTGGATGAACCAGCGCTTCGGCCAGTCGTACGACATCGACGCCTACCGCGACAACGCCTACCTGGGCGGCACCTACCTGGCCTGGCTCACCAAGTACATCGGCGACATGTACTTCGAGTCGGACTACCGGCTGGACACCTCCCTCTGCACGTCGGAGCTGAACTCCTGCCTGCTCAACGCGGTGATCGCGGCGTACAACTACGGGCACGGCGCGGTGGCCCGGGAGGGCCAGCCGCTGGCCATCCCCAACCCGCAGTACGTGCGCAACGTGCGGGCCCTGATGACCGAGTGCGTCTGCCTGAACTACTGAGCTGATCAGGGGCGGGGCCCCGGCGGAGGATCGCCGGGGCCCCGCCCCTGATCAGTCCCGCGCGCCGACGGGAGCCGGGGATGCCTGCGCCGGGGTGTCGGGCTCCCGGGCGATCCGCCCCGGCCACCAGAACCGGTCGCCGAGCAGGAACGCGAGCGCGGGCACCAGGACCGTGCGGACCAGCAGCGTGTCCAGCAGGACGCCGACGCAGACGATGATCCCGATCTGGGTGAGGGTGATGAGCGGCAGCACGCCGAGCACGGCGAAGACCGCCGCGAGCAGCACACCCGCGCTGGTGATGACCCCGCCGGTGACCCGCAGCGCGGAGCGCATCCCGTCCCGGGTGCCGGCCCGGCGGGCGTCCTCGCGGGCCCGGGTGACCAGGAAGATGTTGTAGTCCACGCCGAGCGCCACGAGGAACACGAAGGCGAGCAGCAGCACCCCGCTGTCCAGCGCCGGGAAGCCCAGCACCCGGTCGAAGAGCAGCCAGGCCGCGCCGAGGCTGGCGAAGAACGACGCGATGACCGTCAGGACGAGCAGCACCGGGGCGAGCAGCCCGCGCAGGAGCAGCACCAGCACCGCCCCGACCAGCAGCAGGATGATCGGCAGGATCAGCCACAGGTCCTTCGTGTTCGCCCGGTCCGAGTCGTAGGTGGCGGCCACCGTACCCCCGACCAGCGCGCCGCCGGGTGCGTCGGCGCCGGCGACCGCGGGCGGCGCGGAGCCCGGCACGGCGGCGACCGCGTCGCGCAGCGCCTCGACGGCCCGGTCCGAGGCGACGGTGCCCGGTTCGGCCGCCAGCACCACGTCGACCTGGGCGACCCGGTCGCCGGATGCGCCGGGCCGGGCGGAGGCGACCCCGTCGACCGCGTCGGCGGCGGCCAGCACGGCCGGTGCCGCGCCCGGGTTGGTGAGCACGGCGACCGGCTGGGTGGCGCCGGCCGGGAACGCCCGGGCCAGGGTCTCGGCGCCGGCCACCGCTTCCGGCTTCACCCGGAACTGCTCGGTCTCCGACAGGCCGGTGCGGATGCCCAGACCGCCCAGGGCCAGGGCGGCGAGGAGCAGGGTGGACAGTGCCGCGACCGGCAGCGGCCGGCGGGCGACGGCGACACCGAGGCGGCCCCAGAGCCGGCCCTCCCGGGCCGTGTCGCCGACCCGGGGCACGAACGGCCAGAACAGCCCCCGTCCGAAGAGCACCAGGGCGGCGGGGAGCACGAAGAGCGCGGAGAGCATGGCGAAGACCACACCGGTGGCGCAGGCCACCGCGAGCGCCCGGTTGGTCTCCTGCTCGGAGAGCAGCAGGGTGAGCACGCCGAGCACCACGGTGGAGCCGCTGGCCAGGATCGGCTCGGCCGTGCGGCGCAGCGCCGAGCGCATGGCGGTGAACCGGTTCTGCTCGCGGTGCAGCTCCTCCCGGTAGCGGGCGATGAGCAGCAGCGCGTAGTCGGTCGCCGCGCCGAAGACGAGCACGCTGGCGATGCCGGTGACCTGGCCCTCCTGGAGGTGGATGCCGAGCGCGGGCACGATCGTGTCGACGGCGCGCAGGGTGAGCTGCTCGGTCGCGGCGACCACGAGCAGCGGCACGATCCACAGGAACGGGCTGCGGTAGGTGATCAGCAGCAGCAGCGCCACGACGCCCGCCGTGACCGCCAGCAGGGTGATGTCGGCGCCGTCGAAGACCTTGGTGAGGTCGGCGGTGAAGGCCGGGGCGCCGGTCACCTCGACGGTCAGGGCGTCGGGCAGGTCGGCCAGCGCCGCGCGGAGCTGGGCCACCTCGTCCACCACGGCCTCCTGGCCGCCGCCGGTGGCCAGCGGCACGGCGACCAGCGCCACGGCGCCGTCGGGGGAGAACTGGGCCGGCGCGACCTTCCCGCCGGCGGCCAGCCGGCCCAGCTCGGCGTACGCGCCGTCGAGCACGGCCCGGTCGGCCGGGGCCAGCGGGGCCCGGTCGGCCCGGCTGACCACCACGACGGCGGGTTGCACGTCGCTGTCCGGTAGCTGGTCCTGGAGGCGCTCGACCTGCGTCGACTCCCACCGCACCGAGAGGCCGGTGGCCGAGACGG
>NZ_WBKT01000131.1 GCF_008868175.1 Micromonospora sp. AMSO31t
CCGGGCGGGCCAGCCGGCGCAGCACCGCCCGGGGCGACCGGTAGCCGGCGCTCGGCCGGGCCACTCCCCCGCTGACCAGCCAGGGATGGGTCCGGGCGATGTCGGCGAGCGTCCCGGCCGGCAGCCGGGACCGGTCGAACAGGCAGCGCACGGTGAGCGGCCGCTCGGCGAGGCCCAGATTGATCATCGCCTCGTGCTCGACGCAGTGCCGATGGGCGGCCGGCCGCCGGCCGGGCCAGAGCGACTCGCCGACGATGCGGACCCGGCGGCCGGGGAACCGGTCGACGAAGTCACGCAGCGTGGTGGCGATGATGGCCGCCGGGTTCCGCCCGATCACCGACATGTCGGCCAGGTCGACGCCGTCCAGCGGGTCGAGCAGCGGGCGGACCAGGGACAGCCGGTCGGTGGGCACGGCGACCAGCACCGGCTCACCGGCGGCCCGGCCGGCCTCGACGACCTCGCCCACGGCGGCGCGGTAGTCGCGGTCGTCGGCATAGAACAGGGCGTCGTGGCGCAGCCCACCCTCCGGGAACGGCGACCGATCGACGCCGGTCCTGCCGTCCCCCGGCCGACCGCCGGCACCGCTCACTGCCCGTGCACCTCCCCGCCGAAGGATACCCGTGGGTGACGGGCCGCCTGCGCGCAGTGGCACCGGTCAGCCACGGTCCGCGAGAAGCCGGGCGGCCAGGGCACGGCCCAGGTCCCGGCCGGAGCGCCAGGCGCCCTGCACCCGCGGCCGCCCGAAGGCGTCGCCGGCCAGGCCGATCCCGTCGTCGTACAGGTGGTAGGGGCCGACGCCGCCGGCGGCCGGCTTCGCGTACGTCCAGCGGTGCACGTGGGTCAGCTCGGCGGGCTCGGGCAGGCCGAACAGGTCGCGGACGGCCTGCTCGATGGCGGGGCCGGCGGCGGTGGGCTGGAGCAGGTGCCCGGAGGCGAACTCGGTGGTGGTGTGCGCGACCAGCACCGGCTCGCCGTCGCCGCGCCGGTCGCCGTCGTCGCAGACCGTGCTCAGCACCGGGTGCTCGTTGACGAACGCCCCCCGGAAGTCCGGCCAGCGGCGGGCCGGGAAGCGCAGCACCCCGGTCAGCGCGGAGGACCAGCGCTGGGCCGCCACCGCCCGGGTGGCCGCCGCCAGCGCGGGGTCGAGCAGCAGGGCGGCCTGCGGGCCTGGCATGGCCAGCACGACCGCCTCGGCGGCCCGCCCGTCCACCCGGGGCCCCGGTTCGACGGTCATGACCAGGCGGTTGTGCGCCACCGGCAGGTCACCGGCCAGGTGCTCCACGAGCGAGCGGAGCCCGCGCGGGGCGGCCCAGCGCACCGGGCCGGCCACCTCCTCGCGCCCCCGCGGCCCGTACGCGACGAGCGTGTCGGTCCACTCCCGGGCCAGGCCGGCGGCCCGCCATCCGTCGACCACGGCCGCGAAGTCGGGGTCGTCGACGGTGAAGTAGGCGGCGCCCAGGTCGGCGGGGCGGCCCTCGAAGCGCTTGCTGGCCATCCGCCCGCCGGTCACCCGGGCCCGTTCCCGGATCTCCACCGGGAGGCCGGCCCGGGCCAGCTCGGCCGCGCAGGCCACCCCGGCGATGCCCGCGCCGACCACCACCACACCCGCCCGGTCCGCAGTCACGCAGATGATCGTAGGCGGCGGCCGGCATGAAGACCCCGCGACGGGGGTAGTGGTACACCTGTTCGAGGAGAGGTGATCATCATGGCCGACCGCAGCAACGAGAACGTCAATCCGGACGCCGCCGTCAAGGACCCGGACGACTGGGTCACCGGCGACGAACCGCCGACCGCGGCGCAGGAGTCATACCTGCACACCCTGGCCCGGGAGGCGGGCGAGGAGGTGCCGGACGGGCTGACCAAGGCGGAGGCGTCCCGCCGGATCGACGAGCTCCAGGCGGAGACCGGTCGCGGCCGGTGACTCAGCGCGGGGGCAGGCGGTGCAGCTCGACCCGGTCGAGCCGCCCCGCCGCCACCCGCGCCGTCAGGTAGGTGGTGTGCGGCTGGGCCCGCCGGTCGGTGGGTGAGCCGGGGTTCAGCAGCCGCAGGCCACCCGGGGCCACGCTGTCCCACGGGATGTGGGAGTGCCCGAACACCAGCAGGTCGCAGTCGCCGAAGGCGGCGGCGCAGCGCTCCTCCCGGCGGGTCTTCGGCCCGGTCTCGTGCACCACGGCGACCCGCAGCCCGTCCAGCTCGACCCGGGCCACCTCGGGCAGCCGGGCGCGCAGCGGCGGCCCGTCGTTGTTGCCGTACACGCCGACGAGCCGGCGGGACCGGGACTCGAGGGCGTCCAGCAGCGACACGTCCACCCAGTCCCCGGCGTGCAGCACCACGTCGGCGGCCTCGACCGCCGCCCACAGCGGCGCGGGCAGGTCCCGCGCCCGCTTCGGCACGTGCGTGTCGGCCATGATGACCAGATCCATTCCCCGATCCTGCCCGCCGCCGGGCCCGCTGTCGCGGTGGCGCCCGTCCGAACCGACGCGCTCAGGCGCCCTGGTCCTCCATGTGGTCGCTCGGCACGGCCGGCCGGTCGCCCGGCCGCCGCCCGGCGGCCGCGGTGATCCGGCCCGCGGCGTTGATCAGGCCGATGTGCGAGAAGGCCTGCGGGAAGTTGCCCAGTTGCTCACCGGTGGTCTCGTCGATCTGCTCGGCGAAGAGGCCGAGATCGTTCGCCTGCGCGGCGAGCTGCGCGAACAGCCGCCGCGCCCGGTCCAGCTGGCCGGCCTCGGCCAGGCAGGCGGCCAGCCAGAACGAGCAGATCAGGAAGCCCGCCGGGTCGGCGTCCCAGCGGCGCAGCAGGCCGTTGCAGGACAGCCGTCGTTCGATCACGTCGATCGTCGCGCGCATCCGCGGGTCGGCGGCGGGAAGGAAGCCGACCAGCGGCATGACCAGCACCGAGGCGTCCAGCTCGTCGGAGTCGAAGGCGCCGGTGTACGCCCCGACCCGGTCGCTCCAGCCCCGGCGGAGCACCACCGCGCGCACCTCGTCGCGGGCGGCCGCCCAGCGCGCCACGTCGGCGGGTTCGCCGATCCGGGTTCCGAACCGGACGGCCCGGTCCAGCGCGGTCCAGCACTGCACCTTGGACGACACGTAGTGCCGCTCGACGTCGCGCGCCTCCCACATCCCGGCGTCGGGCCGGCGCCAGTCCCCCACCGCCTGGTCGGCGAGGCCGTGCAGCAGCTGCCGCACCTCGGCGGACATCGGGTCGAGGTAGTACCGCATCAGCCACGCGGCGTCGAGGACCTCGCCCAGCACGTCGGACTGCCGCTGCCGCCAGGCGTCGTTGCCGATCAGGACCGGCCGGCTGCCGGCGTATCCGGCCAGGTGGTCGAGGCGATGCTCGGTGAGGTCCCGCTCACCCTCGACGCCGTACATGATCGGCACCGGCTCGTCGCCGATCCGGCCCATGGCCCGGGCGATGTAGCTGAACTGGCGGTCCGCCTCGTCCGGGCAGGCGGCCAGCCAGAGCGCCTGGAGGGTGAGGCTGCAGTCGCGGAGCCAGACGAACCGGTAGTCGTAGTTGCGGTCCCCGCCCAGCTCCTCGGGGATCGAGGTGGTGGCCGCCGCGACCACCGCCCCGCTGGGTCCGTAGGTCATCCCCTGCACCACCATGGCGCTGCGCCGGACCAGGTCGTGGTACTCGCCGTGGTAGTCGTGCAGGTCGGCCCAGGACCGCCAGCCGGCGACGGCGTCGGCCAGCACCTGGTCGGCGTCGGGCAGCGCCGGCGTGCCGCCGGAGTAGGTCGGGGCGTACCCGAGGGTGAAGTGGTGGGTGCTGCCGGCGCGGGCGGTGAACTGCCCGGACGCGGCACCCTCACCGCAGATCAACGGCACGTTGGCGCGCAGCTCCAGCCGGCAGGCGCCGGCCGTCGCCCCGATCACCCCGTCGGTGTCGGTCAGGTAGGCGTTCACCCGGCCGTACTCGAAGCGCGGGGCGTAGTCGACCCGCATCGGGACCTCGCCGGTGAGCCCCTCGACCACCCGGGCGAGCACCCGCGGCGACTCCCGCCCGATCCGGTGCCCGCGCGCGCCGGGTTCGAGCGCCAGGGCGTCGGTGACGGCCGCCGTCCCGGTCGCGGTGGTGAAGACGGTACGCAGGACGAGCGTGTCGTCCAGGTAGGACCGGGTGCTGGCGAACTCGCCCACCGGCCGGATGCTCCAGTGCCCGGCCGCGTCGTCGAGCAGCCGGCCGAACACCGACGGCGCGTCGAAGCGGGGCGGGCACCACCAGTTGATCGTGCCGGCCCGGTCGACCAGGGCCGCGCTGTGCCCGTCGGCGAGGAAACCGTGCTCGCTGATCCGTCCGGTCCGCACGGGGTTGGCTACCCGGCCCGGCGGCGGCCATGCGCCGCCATCGGTCCGGACGGGCGCGTTACCGCCCGACGCGGGTGGGAACGCGGCGGGTTGACGAAGGAGGATGCTCATGACCAGTTCCTCGAGTCCGACCGCGGCCTGGCGGCCCGGGATGCCGGGCAGCGACAACCTCCCGTCCGGGCCGAGCGGTCGCCCCTCGCCACCCAGCGGGGACGGACACGGGCCGCAGGCCGGCCCGCCGACCGTCACGATCGGGTCGTACCCGGACTATCCGTCCGCCCAGCGGGTGGTGGACTACCTCGCCGACAACCGGTTCCCGGTGGAACGCACGGCGATCGTGGGGACGAACCTCACCCTGGTAGAGACCGTGCTGGGCCGGTTGACCACGGGCCGGGCCGCCCTGGTCGGCGCGGGCACCGGCGCCTGGTTCGGCCTGTTCATCGGGTTGCTCTTCGGCATCTTCACCGCGGGGAACTGGATCGCGGTGATCCTGGTGGGCCTCGTGATCGGCGCGATCTGGGGCGCCGTGTTCGGCGCGGTGGCCCACGCCATGACCGGGGGCCAGCGCGACTTCACCTCGGCCAGCTCGCTGCGGGCCAGCCAGTACGCGGTCACCGTGGACGCGGACGTGGCCGACCAGGCCCGGCAGCTGCTCGGCCGGATGCACCTGACTCCGACCGGCACCACCGCCCGCTGACCGGTCGGTCCCCGACGCCCCGGCGCACCGTCGCGCCGGGGCGTCCCGCGGTCAGTGGTACGCCCGCTCGCCGGCCCGGATCGGGACGTCGACCCGGTTCTCCGGCGGGGCCAGCGGGCAGGCCCACCGGTCGTCGTAGGCGCAGCTCGGGTTGTAGAGGTAGTTGGCGTCGAGCCGGACCCGGTTGCCGGGCAGCACGGTCAGGCCGCGCCCGAAGGTCCCCTTCACCGTGTCGGTGAGGTAGCGCCCACCCCCGTACGCCCCGGCGCCGCACGTGGCGTCGCGCACCGGGAGGAACAGCCCGCCCCCGTACGCCTCGATCCACCACAGGGTGAGCGGGCCCCAGGGCGTCTCGGCGACCGCCACCCGCCGGTATCGCACCACGCCGTCGGGCCCGCCGGTGTCGATGCTCTCGGTGCCCGAGGCGGGGCGGAGGGGCGCCTCGACCACGGCCGACGGGTCGGGTGGGAACCAGCGCAGCCCGGTGAAGCCGGGCCGCTCGGCGGCCGGCAGGGGACTGCTGGGGTGGCTACGGAACAGCTCGTCCCGGGCGGCCCGGAAGCCTTCCAGGTCGAGGTCGGAGAGGTAGAGCCGGGCCACCCGCTCACGCCAGTCCTGCACGTCGAGATCATCCACCCTCCGACCCTAGCCCGGTTCACTGGTTCAGATTCGAAAATTCCCGCCGGGGCGCCCGCGCTGTTGCGCGGCTCACCACGGCGGACGAGGACTTGTTTAAATTTTAAGTAGTGCTACTGTCGTAGCCATGACGGAGAGCCTGGACCCCGAGCGGTTGGCCTGCTGGCGCGCCTACATCGAGGCGAGCCAGCGGCTGTTCACCCAGCTCGAGGACGACCTGCGCGCCGACAGCGAGCTGAGCTTCGCCGACTACCACGTGCTGGTGCTGCTCTCCGAGGCGCCCGGCCAGCGGCTGCGGATGGGCGAGCTGGCCGGCCGGCTGGTGTTCTCGCCGAGCCGGCTGACGTACCAGATCTCCTCGATGCAGAAGCGCGGCCTGGTGGCCCGGGAGTCGTGCCCGGACGACCGGCGCGGCAGCGAGGCGGTGCTCACCGCCGCCGGGTTGCTGACCCTGCGCGAGGCCGCGCCGCACCACCGGCGCTCCGCGCGCACCCACCTGATCGACGACCTCGACGACGCCGAGGTCGCCTGCCTCACCCGGGTCTTCGAGCGGCTCGGCCGGCGCCTCCGCGCCGACCGCGACGCGTCGTCCACCCCGGCCGACAACTAAGGAGACCCGAGATGCCCGCGATCACCGTCGACGACGTCCTCGTCCTGCCCCGCCTGCCGGAGCTCGGCGAGTCCACCACCTACCGGCCGGTCCGCCGGCTCACCACCGCGCCCAGCGGCTACGAGGGCGAGGGCTTCCCGGTCCGCCGGGCCTTCGCCGGGGTCCCGATGACCGAGCTGGACCCGTTCATCCACCTCGACCAGATGGGCGAGGTCGACTACGCGCCGGGCGAGCCGAAGGGCACCCCGTGGCACCCCCACCGGGGCTTCGAGACGGTGACCTACATGATCGACGGGATCATGGACCACCAGGACTCGCAGGGCGGCGGCGGCACCATCACCGACGGCGACACCCAGTGGATGACCGCGGGTCGCGGCCTGCTGCACATCGAGGCGCCGCCGGAGCACCTGGTGATGAGCGGCGGCCTCTTCCACGGCCTCCAGCTCTGGGTCAACCTGCCCCGGGTGGCGAAGATGAACCCGCCGCGCTACCAGGACATCCGCGGGAAGGAGTCGGCGCTGCTGACCACGCCCGACGGCGGCGCGCTGGTCCGGGTGATCGCCGGCGAGATCGCCGGGCACCAGGGCCCCGGTTCGACCCACACCCCGATCACCATCGCGCACGTGACGCTCCAGCCCGGGGCCGAGCTGAACCTGCCCTGGCGGCCGGACTTCAACGCGCTGGTCTACGTGCTGGCCGGCCGGGGCACGGTGGGCACCGACCGGCGGCCGGTCCACCTCGGCCAGCTCGCCGTGCACGGGCCGGGCGACGCGCTGCGGGTCACCGCGGACGCGCGGCAGGACGCCAACACCCCGGCGCTGGAGCTCTACATCATGGGCGGCCAGCCGATCCGCGAGCCGGTGGCGCACTACGGCCCGTTCGTGATGAACACCCGCGCCGAGCTGGTCCAGGCGGTCGAGGACTACCAGGCCGGCCGGCTCGGGGTCATCCCGGCCGAGCGGCTGCCGCACAGCGGCGGCGAGGGCGACCGCCCCTGACCCGCTCCGCGCGACGGGCGTCCCGGTTCACCGGGGCGCCCGTCGCCGTTCTCAGGAGACGGCGAAGATCCCGGCAACGCCGAGGATCACCATCAACAGGACCGCGACGAGCGCACCCCGTTCCCCCTCCACCGCCTGCTCGCGGTATTCGGTCACGGTGTTCGGCGTCTCGGCGGGCATGTTGTGGCCTCCTCGGTTTCGCGATCCAGGGGTCCGGCGCACCCCCACGCGAGCACCCGGCCGACCGGGGACGGTCGGCGTGCGGGGCCGCGCCGGGGGTCCTACCGTGAGGACGATGTCGACCTCGGAGGGCTGGAACGTGGCGATGCGGGACTGGTTCCTCTCCGCACAGGAACGCGCCAACCCACGGTCTGAGTTACCCGTCTGGACGAGCGGAAACCTCGTCGAGCCGTTGATTCACGGCGGCACGTACTTCGACCGGCTGGTCAGTGAGGTGGAACACCTCCAGGCCGGTGACCATCTCTTCTTCACCGACTGGCGCGGCGACCCGGACGAGCGGATGCGGCCGGACGGCCCGACGGTGGTGCAGCTGTTCGCCCGGGCCGCCCAGCGCGGCGTGGTGGTCAAGGGCCTGATCTGGCGCTCCCACCTCGACGCCCTCTCCTACAGCGAGGAGGAGAACCGCGACCTCAGCGAGGTGATCCGCGCCGCCGGCGGGGAGGTGCTGCTCGACCAGCGGGTCCGCCGCGGCGGCTCGCACCACCAGAAGCTGGTGGTGCTGCGCCACCCCGGCGCCCCGGAGCGGGACGTCGCGTTCGCCGGTGGGATCGACCTCTGCCACAGCCGGCGGGACGACGCGGCGCACGGCGGCGACCCGCAGGCGGTCGCCATGTCCCCGCGGTACGGCCCGCACCCGCCCTGGCACGACGTCCAGCTCGCGCTGCGCGGACCGGTGGTCGGCGCGCTGGACACCACCTTCCGGGAGCGGTGGACCGACCCCGTGCCGCTGGACTCGGAGAACCCCATGGCCTACCTGCGGGACCGGCTGCGCGGCTCGGACCTGAGCCCGGACCCGCTGCCCGACCAGCCCGCCGACCCGCCGCCGTGCGGGCCGCACCACGTCCAGGTGCTGCGCACCTACCCGGCCGTGCGCCCGCGCTACTCGTTCGCCCCGGACGGCGAGCGCACGGTGGCCCGCGGCTACACCAAAGCGGTCCGCCGGGCCCGCCGGTTGATCTACCTGGAGGACCAGTACCTCTGGTCGACCGAGGTGGCCGACCTCTTCGCCCGGGCGCTGCGCGAGCAGCCGGAGCTGCACCTGATGGCCGTCGTGCCCCGGCACCCCGACGTGGACGGCCGGTTGGCGCTGCCGCCGAACATGGTCGGCCGGTCGCAGGCCCTCGAACTCTGCCACCGGGCCGCCCCCGACCGGGTGCACGTCTTCGACGTGGAGAACCACGAGGGCACCCCGGTCTACGTGCACGCGAAGGTCTGCGTGGTGGACGACGTGTGGGCCAGCGTGGGCAGCGACAACTTCAACCGCCGCTCCTGGACCCACGACAGCGAGCTGTCCTGCGCGGTGCTGGACGACACCCGGGACGAGCGGGCCCCGACCGACCCGGCGGACCTGGGCGACGGCGCCCGGGTGTTCGCCCGGGAGCTGCGGCTGCGGTTGTGGCGGGAACACCTGGACCGGGACCCGGACGGCGGGGACGACCACGACCTGCTCGACCCGGCGGACGCGGTCGCGGCGATCACCTCGGCGGCGGCGGAGCTGGAGCGGTGGCACGAGTCCGGGCGGGTCGGGCCCCGGCCGCCGGGGCGGCTGCGACCACACCGGCCGGAGCGGCTGCCGTGGCGCACCCGGCTCTGGGCGCTGCCGGCGTACCGGCTGGTCTACGACCCGGACGGCAGGCCGCTGCGGGCCCGGCGCGCCGGGACCTGGTGAGCCGCCGAGACCGGCTCGCCGGTCGGCAGCGGCTCGTCCAGGGCGTTCGGCCGGGCCGGGTACGCGAACGACACCCGGGGTGAGTAGAAGCCCCAGCAGATCTGCAGCGGGTTGGCCGGCCGGAGCGCGTAGACCGGGTGCTCCGGGGCGAGGAACTCCACCGACTCGACCTCGAACGGCGACACCGGCTCGGCCACGTACGGGTAGTCCGCGACGATCACCTCGCCGTCGCGGGCGGTGAGGTAGCGGTGGTGGCCGTTGTGCGCCTCGGTGCCGGTGTGCCCGACCCCGGCGGTCACCTGGATGAGCGGCCGCCCGTCCGCCCACGTCTCGGCGGTGAGCCGCTCGCCCCGCACGTCGACCAGGGTCTCCCCGGGCACGGCGGGAGCGCCCCGGGCCGAGGCGTACTGCCGGACCCGCGAGCTGGAGGCGAGGTAGTGGGTCCACCAGCCACCGGGCGTCTCACCGTCGGGCGGGTCCATGTCCGCGAGTGAGACACCGAGGAAGGTCAGCGAGTACGCGCCGAACCCGGAGGTCTGGGTCTCGTCGTCGACGACGTACTGGCAGAGGAACACCTGGCGGTCCGGGCGCGGGCGGAGACCGGCCGGTACGAGCGCCGCGACCGCGTCGGGGTCCGCCGGGAGCCAGCTGAACAGCAGGGTCCGGGCGTTGACGACGAGTTGCGGAGCGGCGGGATCGAGCACGGTGCCTCCGTAGACGTGTACACCTGGACGCTACGGGCGGTCCCGTCTGCGGGACAAGGA
This sequence comes from Micromonospora sp. AMSO31t, assembly GCF_008868175.1. Classification (GTDB taxonomy): domain Bacteria; phylum Actinomycetota; class Actinomycetes; order Mycobacteriales; family Micromonosporaceae; genus Micromonospora. The sequence goes on from NZ_WBKT01000131.1 coordinate 9,929, forward strand.
CGGAAAGACGACAGTGTGAGCCAACTGTCGGGTTTCACGTTGACCGGTCGGCCCGGGGCATCGGCCGTCCAGTCAGTGGGGTCCGGCCGCCTCGCGTCGCCGCACCGGTCGGCCATCCGACGGTTTCTGCCCCGCTTCAGCCGCTTCATGCCAGGACACGGCATAAGTACATCGTACTTTCGGCTAGATTTCCTCCGGCCGATCAGGCTAAGGTGGCTTCCGAACGGCCAAACTGAAGCTAAACCGAAGCGTCACGTCTTTTTGTTTCGCGGACGAGGTGCAGGGAGGACCACCCATGACCGCGCACACGATCAGCGAGCCGGCGACGACAACGCCGTCCACCTCCGAGAAGCTCGACCCGCGGGCGCTCACCGACAGCGCCGCGGACCTGCTCAACGCGATGGCGGCGCTCCCCGCCCACCACCCGTCGCGCGCCGCGCTGCGCGACCGGGCGATCGAGGCCTGGCTGCCTCTCGCCAACCACCTCGCCCACCGCTACAGCGGCCGCGGCGAGCCCACCGACGACCTCGCGCAGACCGCCGCCGTCGGCCTGATCAAGGCGATCGACAAGTTCGACCCGTCCCGCGGCGTCGACTTCGCCGGCTACGCCATCCCGACCATCATCGGCGAGCTGAAGCGCCACTTCCGCGACCGCACCTGGGACATCCGGGTGCCGCGCCGCCTCCAGGAGCTGCGGCTGGCCATCTCCGACGCCAACAGCACGCTGCTCCAGACCCTGGGCCGCTCGCCGACGGTCGCCGACATCGCCGGCCACCTCAACCTCACCGAGGAAGAGGTCCTGGAGGGCCTGGAGGGCGCCCGCGCCTACAACGCGGTGTCGCTGTCCACGCCGACCGGCGACGGCGACCGGGCCACCGAGCTGGGCGACATGCTCGGCGGCGAGGACGGCGAGTTCGAGCTGGCCGAGCTGCGCGTCGCCCTCGGGCCGGCGCTGGCCACGCTCGACGAGCGTGAGCAGAAGATCCTCACGCTGCGCTTCTACGGCAACCTGACCCAGTCGCAGATCGCCGAGCAGATCGGCGTCTCGCAGATGCACGTGTCCCGGCTGCTGGCCCGGGCGCTCACGAAGCTGCGCGGGCAGCTCGACGGAACGTACTAGGGGGGTGGCGGCGGTGGCCGGGTCGGCGGGCCCGGTCACCGTTCACGACCACTCGGGCCCGGTCGGCGGTGCGCCGGCCGGGCCGTTCCGTGTTCAGCGCAGCACCAGCAGGTCCAGCGCGTCGACCACCGGCGCGTGCGGGGCCCGCAGCGCCGCCGCACGCAGCCGGCGCACGCCCCGGTCGTAGTCGGCGTCGTCGAGCAGCACCAGCGGGGTGTGCGCGGCGCGGCGCAGCCCGTCGGCCGCCGCCCGCAGCGAGCGGGCGCTGACCTGCGGCACCGGCTCCAGCGCCACCGGGGCGAACCCGGCCGTCTCGAACGCCGCGCAGACCTCGGCCACCGACGGATAGCCCTCCACCACCCGCAGCGCCTCCGGGAACCAGCGGAACGGCGTCACGCCGCCGCCCCGGCCGGCGAAGACCGACCGGATCAGCACCGGCGCGCCGGGCCGCAGCACCCGGCGCAGCTCGGCGGCGACCGCCGGCAGGTCGGGCAGGTGGTGCACCACCGTGGAGAGCCACGCGCCGTCCAGGCCGGCCGCCGCGATGGGCAGGCCCTCCGCCCGCCCGGCCACCATCCCCGGGTACGCCGAGCGGGCCCGCATCGCCGCCGCCGGCTCGACCGCCACCACGTCCACCCCGTACCAGGCCCGGAAGGCGGCGGCCCACGCGCCGGTGCCCGCCCCCACGTCGAGCACCCGGTCGCCCGGTCCGACGGGCAGGTGCCGGGACACCGCGGCGCGCCAGCTCGCCAGGCCGCCGGCCGGCAGGTGCCGGGTGGCCGCGAAGGCGGCGGCCGAGGCCTCGTCGTACGCCATCATCGCCATGACCGTCACTCCACGCGAGGAAACGGTCACGGTCAATGTGAGAAGGGGAACAGGACCCCGCGCCGGCCGCCCGGCCGGGGGTGCGAGAGTGGGTCCGTGCTCTCCGACGTCTCCCTGGACCTGCCGGTCCGGCCGGTGCTGCCGGCGCTGGTCGAGGCGCTGGACGCGGCCGGCACGGCGGTCCTGGTGGCGCCTCCCGGCACCGGCAAGACCACCCTCGCGCCGCTCGCGGTGGCCGACGAGGTTCCCGGCCGCGTCGTGATCGCCCAGCCCCGGCGGGTGGCCGCCCGGGCCGCCGCGCACCGGATGGCCGCCGTGCTCGGCGAGCGGGTCGGCGAGCGGATCGGGTACGCGGTGCGCGGCGAGCGCCGGGTCGGCCCGCGCACCCGGGTCGAGGTGGTCACCACCGGCCTGCTGGTCCGCCGACTGCACCACGACCCGGAGCTGCCCGGCGTCGGCGCCGTGCTGCTCGACGAGTGCCACGAACGGCAGCTCGACGCCGACCTGGCGCTGGCGTTCACCGTGGAGGCCCGCGGCACGCTCCGGCCGGACCTGCGGCTGCTCGCCATGTCGGCCACTCCCCAGGCCGACCGGTTCGCCGCGCTGCTCGGCGGGGACGCCCCCGCGCCGGTGATCCGGGCCGAGGCCGCCCTGCACCCGGTGGACCGGATCTGGGCGCCGCCGCCCCGCCCGGTCGCCGCTCCCGGCGCGGGGCGGGTGGACCCGGCGCTGCTGGACCACGTGGCGGCGACGGTGCGCCGGGCCCTGCGCGAGCGGGCCGGGGACGTGCTGGTCTTCCTGCCCGGCGCCGGCGAGATCGCCGCCGTCGCGGGCCGCCTGGCCGACCTGCGCGACGCCGTCGCCGTGCTGCCCCTGCACGGCCGGCTGCCCGGCGCCGCGCAGGACGCCGCGCTCACCCCGCTGCCCGGTCGCCGCCGGGTGGTGCTGGCCACCGCCGTCGCGGAGAGCAGCCTGACCGTGCCCGGGGTCCGCGTCGTCGTGGACGCCGGGCTGAGCCGGGTGGCCCGCACCGACCTGGCCCGGGGGCTGGGCGCGCTGGTCACCGTGCCGGTGTCCCGGGCGGCCGCCACCCAGCGGGCCGGCCGGGCCGGGCGGGAGGCGCCGGGCGCCGTCTACCGGTGCTGGTCGGAGGCGACCCACGCCCGGCTCGCTCCGCAGCCCGAGCCGGAGATCGCCTCCGCCGACCTGACCGGGTTCGCGCTGGAGCTGGCCGCCTGGGGCACCCCGGACGGCGCCGGCCTGGCGCTGCCCGATCCCCCGCCGCCCGCCGCGCTCGCCGTCGCCCGCGACACGCTGACCACACTCGGCGCGGTCGACGCGGACGGCCGGATCACCGCCCGCGGGCGGGCCATCGCCGCGGCCGGCGCGCATCCCCGGCTGGCCCGCGCGCTGCTCGACGGCGCGCAGCGGGTCGGCGCCGACCGGGCCGCCGAGGTGGTGGCGCTGCTCGCCGAGGAGACACTGGGCGGCGCCGGGGACGACCTCACGACACTATGGCGCCGGCTCCGCACCGGGGCCGACCCGGCCGCCACCGCCCGCTGGCGCGCCGAGGTACGCCGCCTGCGCACCGCCCTGCCCGACGACCGCAGAGGACGGTCAGGACCCGACCGCCTGCCCGACGAGCTGGCCGCGGGGCTGCTGGTGGGGTTGGCGTACCCGGAACGGTTGGCGCGGGTGCGGCGGGCCGGCGGGACCGCGTACCTGATGGCCGGCGGGACCGCCGCGGAGCTGGCGGCCGGATCGGGGCTGGCGGGGTCGGCGTGGCTGGCGATCGCGGTGGCCGACCGCTCCCCCGGCGCGCCGACCGCCCGGGTCCGGCTGGCCACACCGGTCGACGAGGCCACCGCCCGGGAGGCCGGCGGACCGCTGCTGCGCGCCGACCGCGAGGTGGGCTGGTCCGGCGGGGACGTGGTGGCCCGGGAGGTGGTGCGGCTCGGCGCGATCGAGCTGGTCGACCGGCCCCTCGCCGCACCCGATCGGGCGCGGCTCGCCGAGGCGGTGCTCGCCGGCCTTCGCCAGGACGGCCTGACCCTGCTCACCTGGACGCCCGACGCCACGGCCCTGCGCCGGCGGCTGGCCTTCTGCCGGCAGGCGCTGGGTGACGAGTGGCCGGACGTCTCCGACGCCGCGCTGCTCGCCGCCGCACCGACCTGGCTGGGCCCGGAGCTGGCCCGTGCGCGGCGCCGGGCCGACCTGGCCCGGGTCGACGTGGCGGCGGCGCTGCGCCGGCTGCTGGACTGGCGGCAGGCGGCCCGGCTGGACGAGGTGGCGCCGGAGCGGCTCCCGGTGCCGAGCGGATCGCGGATCCGGCTGGACTACGCCGACCCGGCCGCCCCGGTGCTGGCGGTGAAGCTCCAGGAGACGTTCGGCTGGCCGGCCGCCCCGCGGATCGCCGACGGCCGGGTGCCGGTGCTGCTGCACCTGCTCTCCCCCGCCGGCCGGCCGGTCGCGGTCACCGCCGACCTGGCCTCGTTCTGGCGGACCGGCTACCCGCAGGTGCGGGCGGAGCTGCGCGGGCGCTATCCCCGCCACCCGTGGCCGGAGGACCCGACCAGCGCCGAGCCGACCCGCCGCGCCAGCCCGCGCCGCCGCTGACCCCGCCTATTCCTCGACCACGTCGGCGATCACCACGGTGACGTTGTCCGGGCCGCCGGCCCGCAGCGCCAGGTCGATCAGCTTGGCCGCGCACGCCTCCCGCTCCGGGTAGCCGCCGAGCACCTCCGCGAGGGTGTCGGGGCGGACCACGTTGCTGAGCCCGTCGCTGCACAGCAGCCAGCGGTCGCCGGCCCAGGGCACCATCGTCGCGTAGGTCGGGGAGATCTCATCCCCCTGCAACGCCTGCGTCACCACGGCCCGGCGGGGGTGGCTGCTCGCCTGCTCGGGGGTGATCACGCCCTGGTCGACCAGCATCTGCACGAAGGTGTCGTCCCGGGTGACCTGCTTCAGCACACCTTCCCGGAACAGGTAGGCCCGGGAGTCGCCGACGTGGGCCAGCGCCAGGCAGCTGCCGGTGCGGGCGAACAGCAGCGCCGTGAGGGTGGTGCCCATGCCCTGGCGCTCCGGGTCCTCCTCGACCGCCTGCCGGATCCGCGAGGTGGCCAGCTCGATGCCACCCTGGAGGGCGGCGACCAGCGCGTCCTCGGGGGTCTCCACGTCCAGCGGCTCGAACGCGTCCATCGCGATGCGGCTGGCCAGGTCACCGGCGGCCATGCCGCCCATGCCGTCGGCGACGGCGACGAGCCAGGCGCCGGCGTGCTGGGCGTCCTGGTTGCCACTGCGGATCAGCCCACGGTCGCTCGCCCCGACGGAACGAAGCTTCAGGGTCATGGGACGCAGCCTGCCAGTTCTAGGGCTCGGTTGTCTCTAGGAGATCAGCACCATGCTACGTGGCGCGGCGAATCTCACTGCCGCCGGCAACGCGCGGCGCGGTCACCGCCCAGCAGGCCTGATCATGGAGGCATGGCGTACCTCTTCCTGCTCGGCGCGATCGCGGCCGAGGTGATCGGCACCAGCCTGCTCAAGGCGACCGACGGCTTCACCCGGCTCTGGCCCACGCTCGGCGTCGCGGTCGCGTACCTGTCGTCGTTCGGGCTGCTCTCCCTGACCGTCAGGGACATCCCGGTCGGCGTGGCGTACGCGATCTGGTCCGGGCTCGGCACCGCGGCGATCATGGCGATCGGCGCGGCCTTCCTCGGCGAGCCACTGAGTGTCGCCAAGGTGGTCGGCGCGGGGCTCGTGATCGCCGGGGTCGTGGTGCTCAACCTGGGCGGCGCCCACTGACGTCGAAACCCGGTGGACCGACGCCCCGCGCGTTCGCGAGGGTGGCGGCCATGGACGGAGGCGGGTTGTCCGGCGCGGAGCGCGGAATCGCCCGGCCACGGTCGCCGCAGCGGGCCAGGCCGCCGGGCGACGCATGGCGATGCGGTCGACCGGGTCGAGACCGAGCGCGGCCTCGGCGGTCAGCAGACCGGCCAGACCCGGGGTCACCTCCGCCCCGGTCAGCTCCCGGAAACCGCAGCGGGCGTAGTACGGCCCGTTCCACGGCACGCTCCGGAACGTGGTGAGGGTCAGCGTGCCGGAGATCAGGTACAGGTTCCGGCCGGCGGTGCGGATCTGGTCCTTGAACAGCAGCCCGAAGATGCCGATCGGGATGGTGCCGACGATGACGTACCAGCCCATGCGGTAGTCGAGGCT
>NZ_WBKT01000132.1 GCF_008868175.1 Micromonospora sp. AMSO31t
CGCGTAGGGCCAGGCGGTGGGGGGCCACCAGTTCGCGGGGTGGGGCTTCCGGGTCGCCGGTCAGGCGGCCGGCCAGGAGTTCGACCGCCAGGCGGGCGATGCGTTCCTTGTCGGGGGCCACGGTGCTCAGGGTCGGGATGGAGAAGCGCCCGTCTTCGATGTCGTCGAAGCCGGCCACCGCGACGTCGTCGGGCACCCGCAGGCCGGACTCGTGCAGGGCGCGCAGCGCACCGAGGGCCAGGGTGTCGTTGAAGCAGAAGACGGCGTCGGGGCGTACCCCGGTGGAGAGCAGGTGCCGCATGGCGGCCGCGCCGTCCGCGCGGTGCCAGGCCGGCGCGGGCGCCACGAGGCGCTCGTCGTACGCGATGCCGGCCTCGGCCAGCGCGGCGGTGTAGCCGGTGAGGCGGAGCCGCGCGCTGGCGCCCTCGGGGGTGCGTTGCGAGCCGATGGCGGCGATCCGGCGGCGGCCGAGCCCGACGAGGTGGGCGGTGATCTCCCGGGCGGCGGCCACGTTGTCGACCACGACGTGGTCGGCGGGGCCGTGGTCGACCCGCTCGCCGAGCAGCACCATGGGCATGCCGTCGAGGCCGGCGAGGTCGTCGGCGGTGAGCGCGAGCGGGCTGAAGATCAGGCCGTCGATCATGTGGTCGCCGATGCCGCTGGCCGCCTTGCGTTCCTGCTCCGGGCCGCCGCCGGTCTGGTCGATCAGCACCGTCCAGCCGTGCTCGGCGGCGGCGGTGACGACGTGCCGGGCCAGCTCGGCGAAGTAGGGGATGTCCAGCTCGGGCACGGCCAGGGCGATCACGCCGGTGCGGCCCTTGCGGAGGTTGCGGGCCGAGAGGTTGGGGCGGTAGTTGAGTTCGACGATGGCCGCCTCGACCCGGGCCCGGGTGTCGGCGCGGACGTGCTGGTAGCCGTTGACGACGTTGGAGACGGTCTTCACCGACACGCCGGCCCGTTCCGCGACGTCCTTGAGCCTGTGCCGCACTGCGCTTCCTCCCGGGTGACTGCTGGGGCGCACTCTACCGCGTCACGACGACGTAACGATCGCTTTACAGCGTTGCTTACAACGTTGTACAAACCAGGGACACCGGTGACCGAGGTCACCGGGTAGAGCACCGAGGAAAGGGTGGCACCCGTGCCGAACGCGCAACTCACGATCGACCCGACCTTCACCATCGGCGCGGCCGACCGTCGCCTCTTCGGTTCGTTCGTCGAGCACATGGGGCGCTGCGTCTACGGCGGTGTCTACGAACCCGGCCACCCGGAGGCCGACCCGCGCGGCTTCCGGCGCGACGTGCTGGACCTGACCCGCGAGCTGGGTGTGTCGGTGGTCCGCTACCCGGGCGGCAACTTCGTCTCCGGCTACCGCTGGGAGGACGGGGTGGGCCCGGTCGGCGACCGCCCGCGCCGGCTCGACCTGGCCTGGAAGACCATCGAGATTAACGCGTTCGGCCTGGACGAGTTCATGACCTGGGCGGCCGAGGCCGGCGTCGAGCCGATGATGGCGGTCAACCTCGGCACCCGCGGCGTCCAGGAGGCCTGCGACCTGCTGGAGTACGCCAACCACCCGGGCGGCACCCAGCTGTCCGACCTGCGGCGCAAGCACGGCGCCGAGGACCCGTACGGGGTCCGGCTCTGGTGCCTCGGCAACGAGATGGACGGGCCGTGGCAGGTCGGCCACAAGACGGCCGACGAGTACGGCCGGCTCGCCGCCGAGACGGCCCGCGCCATGAAGATGATCGACCCGTCGATCAGCCTGGTCGCCTGCGGCAGCTCCAACCGCAGGATGCCGACCTTCGCCGCGTGGGAGGCGACGGTCCTGGAGCACACCTACGAGCACGTCGACTACATCTCGGCCCACACCTACTACGACCCGTCCGACGGTGACCGGGCCAGCATCCTGGCCTCCGCCGTCGACATGGACAACTTCATCCGCGAGGTGGTCGCCACCGCCGACCACGTGGCCGCCAGGCAGCGGCACAAGCGCAAGCTGAAGATCTCCTTCGACGAGTGGAACGTCTGGTACGAGTCGCGCCTCCAGGCCGACCTGGACCGGCGCGGCTGGGTCGAGGCGCCGGCCCTCATCGAGGACGACTTCACCGCGGTCGACGCCGTGGTGGTCGGCGACCTGCTGATCACCCTGCTCCGGCACGCCGACCGGGTCGGGGTCGCCTGCCAGGCGCAGCTCGCCAACGTGATCGCCCCGATCCGCACCCGCAACGGCGGGCCGGCCTGGCGGCAGAGCATCTTCCACCCGTTCGCCCTGACCGCCCGGCACGCCCGGGGCACGGTGCTGCGCACCGAGCCGGTCGGCCCCACCTACGAGACGAGCCGGTACGGCGAGGTGCCGGTGCTGGACACCGTCGCCGTGCACGACGAGGAGACCGGCGAGCTGGCCGTCTTCGCCGTCAACCGGGGTCCGAACGACCTCCCCCTCGATCTGGACCTGCGCGGGCTGCCCGGCCTGCGCGCCGTGGAACACATCACCCTCGCGGCCGGCGACGACCCGGCCGCCACGAACACCGAGGCGGAGCCCGACCGGGTGACGCCTCGGGAGGTCACCACCCCCACCCTCGACGGCGGCCGGTGCTCCGTGGCGCTGCCCGCCTGCTCCTGGAACCTGCTGCGCTTCGCGCCTCAGCCGTGACCAGGCAATACTTCAACCCGTCCCCCAAGGAGTAAGCATGATCCAGAACGAGATGAGCCGGCGCCGGCTGCTCGGCCTCGGCGTCGGGCTCGGCGCGGCGGCCACGCTGACGCTGGCCGGCTGCGGCGGCGGCAGCAGCACGAAGGGGTCCACGGCGGCCGGCAACGGCGGCAAGGACTACACCGGCCCGAAGGTCGACCTGAAGCTCTGGAACGGCTTCACCGGCGGTGACGGCGACATCTTCAAGAAGCTGGTCGAGCAGTTCAACAGCGAGCACCAGAACATCGCCGTGAGCGTCATCACCTACGAGTGGCAGGACTACTACAGCAAGCTGCCCGGTGCGGTCACCAGCGGCAACGGCCCGGACATCGCGGTCATGCACATGGACCAGCTCGCCACCTTCGCCGCCCGCGGCGTGATCACCGAGCTGGACGACGTGGCCAAGGCCCTGGAGCTGAGCGAGGGCGACTTCGCCCCGACGGTGTGGAAGGGCGGCATCTACCACGACAAGCGGTACGGCATCCCGCTGGACATGCACCCGATGGGCTTCTACTACAACAAGGCCGTCATGCAGAAGGGCGGCCTGGACCCGAACAAGCCGCCGACGACCAAGGACGAGTTCACGGCGGCGCTGACCGAGCTGAAGAAGGCCGGCGTGCAGGGCTTCTGGGTCAGCCCGTTCCAGTTCACCGGCGGCATGACCTTCTACAGCCTGCTGCACCAGTGGGGCGGGACGCTCTTCGACGCCGAGGTGGCGAAGGCGACCTTCAACGCGGACCCGGCCGTGGAGGCGTGCGCCTGGCTGGTCGACATGATCAAGCAGGGCTTCTCCCCCGCCAACGTCGGCCAGGACGCCGACTACCTGGCGCTCAAGAGCGGCAAGAACGCCTTCAACTTCAACGGCATCTGGCAGATCAACGACCTGAAGAAGAGCGCCCAGGTGCAGTGGGGCGTCGCCCCGTTGCCGCAGATCGGCAGCCAGAAGGCCACCTGGGCGAACTCGCACAACTTCACGATCGTCAAGCAGCGCAGCGCCGACAACAACAAGGTCTCCGGCGCGAAGGTCTTCATCAACTGGCTCAGCCAGCACTCGCTCGACTGGGCCAAGGGTGGCCAGATCCCGGCCCGCAAGGAGGTCCGGGAGGGCGCCGAGTTCAAGGCCCTGCCGGAGATCAGCGCGCTCGCCCCGGAGCTGGAGTACGCCGCCTTCCCGCCGGCCTCGCCGGGCCTCGGTGAGGTCATGACCACCTTCTACAACGCGTTCAATGAGGCGGCGCTCGGCAAGAAGTCGCCGAAGCAGGCGCTGGACGACGGTGTGGCCAAGGCGAACAAGCAGCTCGAGGACAACCGCAAGAAGTACGGGAGCTGATCCGCCGTGGCGGACGTGATCGAGGTCGGGGCGGCGCGTGGTGACGCGCCGCCCCCGGCGGGCCGCAACCGCCGTCGGGGCGCGACGGAACGGGGGCACCGGGCGACCCCCTACCTCTTCCTCGCGCCGTATCTGGTTCTCTTCCTGGTCTTCGGGCTGGCGCCGATCCTGTTCGGGATCTGGATCAGCCTGCACCAGTGGGACCTCCAGCTGCCGAACCGGCCGTTCATCGGCCTGGAGAACTACCGCGACCTGTTCTCCAGCGACTCGGCCGACTACGCGGACTGGTGGTCCAGCGTCCGGGCCACCGCGATCTTCACCGTACTGTCGGTGCCGCTGCTCGTGGTCGTCCCGCTGGGCCTGGCCCTCCTGCTGAACGAGAAGTTCCCCGGCCGGACGTTCTTCCGGGCCGCGTTCTTCGCCCCGTACGTGCTCGGCGTCGCGGTGATCGGCCTGCTCTGGCGCTTCCTGCTGGACGCGAACCTCGGCCTGATCAACCGGCTGCTCGGCGCGGTCGGGCTGCCCGCGGACACCCCGTGGGTGACGGACGTGCCGTGGGCCTGGGTCTCCCTGGTCGGCGTGACGGTCTGGTGGACCTGCGGCTTCAACGCCGTGATCTACCTGGCCGGGCTCCAGGACATCCCGGCGGAGCTGTACGAGGCGGCGCGGGTCGACGGCGCGACGGCCTGGGACCGGTTCCGCCACGTCACCCTTCCCGGGCTGCGCCCGGTGCTGCTCTTCGTGCTCACCACGACGATCCTCGCCTCGGCGAACGTCTTCGGGCAGTCCTTCCTGATCACCCAGGGGGCGCCCGGCGAGCAGACCCGGACCGTGGTCTGGCGGATCGTCGACGAGGGGCTGCGCAACTACGACGTCGGCCAGGCGTCCGCGATGAGCGTGCTCTTCGCGCTGCTGCTGGCGGTGGTCAGCATCGTCAACTTCCGGCTGTTCCGCTACCGGGAAGACTGAGGGGACGACCATGACGAACGTGCGTCGGGTGGCGCGCTACGGCGCGCTGCTCCTGATCACCGCGGTGTTCGTGACCCCGCTGGTCTGGATGCTCCTCACCTCGCTGAAGACGTACGAGGACGCGCAGCAGGACCCGCCGAGCTGGCTGCCGCACCCGTTCTCCACGTACGGCTTCGACCAGATCCTCGGCAACACCGCCAACCCGGTGCTGCGCTGGTTCCTCAACAGCATGCTCGCGGCCAGCCTGCACACGCTGCTGGTGCTGGTCACCGCGTCGATGGCCGCGTACGCCCTGGCCCGGCTGCGGTTCCGGGGCCGGAAGGTGAGCTTCGCGCTGATCGTCGGGACGCTGTTCCTGCCGCCCACCTCGTTGATCATTCCGAACTTCGTGATCGCCGATCGGCTGGGCTGGATCGACACCCTGACGGTGATCGTCGTGCCGGGCGCGGCGAGCGCGTTCGGGGTCTTCTTCCTGCGCCAGTTCTTCCTCTCCATCCCGGCCGAGCTGGAGGAGGCGGCCGTGCTGGACGGGGCGAACCACTGGCAGGTCTTCTCCCAGGTGCTCCTGCCGCTGTCGAAGCCGGCGCTGGCCACCCTGGCGGTGTTGTCGTTCCTGACCAACTGGAACGACTTCCTGTGGCCGGTCTACGTGCTGTTCAGCCCGGAGCGGCTGACCCTGCCGGCCGGCCTGGGCCTGCTCCAGGGCGCCTACGTGACCGACTACCCGGTGATCATGGCGGGGGCGGTGCTGGCCAGCGTGCCGGTGCTGATCCTCTTCGTGCTCGCCCAGCGGCACATCATCCAGGGCGTGTCGCGCAGCGGTCTGAAGGGATGACCGACCGGCGGATTCGGCGACGCGGCGCGGCGGCCCTGGCCGCCGCGCTGCTCGTCGCCGGTTGCGGCAGCGGAGAAACCCCGTCGAGTACGCCGGAGGGCGCGCACGTGTACACCAACCCGGTCATCCGGACCGACGCCCCCGACCCGCAGGCGATCCGGGTCGGCGACACCTGGTACCTGTTCCACACCAACTCCGGTGGCCGGAACGTCCCGGTGCTCACCTCGCCCGACCTGGTCGCGTGGACCGAGGCCGGTGACGCCCTGCCGGACCTGCCGGCCTGGGCCGACGCCGGGAAGACCTGGGCGCCGGAGGTCATCCAGCTGGCCCCGGACCGGTTCGCCCTCTACTACACGGTGGCCGACCGGGCCTCCGGCCGGCAGTGCCTCGGCCGGGCGCTGGCGGCCACCCCGCTCGGGCCGTACCGGGACGACGCGGACGGGCCGCTGGTCTGCCAGGCCGAGCTGGGCGGCTCGATCGACGCCAGCCCGTACCGGGACACGGACGGGAGCCTCTGGCTGCTCTGGAAGAACGACGGCAACGCCGTCGGGGTGGACACCTGGCTCTGGTCGCAGCGCCTCTCACCGGACGGGCTGCGGCTGGTGGGCACGCCGACGAAGCTGCTCAAGCAGACCGAGCCCTGGGAGGGCACGCTGATCGAGGGGCCGTTCTTCCACCGGCACGACGGGAAGCTGCTGCTCTTCTTCGCCGCGAACGCCTACGACAAGGACACCTACGCCGAGGGCTACGCGGTCTGCGAGAGCCCCACCGGGCCGTGCGTGAAGGCCGCGGAGAACCCGATCCTGACATCGAACGCGGTCGCCTCCGGCCCGGGGCACGCGTCGATGATCGAGAAGGACGGCCGCACCTGGCTGCTGTACCACGCGTGGCCGCCCGGCCAGGAGGGCAGCACCGACCCGGGCCGCCAGGTCTGGCTGGACGAGGTGGTCTGGACCGACGGCCGGCCCGTGGTGAAGGGCCCGACGGCGGAACCCCAGCCGCGCCCCTGAGCTGAAGGAGGGGCCCCTTCTTGACAGACGTCTGTCAAGAAGGGGCCCCTCCTTGCGCGGGGTCAGCGGGTGGCGGGCGCCGGTTCGTCCGTGGCCGCCTCGCGGCGGGCCAGGCGGTTCTTCCGGTGGCCGTAGCCGAAGTAGATGAGCCCGCCGAGCAGCATCCAGGCGAGGAACCGGAGCCAGGTCTCCACCGACAGGTTCAACATCAGGTAGAGGCAGGCCAGCGCGGACACGATCGGCAGCACCGGCGAGAACGGCACCTTGAACGGCCGCTCCAGTTCCGGGCGCCGCCGGCGCAGGATCGGGACCGCGATCGAGACCAGCACGAACGCGCAGAGCGCGCCGATGCTGACCAGGTCGGCCAGCGCGGAGAGCGGCAGGAAGCCGGCGAGCAGGGCCACGCCGACCGTCATGATCGCCGAGATCCGGTACGGGGTGCCCCAGCGCGGGTGGATCTTGGCGATGGACGGCGGGATGAGCCCGTCCCGACCGATGGCGAAGCCGATCCGGCCCATGGCCACCAGGTCGACCAGGATCACGCTGGTCAGGCCGGCGACGGCGGCGATGGAGACCAGGATGGCGGCCCAGCCGGCGCCGACCGCCTCGAAGGCCGAGGCGATCGGGGCGCCCTCGTCGATGTCGGTGTAGCGCACCATGCCGACCAGCACGAGCGAGACGCCGATGTACAGCACGGTGGAGATGCCCAGCGTGCCGAGCAGGCCCAGCGGCAGGTCGCGGCGCGGCTTGCGGGTCTCCTCGCCGAGGTTCGCCACGGCCTCGAAACCGGTGTACGCGAAGAACACCACGGCGGCGGCGGTCAGCACCCCGGCGAAGCCGAAGATCGACGGTTCCAGCCCGAAGACGGCCTGGGTGACCGGCTGCCGGATGCCGTCCTCTCCGCCCCCGGCCGGCTCGGCGGTCGGGACGAACGGGCTGAGGTTGGCGGCCTTCACGAAGAACGCCCCGGCGACCACGATGAACACGCAGATGGCGACCTTGACCAGGACCAGCAGGTTGGTCACCCGGGCGGACTCGCGGATGCCGACGATGCCGATCGCGCCGAGGATCAGCACGATGGCGATCGCGCCGAGGTTGACGACGCTGCCCTCCTCGGCGAACCAGGCGCTGGGCAGGTTGAGGAGTTCGGCGAGGTAGCCGGACCAGCCGCGGGCCACCACCGCCGAGCCGAGCGCGAACTCCAGCAGCAGGTCCCAGCCGATGATCCAGGCGACGATCTCGCCCATCGTCGCGTAGGCGTAGGTGTAGGCGCTGCCGGCGGTCGGCACGCTGGACGCCAGCTCCGCGTAGCAGAGGGCGGCCAGCAGCGCGACCACGCCGGCGATCGCGAACGAGATCACCACGCCCGGACCGGCGTGGTTCTTCGCCTCGATGCCGGTCAGCGTGAAGATGCCGGTGCCGATCACGATGCCGATGCCGAAGCCCATGAGGTCGATCGCGCCGAGGCGGCGGCGCAGGCCGGGCCGGCCGTCCTCGCCGTCGGCCTCACCCTGGGCGAGCACGTCCCGGATCGGTTTGGTCCGTAGGACGGACATGACCACCTCCCACCGTGCGACCACCACGGTGGCGGTCCGTGATCGGGCAAGCTACCCAGGCCCTTCGCCCGCTAATCCGGTCCGGGAGGTGTCGGACAGATCACGAATCGGGCGGTGGCCCGGCTCACCCTCGGACGTTCGGCCCCACCTGCACATCGATCCGTCCGGAGGTCTTGCGCCCTGTCCGGATTGATGAAAGTTTTCTACCGGTGACAGATACAGTGCGGCGAATCTTGCCGGATGCGCCGCCCGTCCGCCGCCACCCGACACGCCCCCGTGAGCCCCAACGAAGGGACCGCACCGCATGAAGGCAACTCGGCTCGGAGCCGCCGGGCTGGCCCTGGCGCTGCTCGGCACGCTCGTCGCCGGCACCCCCGCGAGCGCCGCGGAGAGCAACACGGCGACCGAATCCACCGCGACCACCTGCGTCACCGACCCGGCCGTCCCGAAGCGGCAGTTCCGGGCCATGTGGATCGCCTCGGTGACGAACATCGACTGGCCCAGCAAGGACTCCTGGACCGCACCGGACCAGGTCGCCAAGCAGAAGGCCGAATATCTGGCCTGGCTCGACCTGGCCCAGAAGCTGCACCACAACGCCGTCGTGGTCCAGGTCCGCCCGACCGCCGACGCGTTCTGGCCCTCGCCGGTCGAGCCCTGGTCGGAGTACCTGACCGGGGTCCGCGGCCAGGACCCGGGCTGGGACCCGCTGGCCTTCCTCGTCGAGGAGTCGCACAAGCGGAACCTGGAGTTCCACGCCTGGATGAACCCGTACCGGGTCTCCATGCCGGCCCCCGGCGGCGCGGGCGCCGACATCGCGAAGCTCGCCCCCAACCACCCGGTGCGCCAGCACCCGGACTGGGTGTTCGCCTACCCGCCGGCCGGGGTCGCCGGCAGCCGGCTCTACTACAACCCCGGCATTCCCGAGGTCCGCGAGTTCGTGCAGACCGCGATGATGGACGCCGTCAAGCGGTACGACATCGACGGCGTGCACTTCGACGACTACTTCTACCCGTACCCGAGTGGCACGTACCAGTACCCGGACGACGCCACCTTCGCCCAGTACAACCGGGGCTTCACCGACAAGGCCGACTGGCGGCGGGACAACATCAACCTGCTGATCCAGGAGATGAACGCCAAGATCAAGTCGGCCAAGTCCTGGGTGAAGTTCGGCGTGAGCCCCTTCGGCATCTGGCGCAACAAGTCGGCCGACCCGAACGGCTCGGACACCACCGGCTCGCAGTCGTACGACATCATCTCCGCCGACACCCGCAAGTGGGTCAAGGAGGAGTGGATCGACTACATCGTGCCCCAGCTCTACTGGTACATCGGCCAGTACCCGGCGGCCGACTACGCCCGGCTCGTGCCGTGGTGGGCCGAGACCGTGCGGGGCACC
Source organism: Micromonospora sp. AMSO31t (assembly GCF_008868175.1). GTDB lineage: Bacteria > Actinomycetota > Actinomycetes > Mycobacteriales > Micromonosporaceae > Micromonospora. The sequence continues at coordinate 9,783 of NZ_WBKT01000132.1, forward strand.
AACGTCCAGCTCTACATCGGACAGGCCGACTACAAGAGCGGTGACCCCGCGTACGGCTCGTTCTGGATAAACCCGCAGGAGCTGTCGAACCACCTGACGCTCAACCGGTCGTACCCGGAGGTGCTCGGCAACGTGCACTTCTCCGCCGTCCAGGTGCGGGCGAACCGGCTCGGCGCCACCGACATCTACGCGGCCGAGCACTACTCCCGCCCGGCGCTGGTGCCGACCATGTCGCAGCTCCCGGCCAAGCCGCTGCTCTTCCCGGTCGTGACCGGCGCCGAGCGGCAGGCCGACGGGGTGCGCCTGAGCTGGCGGCAGCCGGCCGACGGCAAGGGCCCGTTCGGCAAGGCCACCGGTTATGCGATCTACCGGTTCGACGGTGTCGGCCTGGCCGGCCGCTGCGACTTCGCCGACGCGTCCCACCTGGTCGCCACCGTCCGCGCGGACGGCAACGTGCAGTCCTGGGTGGACACCACGGCGGCGTCCGGCGCGCGCTACACCTACTACGTGACCGCGCTGGACCGGGTCTGGAACGAGGGCCCCGCGAGCCCGCCGCGCTTCGTGCGCTGACCCGCCACGACAAGGGACGCCCGGGGCTCGTGCCCCGGGCGTCCCGGCGTCTTCAGGCGGCCTTGCGCAGCCGCACCTCCAACCCGATCAGCCCGTCCCGGTCCACCTCGGCACCGCCGAAGGCGCTCTCGGCGGCGAGCCGGGCGAAGGCGCCGGCGGTGACCGCCCGCCGCCGCAGCATCCGCAGGGCCGAGCGGGTCCAGAAGGCGTCCAGCCCGCCCAGCCCCATCCGGGCCACCTCCCGCTCGATGTCCGCCGGTGTGGCGTCGGCGCGCAGGTCGTGGATCACCGCCCGGCCACCCGGCCGGAGCACCCGGTGCAGCTCGTCCAGCGCCCGCACCGGGCGGACGAAGTTCTTGAACGCGGCCTGGCAGACCACCAGGTCGAACGAGTCCGCCGAGAACGGCAGCTCGTGCACGTCGCCCTGGCGGAAGGTCACCTCGACCCCGGCGCGCCGGGCCGACTCCCCCGCCAGCTCCACGAACGTGTGGCTGACGTCCAGCCCGGTGATCCGGTACGGCCCCAGCCGGGCCAGCTCGATCGCCAGGTAGCCGGGGCCGGGCGCCACCTCCAGCACCGCCGCCCCGGCGGGCAGCCCCTCGGCCAGCCGGGCGGCCTGCCGCCGGTACTCGGCCAGTTGCGCAGCGGAGCCGCGGTTTCGCGCGTACCAGCGGACGGTCCTGCCCTCCATCTCGGGCAGCAGCTTGCGCTTGGGCGCGCGCAGGTCCTTCGTACTCATCTCGTCCTCCAGCCTCGGGTCGTGCGGGCACGAACCGACCCGGGGACGGAAGCCCGGTTATCGTTGCGGTTGCCACCTTGCGGCCGGGTTGCCGTTCCCGCGGTCTCGGTTCGCAGGTCGGGGCCCCGGCGGTGGTGTTACCGCACCCCCGCCGGGGTCCGCTCTCAGTGCGGCTCGGTCCCCCTCTCCGCCAGGTCCGCCAGGTCTCTGTGCGGCTCGGTCCCTCTCTCCGCCAGGTGCGCCCACTCGGGCGGCACCGCGCCGGTCTCGTGCCAGGCCCGCCACTCGGCCAGACCCGGCAGCGCGCCGGTGGTCAACTCGTCGAGCAGGCCGCGCACCCAGGTCGCCTCGGCCTCCCGGACGGCCAGGTCGTACTCGGCCTCGATGAGGAAGATGCGGGGCACCTCGCGGGCGTGCCCGGCCAGCGCCGCCCGCTGCGCGGCGAGCTGGCCCTCCAGCCGGTCGAGGCGCTCCCGCAGCAGCTCCATTGCCTCGTCGGGCCCGAGGACGCCGAGCACCGACAGGCCGGCCTCGAACCGGGGCTGCTCCCGCTCCGGGACGGCGACCAGCTCGCGGGTCCAGTCGACGAGTTCGGCTCGCCCGGCCTCGGTGATCCGGTAGACGGTGCGCTCCGGGCGCCGCCCCTGCCGGCCGCTCTCCACCGCCGCGATGAGGCCGTGCCGCTCCAGGTTCGCCACCACCGTGTAGAGCGAGCCCCACTTGATCGGCATGTCCTGGTCCTTGCCGCGGGCGCGCAGCACGGCGGCGATCTCGTAGGGGTGGCGGGGGCGCTCGACCAGCGCCGCGAGCACGGCGAGGGCCATCAGGTTCCCGACCGGGCGTCGCTTCGGCACCGCCGCCTCCTCGCCACCGATTACTCGTAGACGAGTATACGGCCGGCGACCCCCGACGCAAGGCATTCGTCTGTTTCGACGCATGTCACCAACACGTCGCCCGCGGCATCGCCCGCGGCTCCGCCGTCGATCGACAATCGTCGACATCTGGCCCCACATCCCCGGGGAGGTAACCGTGTCCCGACGTCTCACCACCCTGCTCGCCGCCGGCACGATCGCCCTGCTCACCGCCGTCGGCGTGGCCACCCCCGCCGCCGCCGCGGTGAGCCGCGAGCAGAAGCTCGCCGTGCTCTCCAGCTGGACGCAGACCAGCGCCAGCAGCTACGCCGCCTGGAACTCCGCCCGAGTGAACCGGGCGCCCTGGACCGAGTACGCCTTCGACTGGTCGACCGACTACTGCTCATCCAGCCCGGACAACCCGCTCGGCTTCAGCTTCAGCCTCTCCTGCTACCGGCACGACTTCGGCTACCGCAACCACAAGGCGATGGGGGTGTTCCCGGCCAACAAGTCCCGGCTCGACAGCGCCTTCTACGCCGACCTGAAGCGGGTCTGCGCCACCTACAACACCGTGGTGCGACCGGCCTGCTACAGCCTGGCCTGGACCTACTACCAGGCGGTGAGCGTCTTCGGCTCGGTCGCCGCCGTCCAACAGGCCGACCTCGACCGCGCCGCGCGGATGAAGGCCGACGCCGAACGCGCGGCCGCCCGGCACTGACCCCCCGTCGATCCGGAGGTTCGCGTCGCCGCAGGCCCGGATCCCGGCGCGAACCTCCTGGTCAACTCGCCGTGGAGCGGCGCGGCGCGGGAGCCGTGAAGCGGGGCGAGTCGGGGGTGGTCAGGTCGGGATGTTCCAGGTCGAGGGCCAGGGTGGCCGCCTCCTCCAGGCGGAGGGCGGCCCCGCTGGCCCAGGCGGCGTCGAACGCCGCGTCACCCAGCACCCGCCGCAGGTCCACCTGCCGGGCCAGCCAGTAGGGGCCGTAGATCCCCGGGGTGGCACGCAGGCTCGCCCGGGTGGCCTGGGCCGCCCCGAACAGCCGGGCCGCCGTCACCGGCTCGCCGCCCAGCGCGCAGCGCACCGCGATCGCGTTCACGGTGTCGCAGGCCCGGCCCAGGTAGCCGTGGTTCATCCGCGAGCGGAGCGCCACGAGCAGGTGCTCGTGCGCGGCGACCAGGTCACCCCGGGCCAGCGCGACCAGACCCAGCAGCATGTCCACCGAGCGGCGGCCCCGCTCGACCGGGCGGGCCGCCTCCACCGGGCGGGCCGCGCCGAGCACCTCGGCCGCCTCCTCCAGCGCCCCCCGGCGCCACAGCAGCTCGGCGAGGTTGTAGACGGCGAGCAGCGCGTCGGAGACCACGTCCTGGGCGTACGCCCAGTCGATGACCTCCCGGCAGATCCGTTCCGCCTCGACGAACTGTCCCATGTCGACCAGCGGCGCGGCCCGTCCCGCCAGCACCCGGGCCAGCAACCCCAGATCACCGGCCTGCCGGGCGGCCGCCTCGGCCCGCTGCGAGTAACGCAGTTCCTCGGCGAACTCGCCGTCCGCCCCGGCGTGCAACGAGTGCATGTGGTACGCCGCCGCCAGCTCCGCCTCCGGGATCGACTCCCCCGTCTCGGCGATCCGGCCGTAGAGCCGGAACAGCCAGAGCCGCCCCTCCCGGGCCAGCCCCCGCTCCCGCCACCACTGGTCCAGCCCGCCGGCCAGCCGCAGGCCCGAACGGGCGCTGCCACCGGTGGCGCACCAGCGCAGCGCGGCCCGCAGCTCACCGGCGAGCGGGTCGAGCGCGTACAGGGAGAGGGTGACCGGGCGGCCGTCCGGGCCTAGGTGGGCCCGTTCCAGGGCGTGCCGGGACCAGGCGACGTGCCGGTCCCGGGCGGCCTGCTCCTCGCCGGCCTCGATGAGCCGCCGGGCCGCGTACGCCCGGATCGGGTCCAGCATCCGGTAGGTGCTGCCCGAGGCGCGCGGCTCGGCCAGCACCATCGACTTGTCCACGAGCACCGACAGCGGGTCCAGCGGGTCGTCGTCGAGCAGCCACTGCACGGTCGGCAGGTCCACCGGGCCGGCGAAGACGGCCAGCCACCGCAGCAGCCGGGCCGAGCGCGCCCCCAACGTCCGGTACGACCAGGTGACCGTGGCCTGCATGGTTAGGTGCCGCTCGTTCGCCGAGCGCTGCACCGCGCGGCTGGCCGGGGTGGCCGGAGCGGCCCCCTTCGCGGCGGCCACCAGGTCGACGGTGTCCTGCTGGTTGCCGGTCCAGCCGGGCTCCACCACGGGCGGCTCCGGCTCGTCCCGCCCGGCGTCCAGCGTGCCCAGCATGTCGTCGAGGCGCTCGGCGAGCTGCCCGGCCGACAGCACCCGCAGCCGCGCGGCGGCCAGCTCGATGGCGAGCGGCAGCCCGTCCAGGCGCCGGACCACCCGGCGCAGGTCGGCCTGCTCGGCGGGCTCCGGCGCCCGGCCGCCCCGGGCCGCCGCCGTGCGGTCCAGCAGCAGGGCCACGGCGTCGCTGGCCCCGCCGTCCGGGCCCGGGTCCACCGACAGCGGCGGGATCCGCCACACCACCTCACCGGGTACGCCGAACGACTCCCGGCTGGTGGCCAGCACCCGCACGCCCCGGCCACCGGCCAGCAGCCGGGAGATCACCTCGGCCGAGGCGGCCGGCTGCGCGTCGCAGGTGTCCAGCACGACCAGCATCCGCCGGGCCGCCGCGTACTCCACCAGGGTGTCCACCATGGGGCGGCCGGGCTCCGGGCGGAGCCCGAGCACGGCGGCGATCTCGAACGCGACCAGCCCCGGGTCGGTCACCGCGGCCACGTCGACGAACCACACCCCGTCCGGGTACGCCTCGACCACCCCGGAGGCCAGCTCCACGGCCAGCCGGGTCTTGCCGGCCCCGCCCGCCCCCAGCACGGTCACCAGCCGGTACGCCTCGACCAGCCGCCGCAGCTCGGACCGCTCGGCCTGCCGGCCCACGAACGACGTGACCTGGGTGGGCAGGTTGTGCGCCACCGCGTCGGCGGTACGCGGCCGCGGGAAGCTCCGCTCCAGGCCGGGCGCGACGAGCTGGAACAGCCGCTCCCGGTCGTCGAAGCCGCGCAGCCGGTGCAGCCCGAGGTCCAACAGGGACGCCCCGTCGGGCAGCGGGTCGGCGTGCCGGGCCGTCGCCGCCGAGCAGAGCACCTGTCCACCGTGGGCGGCGGCGGCCACCCGGGCGGCCCGGTGCACCTCGGGGCTGGCGTACTCGCCGTCGCGGGGTTCGGCGTAGCCGGTGTGCAGCCCCATCCGGACCCGGGGCGCGGCCTCCGGAGTGGGCCAGTCGTGGTCGCCCAGCGCGCGTTGCGCGGTGAGGCAGGCGTGCACCGCCGCCCCCGCGTCCGGGAAGGCGAGGAAGAACGAGTCGCCCTCGGTCAGCAGCTCGGCGCCGTCGGTGCCGGCCAGCGTGTGGCGCAGCAACCGGCGGTGTTCCCGCAGAACCGGGCGGTAGCCCGGACCGAGCAGCTGGGCCAGTCGCGTGGAGCCCTCGATGTCGGTGAAGACGAAGGTCACCCAGCCGCTCGGGAGGTGGATCCGTGGCGACATGCGTTGGAACCTCCGCCCCGTGACGTCGGCTTCATGCTGCCCTATGGTCACGCGGTCACGCATCGTGAGAACGGCCGGGGCGATTCCGACCCAAGGTGCCAAAGGATCACACGGGCGGCAGGCCGGATCGACCGGCGGGCCGAGGGCGGACGGTCGGTCAGCAGCCGCAGGCGCCGCCGCAGCAGCCACCGCCGGCCGGGGCGGAGGCCCCGCCGACCGGTCCGGATCCACCCCGGCCGGTGACCGCCACCGCGGAAAGCAGCTTCACCGTGTCGGCGTGTCCCTGTGGGCAGGAGGCCGGCTGACCGGCGTCGGCCATCGGGCGGTTGACCTCGAAGGTGTCGCCGCAGGCGCGGCAGCGGAACTCGTAGCGGGGCATGCCACCAGGGTACGGCCGGACCTGACGCCTCGGCAGTCATGGGTGATACTCGACGGGTGGTGGACGGCGAGCAAAGATCGACGGTTCGGCCCCTGCGACCGGCCGCGCCGCCCGACGGCGGCGCCGGCCCCG
>NZ_WBKT01000133.1 GCF_008868175.1 Micromonospora sp. AMSO31t
CTGGTGGGCGACTGCGCACCGGTGGCGGCAGTTCTGCCTGCTGTCGACCGTGCCGGCCGTGCTGAACACTCTCAGCGTCGCCGCGGTGTCCCCGATCGTCGCGGCCTGCTACGGCGTGACCGTGTCCGGGCTGTTCGCGTTCGCCACCCGCATCCTCACTCTGCCCACCGCCCTCGTCGGACAGGCGGTCAGCGCGGTCCTCTACCCGAAGCTCGCCCAGCTCGACCGGGACGGCGGTGACCTGCGCGACGCAGTGGACCGCACCGCGTCGGGGCTGGCGATGCTGGCGGTGCCGTGCTTCGGGTTGGTGGCGGTGGCAGGGCCGGAGCTGTTTGCGGCGGCGTTCGGGGACCGGTGGCGTCAGGCCGGAGTGCTGGCGGCGGTCCTCGCGCCGTGGCTGGCGGCGTCGTTCGTGTCCAGCCCGCTGTCCACCCTCATGACGGTGAAGAACGAGTTGCGGCGGCTGCTGTTGCTGTCGGGGGTGGAGACGGCGGTGCGGGTCGGTTCGCTGGCGGTCGGCGTGGCCGGTGGGGGTCCCACGGTCGGGGTGGCCTGCTACGCGGCGGCCGGCACGGTTATCAGTGTGTACTACGTGCGGTGGTCGCTGCACCTGGTCGGGGTGCCGCTGCGCGTGTGGCTGCGTCACCGTTGGCTGTTCCTCTCCGCCGCCGGGGTGAGCTATCCGCTGCTGCTGGCGGTTAAGGGCCACGTCTCCGGGCTGCTGTTCGCTGCCGGTGTCGTGGTGGTGACGGTGGGGATGCTCGGGTCGGCGGCCGGCTGGCTGTACCGGCAGGCTCCGGCCCGTTCTACCGGGCAGGCGACCGCCAAGCAGCCAGCCGCGGTGTCCGGATGAGCGGGAACAGACTGGAGAGGCAGCGGGTGCGCAGCAGTCAAGTGACGGCCACGGTGCGGGGCTTCGCGGTGGGACCGGCGAACTATGCCGGGCAGGCTCACCAGTGGGCGCGGGCGGTGCGGCGGGCGTTCGGTGTTCCGGCGGTTGCGTTCGCCTTTCCGGACCGGTTGCCGTTCCAGCGGGGAGGGTTTCGGTTCCCCGTCGACCGGCGGCTGCCTCACCCCCGTGTGATGCCCGAGTGGGGGCGGGTAGCGTGGACGCGTCACCGGGTCCTGCGGGGGGTGACGCACCTGGCGGTGGACGGTTTCCTGCCGGTGTACGGGCGGCCCGGCCTGGTCCACATCGACGCCGACTATGACCGTCTACGCAGCGACGGCCTGGCCGTAGCGTTGATCTCCCACGGCACCGACCTACGTGACCCCGAGGCGCACATGCGTCGGCATTCGTTCTCCTACTACGCGAGCGCCCCGCAGAGCTGGGTGGCGGCCGCCGCGGATCGGGCCCGGCAGAACCGGCAGATCGCCCGGGAGCTGGAGGCACCGCTGTTCGTGTCCACCCCCGACCTGCTACTTGACGCCGGCTGGGCGAGGTGGCTGCCGGTTTCGATCGACCCGGTGGTGTGGGCGGCAGACAGACCGGCGCTGCGGGACCGGGTGCCGACCGTGCTGCACCGGCCGAGCCGCACCTCTCCACCGATCAAGGGCACGGAGGTCATCGAGCCGGTCCTGCAGGATCTCGCACGACGCGGGCGGATCCGCTACGTGAATCCGGGGCTGGTGCCGAACGAGGCGATGCCCGCGTTGATCGCCCGGACGGATGTGGTGGTCGACCAGATCCTCACCGGCAGCTACGGGGTGGCGGCGGTGGAAGCGATGGCGGCTGGCCGGCTTGTCGTCGGCTATGTGGGTGACGAAACGACGGCGTTGATGCCGGAGCCGCCGCCGATCGTGAACGCCCCTCCGGCCGTCTTCGCGGACGTGATCGCGGGCATCGTCGACGGCCCGGAGCGGTACGCGGGATTGGCGGCGCAGGGGCCGGGATTTGTCTGCCGGTGGCATGACGGAACGGCCGCTGCGGAGGCGCTGAGACCGTTCCTGAATTGAGTCCGTTGTCGCCGAATCAATGTGGCTGGAGGGGTGGTCGCTCTGGCTGGTGGCCCGCCGGCTCGGCGCCGCAGCTCGTGTCGCGGGGCTAAAGGCTCACGGCGGCCATACTTCCTGCCTTCCGCGGCTGCCATGTCTCCCGCGGGCATCCCTCGTTGATCGGATGGGGAGGCGAGGAGAGGAGTGCGCGTCAATGCAGGGCGTTCGCCGCTGGTGGCCAGGAGGCCAGCCGTGACCGACAGTCCACGGAATCCCGGGACACCGCTGCGGCTGCTCGTCATCTCCTACCACTTCCCGCCCGCCGAGACGATCGGGGCCCGCCGACCGGCGGCGCTCGCCGCCCTGGCGCTGCGGCAGGGGTGGGACGTCCGCGTGCTGACCGCCATCGGTGCGGACCAGGGCGGCGAGCCGACTCCGCTGCCCGAGGAGCGTGTGATCCGGGTCGCCCCGTCGCCGAAGCTTCCCCGGTTCAACCGGCCTGTGGTCGTGCCGGGTGCCGGCCAACCGACTCGGTCAAGGCGGAGGATCGCCGCGGTCCGCAGTGGCATGAAGCGCTGGCTCGTCAAGGCCGGAATGGAACTGCTGCTGCCCGACCCACAGCTCAACTGGATCCGGCCGGCAGTCCGGGGCTTTGAGCGCGCTGCGAGCGACTGGCGGCCGGACGTCATTCTGGTGTCCGGTCCGCCCTTCTCCGGTTTCGCGGTGGCGGCGTCACTCGCACGCCGGCTCCGGGTGCCCTGGGTCGCCGACTACCGGGACCTCTGGTCGGTGGGTAACGAGTACTGGGTACGGTCGGTGCCGCGGCTGGCGGTCGACCGGAGGCTGGAACGTCGGGTGCTCCGGTCGGTCGCGACCTGCGTGACCGTCTCCGAGCCACTGGCCGAGACCCTGCGTCGAACGTTCGGGGTCGACACCCACGTGATCATGAACGGCATCGACGGCAGACCGCTACCGGCACCCATGGTGCCTAACGGCCCCGGGCCAGGCGGCCACGGCCTGTCCGCGACCACGCTGACCCTGGCCCACACCGGAAACGTCTACCCGGGGAAGCGGGACCCCCGCCCGCTGCTCGACGCGATCGCTCTGCTCGGCCCGGACGCGGCCCGCGTCCACGTGGTCTTCGCCGGGGAGGACAACGGGGTCGTCCGCGCAGCCGTCGAGCGTGCCGGGGTGGCGGATTCGGTCAGCGTGCTGGGATCGGTACCTCCGGAGAAGTCCTGGCGGATCCAGGCGGACGCGGACGCGCTCGTCCTGTTGATGTGGAACGACCCCCGGGATGCCGGCACGATGACCGGCAAGATATTCGACTACCTGTACGCCCGCCGCCCGATCCTCCTGCTCGGGTACGAGGGCGGCGTGGCGGCGAAGCTGCTGCGGGAACGCGGCGCCGGTGTCACCCACAACGACCCGCACTCCATTGCCAGGCAGTTGCGGGAGTGGCTCGCCGTGAAGGAGCAGGTCGGCTGGCTCCCCGCTGTCCCGGCCGCCGCCCTGGAGGGCTTGTTTCGGGAGGACCAGCTCGGCCGCTATCTAGAGATCCTCCGCGAGGTCGCCGGACGCCAGCAGGGGTAGCCCGACGTCTCCGAAGGCGCCCCCGCCAGCCGGCGCGGGGCGCCTTCGCTTGTGGGCCGGTCAGCGGGAGGGCAGCCCAGGGACTGGTGTGACGCGACGCGTCCGCCGCCGCTCGGTGGCTTCGGCAACCGCCCGGTAGTACTCGGCACGCCGTGCGTCGAGGGTCTCGGCGGAAAAGTCGCGAGCCCGCGCGAGGTTGCGAGCCGAGGCGGCGGCCAGCGCGTCGGGGTCGGTCAGGACGCCCGTGATGGCGGCGGCCAGAGCGGCGGGGTCGTTGGGTGGGACGAGGTGCTCCCGCGCAAGGAGTTCCGGAATGCCACCTGCGGTGGAGCCGACCGCCGGGAGCGCCCGAGCCATCGCCTCGATGAGCGCTCGCGGCAATCCCTCTGTGCGCGAGGGCATCACGAAGAGGTCCCCCGCGTCCAGTTGGTGACGGACCGCCTCGACGGTGGGCAGCGGTCCGGTGAACGTCACCCGGTGCGCGACACCCAGCCGGGCGGCGAGCTGTTCCAGGTGGGAACGGTAGGCACCCACTCCCACGTGCACCAGCCGCGTGTGGAGCCCGGCGGCGGGGATCAGCGCGAGTGCCTCGATGAGAGTGTCGATGCCCTTGTAGAGCTGTTCCAGGGAACCGACCGAGACCAGGGTTACGTCCCGCAGCGGCGGCCGGACCGGGCGGGCCTGCGCCACGAACGCTGCGGGCGGCAGGTCGACGCTGGAGATGGCCGCTGTGGGCGTCGCCGCCAGGGCCGGGTACCTGCTTTGCAGGCGCCGCTCCGTCTCGTACGCCACCGCGGCGGCGGTTCGGCACTGCCGGCGGAGCCGCCGGGTCGACGCGACCTGCAGCAGCGGCCGCAGCGGGTGCCGGACCACGCCGGGAGCGAGCACGTCATACGGGTCGCCGATCACCTCCAGGGCGTACGGCAGGCGGGCGCGGTCCCGTGCCGCCGCCAGCAGGGAGCCGATCGGGGAGGGCACCCGGAGGATCACGCCGTCCCGCCGGTCCGCCGCGGCGGTCACCGACCGGGCGACGGCCCACCGCCGTTGCAGGTACCCGCGGAAGCCGAGGTAGTACGGCAGCGGCCAGACCTCGACCCCGTCTCCGTCCACACGGGCGGCCGCATCCGGTACCTCGGTAACATCGCGAACCCGGGCGGCGATCCGTACCTGATCGAAAGCCACTAGGTAGCGGCGCCAGACCGGGTTGGCCGGCCCGGCCTCGACCCACACCCGACCGTCCGGCGTGCGACTGAATCGGGACTCCGACGTCACTACGACCCGCATCAGGGCCTCCCGGCGATGGTCCGGCACGCGGCCTCCACGATGTCGGCGACCCCGACCGCCGTCGTCCGGTTGTCGAAGTGCCGGATGGCGAACCGCTGTGCCCGTTCACCGCGCGCCCGGAGTTCGCCGTCGACGAACTCGCGGTACGCGCCCCGCAACGCAGCACCCAGCGCCGTCGGGTCCCCCCGCGGCACCACCCAGCCGGTCGTCTCGTCCACCGTCTCGGGCAACCCACCGGCGTCGCTGACGATGCACGGCACCCCCGACGCGCTGGCCTCGCAGGCGGCGCCGTGCCCCTCAGAGAGCGACGGGCTGACGCTGACATCGGCCGCCCGATAGCAGTCGCGGACGTCCGCCACCGAGGTCAGCCAGGAAACGCTGTCGTCCCGGTCCAGGTGGAACTGCCGAACCAGTTCCTGCCGGTGGGCCTCACCGGCAGGCGAGAAGCCGGCGCCCACGAGCAGCAGCCGGGAGCGCGGGTGCAGCTCGTGGAACGCCTGCCACGCCGTCAGCAGCACGTCGTGGCCCTTGATGCCGCGCCCCTGGAAGACCATCTTCCGAGGTGGATAGACGTACGCAACCATGATGACGACGAACGCGTCCTCCTCGATGCCGAGTTCCGCGCGGGCCTTGGCCCGGGTTTCCTCCCGGCCGGCCGGGCCCTCCAGGGCGGCGAAGTGAGGGGTCCGTGCCCCGTAGGACTTCACCGGCCGCCGATCCGCCGGGCACCCGAGCGCCCCGTAAAGCCGGGAGGTGTAGCCGGTGCCGCAGATGGTCACGCTGTCCAGCCGCCACAGAAGGCGTTCCGCCGCCCGGATCAGCGGGGACTCCAGGTAGAGCGGTCCGGCCACCATGTGCACCCGCCGCAACGGCAGGCCGACGGTGGCGAAGCGCGCGGCGAGCGCGGACGCGTACAGGTGGTAGTTCAGCACGTCGAGGCGAAGCCGACGAGCGAGCTGCCGGAGCCGCCACAGTCCGCGCACGGTCGCGATCGCGGGCCGGAAGCGGAAGTCGAACGGTGACTCGTGCACCTCGACGCCACTCCGCCGCAGCTCCTCCGTCAGCCGGCCCGCGCCGGGCGGGAGGATCACCATCACCTCGTGCCCGCGACGGCGGAGTTCCTCCACCTGGGGGATGATCCAGAGCCCGCCCTGGTTGGTCTTCAACAGGACGGCGATTCGCAGTGGTCGCACGCCTACCTCCTCGTCGTCCAGGTCGGGAACGCCCCGCCGGCGGCGGTGCCCGTCATCGCCGGCGGTCCAGGAACTCCTTGATGGCGCCGACGACCCGCGCCATCCGGCGGTCGTCCAGGACGGAACCGCTGGGCAGCGTGAGGCCCTGCGCGAACAGGTTCTCCGCCGCCCCGGTGATCACCGCCCGGCAACCCGCGAAGACTGGCTGCAGGTGCATGGGCTTCCACACCGGCCGGGTCTCGATGTCCTGCGCGCCGAGGTGTGTGCCGAGCTCCGCCGCCCGCCACCCCGACCGCTCCGGGTCGACCACGATGCTGGTCAGCCAGCAGTTCGAGCCCTCGTCGCCGTCCGCCAGCAGGCGTACGCCCGGGACGGTGGAGAAGAGCTTGGCGTACCGCTCGCGGATCAGTCGCCGGCGGCGCATCATGCCGTCCAGCCGGCGCAGTTGCGCCCGTCCGAGTGCGGCGAGCAGGTTGCTCAGCCGGTAGTTGTAACCGACGTCCGCGTGCTCGTAGTGGGGCACGGGTTCCCGCGCCTGGGTGGCCAGGTGCCGGCAGCGGGCGAGCAGCGCGGCGTCGTCGGTGACCAGCATGCCGCCACCGGAGGTCGTGATGATCTTGTTGCCGTTGAACGAGAGGGCGGCGAGCCGACCGAACGAGGCGGCCGGGCGCCCGTGGTGCGTCGCACCCAGAGCCTGCGCCGCGTCCTCCACGACCGGCACCCCGGCGGCGGCACAGACCGGCAGGATGTCGTCGTACTCGGCGCAGCTCCCGAACATGTCCGCCACGAGCACCGCGGCGACCTTCTCGCCCGCCCGGCTCAGCCGGTGCAGCATCTCCTCCAGCGCAGCGACGTCGATGTTGCCGTTCGCCCGGTCGCAGTCAACGAAGACGGGCTCGGCGCCGGTGTAGACCGCGGCGTTGGCGGTGGCGACGAAGGTCATCGTCGGCGCCACCACCACGGTGCCCGGTCCCGCCCCGAGGGACAGGAGCGCTAGGTGGAGGGCGGACGTGCCGGAGTTGACCGCCAGGGCGTGCGCGGCCCCGATCCTTTCGGCGATCTCCCGCTCGAACGCCTCGACCTCGGGGCCGAGGGGGGCGACCCAGCCGGAGCGGAGCGCCTGGAGGACGTACGACTCCTCCAGAGGCCCGACGTCGGGCGGCGACAGGTAGATACGGCCGCTCATCGGGCCTCCGACCGGGACGGTGGGTAACGGTGATCGCTGCGACTGGTCACGGCCGGTAAAACGGACAGCAACGCACTTAGGTAATGCCGTGCCCTGGCTCTCGTCCCAAAACCACCTGATCCGGCCCAACTCACGGCGGGACGAGTAGAGTGCGGCGGCCGGCGGTGCTGGGCCGCCGCGAGCGCAGGGGAGGTGGCCGGTGCTGCACCTGAGGGTGATCTCGCCCCCGGACAGGTCGGGTGCCGTCGCGGATCTGCTGGCGGCCGATCCCGGCGTCACCCACCTCGTCGTGCTCCCCGGGGTCGCCCGCCAGCCGGCCGGTGACTACATCACCTGCGACGTGGTCCGGGAGAGCGCCGACGGCGTGCTGCGCAGGCTGCAGGAGTTGGGCGTCGAGGCGCACGGGGCGATCGCGGCCGACGACGTCGAGCTGACCCTGTCAGCGGCGGCCGACCAGGCTGCGGCCGACGCCCCCGGGCACGGCGAGGACGCCGTGGTGTGGGACGAGATCGCCGCGAAGACCGGTGAGCAGACCGTGCTCACCGGCACCTTCCTGGCGCTGATCACCGTCGCCACCATGATTGCCGGCATCGGCGTGCTGCTCGACCAGCCCATCCTGATCGTCGGCGCGATGGTGGTCGGCCCGGAGTTCGGCCCGCTCGCCGCGCTCTGCGTGGCCCTGCTGCGCCGGCAGCCGGACGTCATCGGCCGGTCCGTGCAGGCCCTGGTGGTCGGCTTCCTCGCCGCCATGCTGGTCACCGTGCTGAGCACCTGGGCGCTCACCGGCGCCGGGCTGGTCAGCCGGGACCTGCTGCTGGCCGACCGGCCGCTGACCGACTTCATCTGGCGCCCGGACGCGCTCTCCTGGGTGGTCGGCGTGCTCGCCGGGATCGCCGGCATGCTCTCGCTGACGGCGAAGAAGTCCGGCTCGCTGGTCGGCGTGCTGATCTCGGTGACCACCGTGCCGGCGGCGGCGAACGTGGCGGTCGCCGCGGCCTACGGAGTCTGGACCGAGGCGGCCGGCTCCGCCCTCCAGCTCGTGATCAACCTGGCGGCCATCGTGCTGGCCGGCCTGCTCACCCTGGTCGTGCAGCGGTCCTGGTGGCGGCGGGTGGAGCGGCGGTCCGCGCGGGGCGTGCCGCGGCAGCAGGCCGACCGGCCCGCGGGGTTCAGCGCGAGTCGTCGCCCGCCTCGAGACGCAGGCTGAGCAGCGTCGCCAGGGGCACCGACTCGCCGTCCCGGCCGCCCCGCCCGACCACCAGTGGCGGCGGGGCGGGCTCGGGGTCGGCCCCGAACAGCCGCGAGCGCAGGCTCGGCGGCACGGCCAGCAGGTAGAAGCGGCCCTCGGTGTCCACCGCCCGGCTGCGCGCCCGGTCCACGTACCAGCCGGTGAGCCGGGTCCGGTAGCGGCCTCGCCCGTCGTAGCCGGCCGCGGTCAGCCGCTCGGTGCGTAGCCCGCGGCGCAGCGCCTCGGCGGCGAACCGGGCCACCAGCTCCGCGGCCTCCGCCTGCTCGGCGGCGCGCTGCCGGGCGTCGGCCGCCGCGTGGGCCCGCACCGCGCGGCGCTGCCGCTCCCGCCACTTTAGGCCGTCGTCCCCACCCACGCCCGCGAGGGTACGCGCCCCGCCCCGCACCGCAATGTCCACGTTTCCGGGGGCCATCTCCCGGTCACGCTGTCGAGCTGAGTCGTCGCTGCTGTCTGCGCACAGCCTGCCCCCCCCGTGCTGTGCGGGCAGTGACCTTTGCCTGCTGTCGGCGCAGGCGACCTCCTGCTGTAGGCGCAGCGAGCCCTCGTGATGTCAGCCGGGCGAGTCGTTCGTGAGGTCAGCTCGACAGCACCCCCGACACCTCAGGCGAGGTCGGAGCGTCCGCCGTCGCCCTAGCAGCGGGGGCGAACCAGCGCCCCAGCCTCGGTGCGGGCACCAGCACGACGGGCGGCCTCTCCGGATCTTGAACAGTTGCCGTTCGCCGCGAACGGCAACTGTCCAAGATTGGAAAGGCGGGCCACCGCTCCCGGATCAGCCTCGAGGCGGGTCCGCTGCCGAGCCGAGTCATTCGCGACGGCAGCTCGACAGCGCCGTAGACCTCAGGCAAGGCCGGCGCGGCGCAGCGCGTCCGCCATGGCACTGTTCTCCGGCGCCGGAGCCCCTCCGCCGCGCCCCGGTCGCTGCTGCGGCCCGCCACGCGAGCCGCCCCGGTCACCGCGCGAACCGCCGCCGCCCTGGCCGCCGCCACCCTGGCCGTCGCCGCGCTGACCGCCGCCCTGGCCACTACCCTGGCCGCCGGGGTCTCGGCGCGCGTCGCCGCCCTGCGGGCGTCCGGCCGGGGTCTCATCCTCTAGGCGCAGGGTCAGCGAGATCCGCTTGCGGGGTACGTCGACGTCGAGCACCCGCACCCGGACCACGTCGCCGGACTTCACCACGTCGCGCGGGTCCTTGACGAAGGTGTGCGACAGTGCCGAGACGTGGACGAGGCCGTCCTGGTGCACCCCGACGTCGACGAACGCGCCGAACGCGGCCACGTTGGTGACGACGCCCTCCAGCACCATCCCCGGCGTGAGGTCGTTGATCTTCTCCACGCCCTCCGCGAAGGTGGCCGTCCGGAATTCCGGGCGCGGGTCGCGGCCGGGCTTCTCCAGCTCGGCGAGGATGTCGGTGACGGTGGGCAGGCCGAAGGTGTCGTCGACGAACTCGGTCGCCCGCAGCCCGCGCAGGATGGCCGACTTGCCGATCAGCGCGCGCAGGTCCTGGCCGGTGTGGGCGAGGATCCGGCGCACCACCGGGTACGCCTCAGGGTGCACGCTGGAGGAGTCGAGCGGGTCGTCGCCGCCCGGGATGCGCAGGAAGCCGGCGCACTGCTCGAACGCCTTCGGCCCGAGCCGGGGCACCTTCCTCAGCTCGGCTCGGGTGCGGAACGGCCCGTTGGCGTCCCGGTGCAGCACGATGTTCTCAGCCAGCCCGGCGCCGATGCCGGAGACCCGGGTGAGCAGCGGGGCGGAGGCCGTGTTGACGTCGACGCCGACGGCGTTGACGCAGTCCTCGACGACCGCGTCGAGGGAGCGGGACAGCTTCACCTCGGACAGGTCGTGCTGGTACTGCCCCACGCCGATCGAGCGCGGGTCGATCTTGACGAGCTCGGCGAGGGGGTCCTGGAGGCGGCGGGCGATGGAGACCGCACCGCGCAGCGAGACGTCGAGACCCGGCAGCTCCTGCGAGGCGTACGCGGAGGCGGAGTAGACCGACGCGCCCGCCTCGGAGACCACCACCTTGGTCAGCCTCAGCTCCGGGTGCCGCTTGATCAGGTCACCGGCGAGCTTGTCGGTCTCCCGGCTGGCGGTGCCGTTGCCGATTGCGACCAGCTCGACGCCGTGCGCCGCGGCCAGGGTCGCCAGCGTGTGCAGGGAGGCGTCCCACTGCCGGCGCGGCTCGTGGGGATAGATGGTGTCGGTGGCGACCACCTTGCCGGTGGCGTCGACCACGGCCACCTTCACGCCGGTCCGCAGGCCCGGGTCGAGGCCCATGGTCGGGCGGGCGCCGGCCGGCGCGGCCAGCAGCAGGTCGCGCAGGTTGGTGGCGAAGACCCGGACCGCCTCCTCCTCGGCCGCCTGCCAGAGCCGCAGCCGCAGGTCGGCGCCGAGGTGGATGAGGATCCGGGTACGCCAGGCCCAGCGCACCGTGTCGGTGAGCCACCGGTCGGCGGGCCGCCCATGGTCGCTGACCCCGAACCGGCCGGCGATGGCCGCCTCGTACCGGGTGGGGCCGGTGATTACGGCGTCGCAGTCGCCGTCGGCCTCCGGGTCCATGGTCAGGTCGAGCACGCCCTCCTTCTCACCCCGGAACATGGCGAGGATCCGGTGCGAGGGAAGCTTCGGGTACGGCTCGGCGAAGTCGAAGTAGTCGGCGAACTTGGCGCCGGCCGATTCCTGGCCCTCGCGTACCCGGGAGACCAGCCGGCCCCGCGACCACATCTGCTCCCGCAGCATGCCGATGAGGTCGGCGTCCTCGGCGAACCGTTCGATGAGGATGGCCCGCGCGCCGTCGAGCGCGGCGGCCGTGTCGGCCACCCCCCGCTCCGCGTCGACGAAGTCGGCGGCCGTGGCGCGGGGGTCCCGCGTCGGGTCGGCCAGTAGCGTGTCGGCGAGGGGCTCCAGCCCGGCCTCGCGGGCGATCTGCGCCCGGGTCCGCCGCTTCGGCTTGTAGGGCAGGTAGATGTCCTCCAGCCGGGACTTCGAGTCGGCCGCCATGATCTGCGCTTCCAGGGCCTCGTCCAGCTTGCCCTGCCCGCGGATGGACTCCAGCACCGCGGCGCGCCGCTCGTCCAGCTCCCGCAGGTAGCGCAGCCGCTCCTCCAGGGTGCGCAGTTGCGCGTCGTCGAGCAGGCCGGTGGCCTCCTTGCGGTAGCGGGCGATGAACGGCACGGTGGCGCCGCCGTCGAGCAGCTCCACGGCCGCCCGCACCTGACGTTCGGCGACGCCGAGCTCCTCGGCGATTCGCTGGTGCACAGACTGGGTCACGATCTGATCCGCCTTCTCGGGTGGGTTCGGCAGCCATTGTGCCGGTCGTGTCCCGGCGGGCCGCGCCGCACCCGCCGGCCCATCCGGCACACAGGCCCATGAGCGGGCAGGCGCATCGCGACCTGCGGCACCCTGCGCTAGCGTGGCGATCATGGAACAAGCTGCGGATCCGCGCGCCCGGCGGCTCTTCGGCGGTAGCGCCCGGGCGCTCGGCGACCTGGCGGCCAGCCCGTTCCGGGCGGACCGGGACCGGATCGTCGGGTCACCGTTCTTCGCCCGGCTGAACGGGGTGACCCAGGTGATCAGCCCGGGCGGGTCGGGGCTGCTCGTGCACAATCGGCTCACCCACAGCCTCAAGGTGGCGCAGGTGGCCCGGGCGGTCGCCGAGCGGCTGACCGCCCACCCGGCGCACCGCGACGTGCTGGAGAAGCTGGGCGGCTGCGACCCGGACGTGGTAGAGGCGGCCGCGCTCGGCCACGACCTCGGGCACCCGCCGTTCGGGCACCTGGGGGAGCGGGTGCTGGACCGGCCCGGCAGCGGCTCGGGCTGGCCGACGGCTTCGAGGGCAACGCCCAGTCGTACCGGATCGTCACGAGCACCGAGATCCGCGGCGCGGCGACCACCGGCCTGGACCTGACGGCCGCGGTCCGCGCGGCGATGCTGAAGTACCCGTGGACCCGGCTCGACCACCCCGACCCGCACCCGCGGCACCTGGACCCGGCCCCGCGCGGCGCGGCCGCCCCGCCCGACGACCCGGAGAGCGGGTCGGCGAAGTTCGGCGCGTACCGGACCGAGGTGGACGACCTGCGGCAGGCCCGGGAGCCGTTCGCCGGCCGCATCCCCGACTGGCAGCAGACGCCCGAGGCGTCGATCATGGACACGGCCGACGACATCGCGTACGCCATTCACGACGTGGAGGACTTCTACCGGGTCGGGGTGCTCCAGCAGGGCGCGGTGGCGGCCGAGCTGTCGGCCTGGCAGCGCGAGTGCGGGCACTTCCGGGCGATCACCTCCTCGGCGCTGGCGGCGGCCGGCCGGCGGCCCGGTGCGGCCATCGAGCGGCTGCGCCGCCAGTTGCACCGCAAGGACGCCTGGGTCGCCGACGACGAGGCGTTCGCCGCCGCGGTGGAGCACGTCCGCGAGGAGCTGGTGGAGGGCCTGCTGGCGTTGCCCTTCGACGGCTCGATCGAGGCCGAGCAGTACGTGGCCCGGTTCTCCGCCCGCTGGTCCACCCGGTTCGTCGAGGCCATCACGGTGACCCCGGAGCCGGATGTCCGCTCCGGGCACGTGCTGCTGGCCAAGCCGCAGTGGCACGAGGTGCAGGTGCTCAAGTTCGTGCACCACCGGTTCGTGCTGGCCCGGCCGGACCTGGCCCTGCACCAGCGGGGCCAGGCGCGGCTGCTCGGCACGCTGGTGGAGGCCCTGTGGGAGTGGCTGCTCGACCCGGAGGAGGAGTCCCGGCTGCCCCGCCGGCTGCACGACCTGGTCGAGCTGGCCGAGGCGGAGCTGCACCCGCGGACGCCGGACCGGATCGGCCGGGCCCGGGGGCGGGCCATCGTCGACTTCGTCGCGCAGCTCACCGACGGGCAGGCGGTGGCCATGCTGGACGCGCTCTCCGGCCGCTCCGGCGCCCTCTGGACGGACGCCTTCGTGCTCTGAGTCAGCGGGCCGGCACGCCCTTGACCACGGTGGCGGGTGGCACGTCCCGCACCACGCAGGCGCCCGCGCCGACCGTCGCACCGGCTCCGACGCGCAGCCCGGGCAGGACCACTGCTCCCGCACCGACCAGCGCGGCGGTGTCCAGGCGGCAGTCGCCGGAGACGGCGGCGAGCGGGTGCAGCGAGACGTAGTCGCCGACCACGCAGTCGTGCGCCAGGGTGGCGTTCTGGTTCACGTGCAGGTGCCGGCCGACGACGACGTTGGTGGTGATCCGGCCGCCGGCGAACACCACGAGACCCTCGGCCGCGACCAGGTCGGCCCCGACGGTGGCGTCCGGGTGGACCAGGCTGGCGGTGGGCCGGCCGACCGCGTCGACCCGCGCGCCGACCGTCCGGCGGACCCGCGGGTCGCCCAGGCCGAGCACCACGTGGGTCTGCGGGGGCAGCTGGCCGAGCGCCGCCAGGGTCCCGAGGTACGGCGTGCCGCCCGCCTCGGCCAGCTTGCGGTTGCGCTCCGACGGGTTGTCGTCGACGTAGCCCACGAGCCGCCAGGGCGGCCGGGCGGCGCTGTCGTTGACCGCCGCCACGAGTTGGGCGATCTCCCGGCCGTGGCCTCCGCAGCCGACGACGACGAGGTCGAGGCTCACCGGGACCCGCTCCCTGCCGTCGCCGGGACCGGCTGCTCCGCGGTGAGGCCGCGGAACTCGTGGGCGGTGACGCTGCCGGGTGCGCTGATTCCCTGCCGGCGCAGGACGGCCACCGCGGTGCGGGCCAGGATGTGCAGGTCGAGCAGGAGGCCGTGCTGGTCGACGTACTGGACGTCGTAGGCGAACTTCTCGTCCCAGCCGAGTTCGTTGCGCCCGTTGACCTGGGCGAGCCCGGTGAGCCCGGGCCGGACCTCGTGCCGGCGGAACTGCTCCGGGGTGTAGCGGAAGCGGTAGCTGGTCGGCAGCGGACGCGGCCCGACCAGGCTCATGTCGCCCCGGACGATGTTCCACAGGCTCGGCAGCTCGTCCAGGCTGGTGTCCCGCAGCCAGCGGCCCAGCGGGGTCAGCCGCATGGCGTCGTCGGCGGTGGAGAACCGGTCGGCGCCGGCTGCCATCGACCGGAACTTGAGGATGGTGAACTCCCGGCCGTGCCGCCCGATCCGCGCCTGCCGGAACAGCACCGGCCGGCCCATGGTGAGCAGCACCGCGACCGCCACCGCGGCCAGCACCGGCGCCGCCACCAGGAGCGCGACCAGGGCCACGGTGAGGTCCACGGCCCGCTTCACGGCCGCGCCGAAGGCGCCGCCGGGCGGCCGGGGACGGGAGAGTGTCTCGGGATCTTCGACGCCTGGGGAGAGGCGGACCTGCATGTTTGTCCTCCGGCCGCTGATCGTCAGCGGACAGAGTAATCACATATAGCCAACAGAAGGCGGCTTATCCGATTTTCCGGCGTGGCTCAGGCGACCGCCTGCCACCAGCCGTCCACCGCCGGCGGCTCGTCCACCACGACCCGCTCGCCGGGGCGCGGCACGGCGAGCCGGACGTCCCGGGCCTTCGCCTCGGCCCAGAGCCGGTCGACCGGCTCGGACCAGTCGTGCAGAGCCAGGTTGAAGGTGGCCCAGTGCACCGGGACGAGCAGCCCGCCGCGGAGGTCGAGGTGGGCCGCGACTGCCTCCTCGGGGAACATGTGGATGCTCGGCCAGGCCCGGTCGTACGCGCCGATCTGCATGAGCGTGACGTCGAACGGGCCGTGCTCGGCGCCGATCTCGGGGTAGCCGTCGAAGTAGCCGGAGTCGCCGGTGTAGAAGAGCTTCCGCTGCGCCCCGGCCACCACCCAGGAACTCCAGAGGGTGCCGTCGCGGCGCAGGCCCCGCCCGGAGAAGTGCTGGGCGGCGGTGGCCGTGAGGGTCAGCGGGCCGACCCGGTGGCTCTCCGACCAGTCCAGCTCGACGATCCGGTCCTCCGGCACGCCCCACCGGTCCAGGTGGGCGCCGACGCCGAGCGGCACGAGGAACGGCGCGGACTGGTGTTCGAGCAGCCCGCGGACGGTGGCCATGTCGAGGTGGTCGTAGTGGTCGTGCGAGATGAGGATGGCGTCG
Organism: Micromonospora sp. AMSO31t; assembly: GCF_008868175.1. Taxonomy (GTDB): domain Bacteria; phylum Actinomycetota; class Actinomycetes; order Mycobacteriales; family Micromonosporaceae; genus Micromonospora. The sequence goes on from NZ_WBKT01000133.1 coordinate 15,449, forward strand.
AGCCGGGGCAGCTCGTCGAGGCGGACCGGCGGCTCGTGGATGCGGCGCGGGCCGACGAGCGCCGACGGGGAGCAGCGGTCGCTCCAGACCGGGTCGAGCAGCACCCGGTGCCCCTCGATCTCGACAAGCGTGGAGGCGTGCCCGTACCAGACGACGCTCAGCTCGCGGGCCGGGTCGGCCGGCGCCGGATCGGCCGGGCGCAGCAGCGGCACGGCGCTGTCCGGCCGCCGCTTCTGCTTGCCGAAGATCAGCTCCTTGACCAGGTTGCGGCCGGGGTCGGCGACCATCGTGCTGCGGGTGCCCGACGGGTTGTGGAAGGTGCCGTCCCGGAAGCGCGGCGAGCGGGCCGCCCGTTCCGCGCGGGCGCCGGAGAGCCGGCCGCCGAGCTGGGCGGGCACGTCGCGTGCCGCCCAGGCCAGCCCGGCCACCGCGGCCAGCCCCG
>NZ_WBKT01000134.1 GCF_008868175.1 Micromonospora sp. AMSO31t
CGAACTGCTCAACTACTGGTACGCCCCGGAGCAGGAGTTCGGGCTGGCCGTCCGCACCGGCTGGGCCATGCTGCGGTCGCTGGGCTTCCTCCTGCTGATCGGGCACGTCAAGCGGGGCCGGGTGGTGCTGGCCGGCGACGCGCTCTCGCTGATCAACCCGTTCACCGGCGAGGGCATCTTCTACGCGCTGCGCTCCGGGGCCCTGGCCGGCGCCGCCGCGGCCGACGTCCCGGGCGCGGCGGCCCGCCGGTACGCCGACGCGCTGCGCCGCCGGCTCGGCACCCACCTGCGGCACAGCTCGGCGGCGGCCTGGCTGGCCCGGCGGCGGTGGGTGGTGGACGCGGCGGTGCGCGCCGCCCGCCGCGACGAGCGGGTCTACCGGACCGTGGTCGAGCTGGGGCTGGGTGACGGACGTCTCGACGTGCGCACCCTCGCCAGGATCGGCGCGGGCCTTCCCCGGCGCCCATGAGCCACCGAGACACTGAACGTCCGCGCGGGTCGCTACCCTGCAAGGTGATGACTCTGCGGAAACTCCTCTACTCCGTGTACGAGCGCCGGCTCACCGCGAAGCTCGCGGGCAAGCCGGTGCCCCGGCACGTCGGCGTGATGTGCGACGGCAACCGCAGATGGGCCCGGGAGATGGGCTTCGTCGACCCGAACGACGGCCACCGGATGGGCGCCGAGCGGATCAAGGAGCTGCTGCGCTGGTGCGACGCGGCCGGTGTCGGGCACGTCACGCTCTGGCTGCTCTCCACCGACAACCTCTCCCGGCCGGCCGCCGAGCTGGACCCGCTGCTCCAGATCATCGAGGACCTCACCACCGAGCTGGCCGAGGAGGGCAACCCCTGGCGGCTGCGGATGGTCGGTGCCCTCGACGTGCTGCCCGCGCAGCACGCCGCCGCGCTCAAGGCGGCCGAGGAGCGCACCCGGCACCGCAGCGGCGGCGCGCAGGTCAACATCGCGGTCGGCTACGGCGGCCGGCGGGAGATCGCCGACGCGGTGCGCTCGCTGCTGCTGGAGCACGCGGCGACCGGCGGCACGGTGGAGGAGCTGGCCAACTCGATCGATGTCGACCACATCTCCGAGCACCTCTACACCAAGGGCCTGCCGGACCCGGATCTGATCATCCGGACCAGCGGCGAGCAGCGGCTCTCCGGCTTCATGCTCTGGCAGAGCGCGCACTCCGAGTTCTACTTCTGCGAACTCAACTGGCCCGACTTCCGCCGCGTCGACTTCCTCCGGGCGCTCCGCTCCTACGCCACCCGGCAGCGCCGCTACGGCGCCTGAGGGCGCAGGGCGCGGCTCAGCGCAGGTGGGAGAGCGCCTCGGTGAGGAAGTCGCCGAGGGCGGCGGGGGAGTCCAGGGTGAGGTCGGCGGCGTCGGCGACCTCGTGACCGGTCTCCGGGTTCGCCACCGCGACGCAGACGCCGATGAACCGCGGGTCGGCGGCGGCCCGGGCGCGCAGCGCCGCGAAGGCCTTGATGTCGGAGACGTCGTCGCCGAAGTACCAGGCACCGCCGGCGTCCCGCACCGCCTCGCCGATGACCATGCCTTTGTCCCGGTCGACCGGGGGCTTCAGCTCCAGCACCATGCGCCCGGCCTGGCAGCGCAGGCCCAGCCGCTCGGCCTGGGCCCGGCCCCACTCCTGCACGAGACCGCCGAGCTGCGGCGCGGTGCGCCAGTGCAGCGCGACGGAGAGCCGCTTGAACTCCACCAGGGCTCCGGGCGGCAGTTCGGCGCGGGCCCGCTCGGCCAGCTCGGCCATGGTGGGCACCCAGGGCAGGGCGGCCGGCTCGGTGACGGTCTCGCCGCCGGAGTGGCTGTGCTCCAGGCCGTAGAGGCCGTAGAGGTCGATGCCGGCGAGGCCGCCGAGGTGGTCGCGGAGGAATTCCACCGGTCGCGCGGAGACGATGGCGATCCGGCCGACCCGCGAGGCGAGGGCTTCCAGCGCGGCGAGCACCTTCGGCGCGGGCTGGACGGCCGTGGGGTCGTCGTCGACCGGGGCGAGGGTGCCGTCGAAGTCGAAGAAGAGCACCACGTCGCCCGCGCGGGCGGCGGTGGCGCGCCACGCGTGCGCGGCGTCCAACGGGGTTTTCGGCTGCTGGTTGCCCAGATTCAACGGCGGCACGCGCGACAGCGTACCCCGGTCACGGCGGCGTATTCGTGGCCGAGATGTGACGTCCGGAAGACGGGGATGATCAGCGTTCGGCGGCTCCCCGTCCCCGGCGCCCGAACGGCACCACGGCCGCTTCCTGCCCGTGGCTCAGCAGGTAGCCCTCCACGAAGCCGGTGTTCCGGTCGCCGGTGTGCGCCTCGATCTCGTTGAGCCGCGCCACCAGGAACTCGGTGAGCGCGCTGACCCGGTCGTTGAGCCGGTCGTGCAGTTCGGCGACGACGGCGAGGACCACCGCGGTGCCGGCCGTGATGAGCGCGAAGAGGTTGACGACCAGGGGAAGCTGCCCGCCGTCCAGTACGCCGACCACCACGTTGCCGGTCACGCACGATGTCACCGACACCACCGCGACCACGACTGCCAACCATTTCAGGGTCATGGACAGACCCCTCCTTCTGTCCCGCAGGGCTGGGTTCGGCTGTGTCCCGTCCCCCCGCCGACGACGAGCCCTTAGCAGTACAAACGTGGACGCTAGCGTGTCCGATCCGGCCCGAGGCGAAATGATCGGGCCCGGCCTTCCGTTCTTTCGCCATCTGAGGAACTACCCGGCTTGTTTACCTCTATTTCGGACATCGACCGGAAGAGTTGGGCGATAAGCGAGGTAACGAATGGTTTCTCGAATGTGGAACTTCTCCGCGTCGGAGACGTCCGGGTCGACGAGTCGGCGCAGCAGCGCCTCGACGTCGGGGTCCATGGGCGGCGGGGTCGGGGTGGCGCGGGGGGCGGCTGCGCGGTCCCAGCCGAGGGCGACGAACGCGGCCGCCGGGTTGAGCCCCAGCCCTTCGCAGAAGGCGACCACCCGCTCGGCCTCGGGGTCGCTGGCCCAGTCGCCGCGGACCCAGCGGTTGATGGTCTGGCGGGAGACGCCGGTGCGCCGGGAGACCTCGGTGCCGCTCCAGGCCCGCATGGCGCGCGCGTCCTCCAGCGCGCGGCGGACGAAGGTGGCGAAGGCGATCTTCCGTGCGTTCGCGGTCTCGGTCACCCCGTGACGGTACGGCCAGTCGGTCTCCACGGCACCGCCCGGCACGCTGCTGTCACGCCGACGTGACGATGATCCACCGTTCCCGGTAAACGATCCAGAACTCTTTCTGAGGGGTGTCACCCGGGCAGAATAGATGGACGCCAGTACGGCGGCAAACAGACGAAAAGCTGATACTGTCACGCTCATGAGACAACTTACGGTGTGTCACGTGCATGAGACGACGAGTGCTCACATGCGTCACTCCGCGGGTGTCGAGGGGGTCTCGTGACCGAGCTCGCGACCCGTGCGCAGGCCTTCGGCCTGATCGCGGAAGGGGTGACCGCCGGCCTGAGCGCCCCCTGGCGCCTCTACCTGGCCCGGGGCTGCCGCTACCTCTCCCTCAGTGTCGGGGACCGCGACGAGTGGGACGCCTGGCGGACCCACCTCGGCTGTCCCGAGCTGAGCGTCCGGGTCTACGAGGCCGGCGGCGAGATCCGCCGGGCCTCGGTGGCCGAGGTGATCGTCGACGGCTGCCGGATCAGCGTCGAACTGGTCGAGGAGGTCAGCACCGCGGACCTGGAGCGGCTGCTGGTCGTCGACCCGCTGCCCGGGGCGGACGAGCGATGAGCCCCTTTCTCGCCGTCGTGCTGGTCCTCGTGCTCGGCTCGACCTGCTACGCCGCCGGCCGGCTGCACGGCCAGCTCAGCTACCGGATCGGCTACCGGTTCGGCTACCGCCAGGGCTACTTCGACGGCGACCGGGGCGCCTGGAACCGGCGCCGCCGCGACGCCCAGGCCGCGATCGCCTCGGCCCTCGCCGGCCCGGCCCCGACCGTGGTGACCTCCCAGGCCGGGCGTACCGCGCCGTTCGCCGGCACCGCCGTCCCCGCCGCGGTCACCGCGCGCACCGCCACCGGCCCGGCGCTGCGGGCCACCGCCGCCGCCACCGCCCAGCTCGGCGGCCTGGCCACCCGGCAGGGCACCACGTACACCGGCTCCTCCTTCGGCGCGGCGGGCGGTGGGCCGCGGACCGGGACGCTGGTCCGGCGGCAGGGCTGAGGCCCTCCCAGGCGCGGTGTGCCGTCCGCGGCGGACGCGCACCGCCGGAGCCGCGGTCAGACCGGTGACGGCGGCTCCGCCGGCCGGGATGCGCGCAGGGGGCATGCATCCCGGCCGGTTCCGCCGCGCCGCCCGTCCCCCGTACGGGTGATCCACTCGCACCACTAGCCGACCGGGCCCGCGGCCATTAGCGTCTAGGCATGGCACGGGGTTTTCCCGGGCCGGCCGGACAGCCCGGACCTGCGACCTCGCGCACGGGGCCCGCATCCGACCCCGTGTCCCACCGGGCACCGGAAGAGGCGGAACTCGGGTGGCCGGGTGCCCATCCGCGGAGCAGGCCTGTGACCACTCGCCGTACCCCCGCCGGTGCCGACCAGACCCCGGCCGCGACCGCCACGACCCGCCGGACTACCCGCAGCCGCCGCGCTGCCGCCGCGCCCGCCGGCGCCGAGGAGCCCCGACCAGCCGGCCCGGCCTTCGTCCTCGACACCTCGGTCCTCCTTTCCGACCCGGCGGCGTTCCACCGCTTCGCCGAGCACGAGGTGGTGCTGCCGCTGGTGGTGATCTCCGAACTGGAGGGCAAGCGCCACCACCCCGAGCTGGGCTGGTTCGCCCGGCAGTCGCTGCGCATGCTGGACGAGCTGCGGGTGCGGCACGGCCGGCTGGACCGGCCGGTGCCCGCCAACGACCAGGGCGGCACCCTCCGGGTGGAGCTGAACCACACCGACGACGGGGTGCTGCCGCCCGGGTTCCGGAACGAGTCGAACGACGCCCGGATCCTCTCCGTGGCGCTCAACCTGGCCGCCGAGGGGCGGGAGGTCACGCTCGTCAGCAAGGACATGCCGCTGCGGGTGAAGGCGGCCTCGGTCGGCCTGCGGGCCGACGAGTACCGGCACGGCCAGGCCAGCGACCCGACCTGGACCGGCATGGCCGAGCTGGAGCTGGCCGAGGAGGAGATCGGCCGGCTGTACGCGGGCGAGACGCTCGACCTCGACGCCGCGGCCGGCCTGCCCTGCCACACCGGCCTGGTGCTGCACTCGGCGCGGGGCTCGGCGCTCGGCCGGGTGCTGCCGGACAAGACCGTCCGGCTGGTGCGGGGCGACCGTGAGGCGTTCGGCGTGCACGGTCGCTCGGCGGAGCAGCGGGTGGCGCTCGACCTGCTGCTGGACGAGTCGATCGGCATCGTCTCGCTCGGCGGCCGGGCCGGCACCGGCAAGTCCGCGCTGGCCCTCTGCGCCGGCCTTGAGGCGGTGATGGAGCGCCGGCGGCACAAGAAGGTGGTCGTGTTCCGCCCGCTGTACGCGGTCGGCGGCCAGGAGTTGGGCTACCTGCCCGGCTCGGAGTCGGAGAAGATGTCGCCCTGGGCGCAGGCCGTCTTCGACACGCTCGGCGCGGTGGTGCACGAGAACGTGCTGGAGGAGGTCACCTCGCGGGGGCTGCTGGAGGTCCTGCCGCTCACCCACATCCGCGGCCGGAGCCTGCACGACGCCTTCGTCATCGTCGACGAGGCGCAGTCGCTGGAGCGCGGCGTCCTGCTCACCGTGCTGTCCCGCATCGGGCAGGGGTCGCGGGTGGTGCTGACCCACGACGTGGCCCAGCGGGACAATCTCCGGGTCGGCCGGCACGACGGGGTGACCGCGGTGATCGAGGCGCTGAAGGGTCATCACCTCTTCGCGCACGTCACTCTCAGCCGTTCGGAGCGTTCTCCCATCGCCGCGATGGTCACCGATCTGCTGGAGGACATTCCGCTCTGAGGCGGTTCTTTGCCCGGGTTTGACCGCCTTCGCCTTGTGGCGCAGATCACAATCCGTGCCCTTGGTTTCCCATCGGCCTCACTGTGCGCAATGGTGTCCAACGAGCGCCTCAGCACCACCAAGATCGTTGAGCATCGTTCGCCACGGCATGGCGGAGGAGCCGCGAGCACCGGTGCGTCGGCTGCGACCGCGAGGGTCGGGGCGCTCACGGCGCCGGCGCGGCCGCTCCAGGGCCACGCGTCGCGCCGTGTCCTTGCCCCCGACGAAGGGACACTTCGTGAGTCGGCTGTGGAGCCGGTTCGGCGCCCGCACGGCCGCTGTCGCACTGCTCTCCGTGGGCGTTGCCGGCGGCTTCTATCTGGGCGAAGACCGACAGACCCAGCAACAGGGCCTGACCGCGCAGGTCGGCCTGGAGGTCGACCGGACGGAGTACGCGTACCAGCGCGACCGTCAGGCCGACCACCGCCTGGTGTCGGCCAAGCAGCGGGCCGCCGAGTACCAGGCGAAGCTGCGCGCCGCGGCGGCGGCCAAGGAGGCCGCCGAGCGGGCCAAGGAGGCCGAGGCGGCGGCCGCGTCCCGCAAGAAGGAGCGGGAGGCCGCGGAGAAGGCGGCGGCCAAGCCGTACGACGGGCCGATCCCGGCCTCCTGCGAGGAGTTCAGCGGCAACCGCAAGGTCGGTTGCGCGATCATGCTCGACGAGGGCTTCGGCATGGACCAGTTCCCCTGTCTGGACAAGCTCTGGACCAAGGAGAGCGGCTGGAACCACAAGGCCTACAACGAGGGGTCCGGCGCGTACGGCATCCCGCAGGCCCTGCCGGGCAGCAAGATGGGCTCGGTGGCGGACGACTGGAAGACCAACCCGGCCACCCAGATCAAGTGGGGTCTCGGCTACATCGAGGGCCGGTACGACGACCCGTGCGGCGCCTGGCAGCACTCGCAGAGCTCCGGCTGGTACTGATCGGACATCGACGGCGGGGCGTGCGGATATTCGCACGCCCCGCCGTCGTCGTGGCACTCCCGAGTGGCGGTGCGCCCCGATTGCTGATAGCACTTGACGGGTGACCTGGCACGACGGCCCCGCGGGCGGCGACCCCCACCGGTTCGGCACCGAGGCGTTCTACGCCTCGCTCGGCCGGGCCTTCGTCGCCATGTGCGCGGTCGTGCCGGTGCTGTTCCTCATCGAGGCCGTCGACGTCGGCCTGCGCGCCGACCTCGACGTGACCGCCGGCATCATCCCGCACCGCATCCAGGGCCTCGACGGCGTGTTCTTCTCGCCGTTCCTGCACGCCGGCTGGAACCACCTCTACAGCAACAGCATCCCGCTGATCCTGCTCGGCACCTTCGTGCTGGCCGCCGGCACCCGCCGGTTCCTCTGGTCCACGCTGGTGATCATCCTGGTCAGCGGCCTGGGGGTGTGGTTCACCGGCTCGCCCAACTCGGTGGTGGTCGGCGCGAGCGGGGTCATCTTCGGCTACCTCGGCATCCTGCTCACCCGCGGCATCGTCGAGCGGAGCTGGTGGAACTTCGCCGTGGTGCTCCTCGTCGGCCTGCTCTACGGCTGGCAGCTGCTCGGCATCCTGCCCACCGACGAGCGCATCTCCTGGCAGGGGCACCTGTTCGGGCTGCTCGGCGGGGTCGTCGCGGCCGTGCTGTTCCGCCGCCGGGTGGAGGGCGGGACGCGGGACTCCCTCGGGTCACCGCCGGTCACGCTGCCCTGACGGCACGTCCACCCGCCGGCGGGACGTGCTTGCCCGCGGCCACCGCCCCGCCTACCGTCGGGATCAGCACGCGTTGATCCCCTGGCGAAAGTGACGGTACGCCATGCGCGAGGTCGATGTCGCCGTGATCGGGGCGGGCCCCGCAGGGCTGTTCGCCGCCTACTACGCCGGGTTCCGCGGGCTCTCCGTGGCCGTGATCGACGCGCTGCCCGAGCCGGGCGGCCAGGTCACCGCCATGTACCCGGAGAAGCTCATCCTCGACGTCGCCGGGTTCCCCGCCATCAAGGGGCGGGAGCTGGTCGCCAACCTGGTCGCCCAGGCCGCGCCCTTCCGCCCGGAGTACCTGCTCGGGGTCCGCGCGGAGAAGCTGTCGTACCTGGACGGGCGGCCGGTGCTCGGGCTGGCCGGCGGCGACCAGCTGCACTGCGGCGCGGTGCTCATCACCGGTGGGCTGGGCAGCTTCACGCCCCGGCCGCTGCCGGTGGCGGACAGCTTCGTGGGCGCCGGGATCGTCTACTTCGTACCGCAGCCGACCGAGCTGACCGGGCGGGACGTGCTCATCGTGGGCGGCGGCGACTCGGCGTTCGACTGGGCCGTGACGCTGGCCCCGATCGCCCGCTCGGTGACCCTGGTGCACCGGCGGGACCGGTTCCGCGCGCACGCCTCGACCGTCGACCGGGTGCGGGCGCTGCCGGTGCGGGTGGTGGTCAACGCCGAGGTGAGCCGGCTGCACGGGGAGGACCGGGTCACCGGCGCCGAGCTGACCGTACGCGGCGGCGCGGTGGAGACCCTGCCGGTGGACACCGTGGTGGCCGCGCTCGGCTTCACCGCCGACCTGGGCCCGCTCGCCGAGTGGGGGCTGAACCTGGACCGGCGGCACATCGTGGTCGACAGCGCCATGGCCACCAACCTGCCCCGGGTCTTCGCCGCCGGCGACATCACCGACTACCCGGGCAAGGTGCGGCTGATCGCCACCGGCTTCGGCGAGGCGGCGACGGCCATCAACAACGCGGCGGTCGTCATCGACCCGAGCGCGCACCTCTTCCCCGGCCACTCCTCCGACGGCACCTGACCGGCGGCCGCCCCGGCTCAGGCGGTGGGCAGCCCGATCAGGTCGGCCATCAGCCCGATCTGGTGGTCGAAGTACTCGTCGCGGTGCGGCAGCGTCTTGTTGATCCGGCCGAACAGCTCGAAGCTGATCAACCCGAAGAGCTGGGTCCAGCCGGCCATGCCCCGGGCCAGCAGCGCGGGCGGCAGGTCCACGGGGAGCAACGCCGCCAGCTCGGCCACGTCGGACCGCAGCGGCTCGGCCAGCTCCTCGCCGGACGGGTCGATCCGGCCGGCGGCCACCCCGTCGCGAAGGATGCCGACCAGGGTCGCCGGGGGGCGCTGGGCCGGCGCCACGGTGTCCTCCGGCGCCGCGTAGCCAGGGACGGGGCTGCCGTAGAGCAGGGCGTACTCGGCGGGGTTGGCCAGCGCCCAGGCCCGGGCGGCCCGGCAGGCGGCGTGCCAGCGCCCGCGCAGGTCGGCCTGGTCGGCGGCGGCGTCGGCCGCCTCCACCGCGTCGCCCAGTGCCTCGTACGCCTCCAGGATCAGCGCGGTGAGCAGGTCGTCGCGGCTGGGGAAGTAGCGGTAGATCGCCGAGGAGACCATGCCCATGTCCCGGGCGACCGCGCGGAGCGACAGGTTCGCGCCGTCGGTGGCCAGGTGGCGGCGGGCGACCGCCTTGATCTCGTCGATCATTCCGGCGCGGACCCGGGCGCGGAGCGAGTGAGCGACCATGCCTCCACTCTGCCACGGATGAGAGCGCCAATCAAAAGAGAGAGCACCGCTCTTGACGAACGGGTGCGACGTCGGCCATGCTCTGTCGCGAGAGCGGTGCTCTCGTATTGGATTCCTGCTTCGAAGGGTGGCCCTCATGGCCCTGCACGTGATCGTCGGCGCCGGCCCCGTCGGCACCGCCACGGCCCGACTCCTCGCCGAGCGCGGCGACCGGGTGCGGGTGGTGACCCGCCGGGGCACCGGGCCCACGCACCCCACGATCGAGCGCATCGCCGCCGACGCCGCCGACGCCGACCGGCTGACCGCCCTGACCGAGGGCGCGGTCGCCCTGCACAACTGCGCCAACCCGGCGTACCACCGCTGGCCGCTGGACTGGCCTCCGCTGGCCGCGGCGCTGCTCACCGCCGCCGGGCGGACCGGCGCGGTGCTCGCCACCGTCGGCAACCTCTACGGGTACGGCCCGGTCGACGCCCCGATGACCGAGGCGACCCCGCTCGCCTCGGCCGGCACCAAGGGACAGGTCCGCAACCGGATGTGGGCCGACGCGCTGGCCGCGCACCGGGCCGGCCGGGCCCGGATCACCGAGGTACGCGGCTCCGACTACCTCGGCGCCGGCGGCACCTCGCTGGCCATGATGGTGCTGCCCCGGATGCTCGCCGGGCAGCGGGTGTTCCTACCGGTCGACTGGGACGCCCCACACACCTGGACGTACATTCCCGACGTCGCCCGCACCCTGGTCGCCGCTGCGACCGACGAGCGGGCCTGGGGGCGGGCCTGGCACGTGCCCAGCCCGCCCGCCGTGTCGATGCGGGACCTGGCCACCCGCGCGGCGGCCCTGGTCGGGGCGCCCGCGCCGCGACTGACCCGGATGCCGTACCCGGTGCTCTGGCTCGGCGGGCTGGCCAACCCGATGGCGCGGGAGTTGCGGGAGACCGCCTACCAGTTCCGGCGGCCGTACGTGCTGGACTCGACCGCCGCCACCGCCACCCTCGGCGTCGAGGCGACGCCGCTGGACCGGGCGGTCAAGGAGACGGTGGCGGCGCTGCGGGCCTGACCCGCCGCGGGGGCGGCCCGACCGCGGCGACCAGCACCGCGACCAGGGTCAGCGCCGCCCCCAGCAGGGTGGTCGGCGTGGGGTGCGAGGCGGCGGTGGGCAGCAGCAGGTCCAGCATGACGGCGCCGACGACCTGCCCGGCGATGGTGGCCAGGCCGAGCAGCAGCACACCGGTGAACCGGACGATGGCGGCGGCCAGCGCGATGAACACGATGCCGATGGGGCCGCCCAGGTAGAGCCACGGCTCGGTCGGGAAACCGCCGGCCGGGCGGCCCCGGACCGCCACCTCCACGGCGAAGGTGGCGAGCAGCGCCACCGTGCCGACGGTGAAGTTGACAAGCGTGGCGGTCAGGGCGCTGCCGGTGGCCCCCCGGACCCGGCCGTTCACCGCCTGCTGCCAGGCGATGCCCACCCCGGCGGCCAGCGGCAGCAGGGCCAGCGCCAGGGCACCCGGATCGCCGAGCCGGTCGCCCACCGCCAGCAGCACGGCCAGCACGGTGAGCACCGCGCCGACCAGCCGGTTCGGGGTGACCGCCTGCCGCCCGGTGGGGCCGATCCCGGCCCGGTCGACGAGCAGGCTGCTGCCGGACTGCCCGGCCACCACGGCGACCGTGAACACCGCCACGCCGAGCGTGCCGATGGTCAGGCCCTGGGTGGCGACCAGGAAGGCGCCGCAGACCCCGCCCAGGCACTGCCACGGGCGCAGCGAGCCGTCCCGGAGCGCGGCCCGCAGCGCGGCGAGTCCCCGCCGGCCACCGGGGGTGGCGGGGACCAGCACGAGCAGCACCAGCAGGCCCAGGCCGAACGAGACCACCGCGGCGGCGATCCCGTCGGCCAGCCGTACACCGAGTTCGCCGTTGATCCGGGACTGGACGGCCACCGCGACCCCCGAGGCGGTGGCCAGCCCGGTGCCGGCCACCCGCCGCGTGGTCGACAGCGTCGGGGGCGCCGCCGTCCCGGTCGCGGTCACTCCTGCTCGGCCAGGGGACGCCCGTCGAAGTCGACCGCCGAGTAGAGGGCCAGCTTCTCCAGCCGGTGGTAGGAGTCGATCACCCGGATCGTGCCGCTCTTGGAGCGCATCACGATCGACTGGGTGTACGCCCCGCCGGCCCGGTAGCGCACGCCGCGCAGCAGGTCCCCGGACGTGACACCGGTGGCCACGAAGAAGCAGTTGTCGCCGGTGACCAGGTCGTCGGTGAAGAGCACCCGGTCCAGGTCGTGCCCGGCGGCCAGCGCCTTCTCCCGCTCCTCGGCGTCCTTGGGCCAGAGCTTGGCCTGCATCATGCCGCCCATGCACTTCAGCGCGCAGGCCGCCGTGATGCCCTCCGGGGTGCCGCCGATGCCCATTAGCACGTCGACGTCGGACTCGCCCCGGGCCGCCGCGATGGCGCCGGCGATGTCGCCGTCGGAGATGAACCGGATGCCCGCCCCGGTCCGCCGGATCTGCTTCACCAGGTCGTCGTGGCGCGACCGGTCCAGCACGCAGACCGTCACCTCGGCGGGGTCGGTGCCCTTGACCTTGGCGATCCGGCGGATGTTCTCCGCCACGCCGGCGTTGATGTCGACCACGTCGGCGTACATCGGGCCGACGGCGAGCTTCTCCATGTAGAAGACGGCGCTCGGGTCGAACATGGCGCCCCGCTCGGCCACCGCGAGCACGGCCAGCGCGTTCGGCATGCCCTTGCTCATCAGCGTGGTGCCGTCGATCGGGTCGACCGCCACGTCCACCTCGGGACCGGTCCCGTCGCCGACCTCCTCGCCGTTGAAGAGCATCGGGGCGTTGTCCTTCTCGCCCTCGCCGATCACCACGACACCGCGCATCGGGATCGAGTTGATGAGCTTGCGCATGGCGTCGACGGCGGCTCCGTCGCCGCCCTCCTTGTCGCCCCGGCCGACCCAGCGGCCGGCGGCCATGGCCGCGGCCTCGGTCACCCGGACCAGGTCGAGGGCGAGGTTACGGTCGAGATCCTGGGGCGTCCGCGTCCTGGTGGTTGTCATGACGGCTTCCTCCTCGCGACGTTGCGGGGTGGACCGGCGGGATGCGGCCGTCGCCGCCGCCGGTTTTGTCGCTGATCCTCACACGATCTCAGGTTCGACGCCGGAGCGGGGCGGAGGAGGCCAGGATCACGTCATCCGGGCGGCTGCGAGAATGGCCGGGTGGAACCCGCACAGCCTGCCGACCGCGTACCGACCGACGCCACCCCGCCGGACGGCCAGCCGCCGGTGCGGCCGACCGCCGAGGCCACCCCGCCGGCCGGGGAACCGGCCCTGGTCGAGTCGACCGGGCCCGCGCCGCCGGCCGACGCCGGGGAGCAGCCCGCGCCGCCCGCCCGGAAGGAGAAGGCCCGGTCCGAGCGGTCGCCGAAGGACATGGCGCTGTCGCTGCTGGTGCTGCTGGTCCCGATCGCCCTGCTGCTCGCCTTCTACCGGGGCTTCCTCGGCGGGGACGCGCCGGTCACCGTCGACGCCGCGCCCGTCTTCGAGCAGGCCCGCGCCGCCAACGCCTTCCCGGTCGCCGAGCCCCGCGGGTTGGGCTCCGACTGGCGTACGGTCAGCGCCCGCTACCAGACCGACTCCCGCGGCGGGACGCTGCGCATCGGCTACGTGACCCCAGAGGGCCGGGGCGCGCAGCTGGTGGAGAGCAACCTGCCGGCGGAGAAGCTGCTGCCGGCCGAGCTGAGCGGCGGCCAGCCGCAGGGCCCGGCCGACCTGCCCGGCGGCGCGAGCTGGCAGCGGTACACCGCCCGGGGCAACGAGCAGGCCCTCGTCCTGCTCGAGCCGAACCGCACCGTGCTCGTGGTCGGCGACGCCGGCGAGGCGGAGCTGCGCGAACTCGTGACCGCGCTGCGCTGACCCGCCCCGCCGCCGGGGGAAGGTCGTTCTCGCCCACCGGACAGGGATTGCGGAACACCGCTTCAGGGAACAGAAGGGGGCACGAGCCCGCCGGAGCCGACCACACCGGCCGGACCGGGCTCGTGCGCCGGAGCCGGCGTCCGGGCTGCGGCGCCCCGACTCCGGCACCTCCGTGGGCCGGACGACCCACCTGGAGAGGTTGACGTGACGATTCGACGCTTCAGCGCCACCGCGTTCGCCGCGGCGCTGCTCATCCCCGGCCTGGCCGCGTGCAACGACACCGGGACCGCCGGCGCGGGTGCCTCCGCGACCCCGGCCGCCTCCGGCAGCATCGCGCCGAGCGGCGCGCCCGCCGGCGAGGCCAAGCAGGCCCTGCTCGACTCCACCAACGCGATCCGCGACGGGAACTTCCGGTTCACCATGTCCGGCGCCGGCTCCACCGCCGAAGGGCAGGTGCACGAGCCCAGCCAGAGCGCCGAGATGCGGATGACGATCGGCGACCCGTCGTCGGACCTCATGATGAAGCTGGACCTGGTCCACTACAAGCCGGACAGCTGGGTGAAGCTGGAGCTGGGCGGCAAGGCCGCCGCCAGCGTGCCCGGGCTCAAGAACCTCAACCTCGGCAAGTACCAGCACCTCGACCAGACCCGGATCAAGGGCAACCGGGCGCTCGGCTTCGACTTCGACAAGATCGACCCGGCCGGCAGCGCGGTGCTCACCCAGGGCATCACCGAGGTCCGGAAGACCGGCGACGGCACGTACGCCGGCACCGTCGACGTGTCGAAGGCGGCCGAGGCGGGCTCGCTCGACCCGGCCGTGATCACGACGCTCGGCGCGCAGGCGCAGTCGGTGCCGTTCACCGCGCAGGTCGACCCGCAGGGCCGGCTCAGCGAGCTGGTGCTGAAGATCCCGGCCGCCGGGCAGAGCGCCGCTCAGGACGTGAAGATCACCTACACCGACTACGGCAACGCCGCCGCCGCGCAGAAGCCCCCGGCGGACCAGGTCGCCGAGGCGCCGCCCGAGCTGTACAACCTGTTCAACTGAGCGTGCCGGCGGGACGGCTCCGGCCGTCCCGCCGCTCAGTCCTCCGCGCGCTGCCGGGCGGCGTCGATGCGGGCCCGGGCGCCGTCCAGCCAGCGCTGGCAGATCCCGGCGAGATCCTCGCCGCGCTCCCAGAGCGCCAGCGACTCCTCCAGCGAGGTGCCGCCCGCCTCCAGCCGCTCGACCACCGAGGCCAGCTCGGCCCGGGCCTGCTCGTAGCTGAGCCGCTCGTCCTTCGTCGTGTCAGTCATCGGGTCCCATTCCATCAGCCGTCCACGGTGGCGGTCAGCTCGCCCTCGGCCAGGCGTACCCGCAGCGGGTCGCCCTTGGCCACCTCGGACGCGGCGCGCACCACGTGCCCGTCGCCGCGCTGGACGATGGCGTAGCCCCGGTCGAGGGTGGCCGCGGGGGAGAGGGCGCGCAGCCGCGCCAGGGTGTGCCGCAGGTCGTCGCCGGCGGCGCCGAGCCGGTGGTCCAGGCAGCGGCCGGCCCGGTCGCGCAGCGCGGTGACGTCGGTGGCCCGCTGGTCGACCATCACCTGCGGGCGGGCCAGCACCGGCCGGGAGCGCAGCAGGTCGAGCCGGTGCTGCTCCCGGTCGACCAGGTTGCGCACCGCCCGCTCCAGCCGGGACCGGGCCTGGCCGATGAGGCGGACCTCCTCGGCCAGGTCGGGCACGATGCGCTTGGCCGCGTCGGTGGGCGTGGAGGCGCGCACGTCGGCGACGTAGTCGAGCAGCGGCGTGTCGGTCTCGTGGCCGATCGCGCTGACCACCGGCGTGCGGCACGCGAAGACCGCCCGGCAGAGCGCCTCGTCGGAAAAGGGCAGCAGGTCCTCGATGCCGCCGCCGCCCCGGGCGATGATGATCACATCGACCGTCGGGTCGGCGTCGAGCACCTTGAGCGCGCCCACGATGTCGGGCACCGCGCTCGGCCCCTGCACGGCCACATTGATGGTGCGGAACTCCACGGCCGGCCAGCGGCGGCGGGCGTTCGTCAGCACGTCCCGCTCGGCGGCCGAGGCGCGGCCGGTGATCAGCCCGATCCGGCCGGGCAGGAACGGCGGCCGGCGCTTGCGGGCCCGGTCGAACAGCCCCTCGGCGGCCAGCAGCTTCTTGAGCTTCTCCAGCCGGGCCAGCAGCTCGCCCAGCCCGACCTGCCGGATCTCGTCGGCGCGCAGGCTCAGCGTGCCCCGGGCGGCGTAGAACTCCGGCTTGGCGTGCAGCACCACCCGGGCGCCCTCGCTCAGCTCGGGTGCGCCCGCGTCGAGCACGTCGCGGTTGGTGGTGACGGTCAGGCTGAGATCGGCCGACGGGTCACGCAGCGTCAGGAAGACGGTGCTCGCCCCCGGCCGCCGGCTGATCTGCGCGATCTGCCCGTCGACCCACACCCACCCCAGCCGGGCGATCCAGGCCCCGACCTTCTGGCTGACCACCCGGACCGGCCACGGCTCCTCGGACGTGCTCCGCTCCCCATCGCTCA
>NZ_WBKT01000135.1 GCF_008868175.1 Micromonospora sp. AMSO31t
GCCAGCCGGCCCCGGGCGACGCGGGTGAACAGTGACATCGGGGTGCCCTCACGTGATCGTTGCGGCGACGAATCTCGTTTACCAAGTATCTTGATGAGCGAGATTATCGGCGGAGGTCCTATGCTGCAACCGGACGGTTCGGGCAGGGGGTAGCGGCGAGACGTGGCAGCGCAGAGCATGTACCGGCGGCGGGACGACCCGCGCGAGCGGATGATCGCGGACATCACCAACGACCTGCGCCGCTACTCGGTGGACGCGCAGCACATCGGGCACGCCTTCGCCGGCCTGCACGGTCTCAACGCCACCGACCTGCACGCCCTCATCGCGGTGATGGACGCCGAGCTGCTCGGCGACCCGATCACCCCCGGACGGTTGGGCGAGGCGCTCAACCTCTCCTCCGGCTCGGTGACCGCGCTCGTCGACCGGCTCGAGCGGGGCGGCCACATCCGCCGCGACCGGGACACCGCCGACCGGCGCAAGGTCCTCCTGCACTACGCCGACCGGGGCGCCACCCTGGCCCGCAGCTTCTTCGGGCCGCTCGGCCGGCGGACCGACGAGGTGATGGCGCGATTCAGCGACGACGAGCTGTCCGTCGTGCACCGGTTCCTGGCCGAGATGGTGGTCTCGATGCGCGAGCACCGCGACGCCGTACGCGCGGCCCGGGGCGAGCCCGGGCGGGGCGCGCCGGAACCCGCCGCGGACTGAGCGTGCAGGGCGTCCTCACCCGGCTCGCCGCGGCGGCGCTGCGCCTGCCCGCCGCCCGGACCCGGCGGATCACGGTCACCCGGGACCTCCCGGTCCGGGTCCGCGACGGGGTGACGCTGCGCACCGACCACTACGCCCCCGACCTGCCCGGGGCGGCCTGCGTGCTGATCCGCACCCCGTACGGGCGGGGTGGTCCCGTCCGGTTGCTCGGCCGCCTCGTGGCCGAACGCGGCTACCACGTGGTGATCCAGTCCTGCCGGGGCACGTACGGCTCCGGCGGCGAGTTCGCCCCGCTGGTGCACGAGCGCGACGACGGCCTGGACACCCTCGACTGGCTGCGCCGGCAGCCCTGGTGGACCGGCGCGTTCGGCATGTTCGGCGCCAGCTACCAGGGCTTCGTGCAGTGGGCGCTCGCCGCCGAGGCGGCCGACGAGCTGCGCGCCATGGTCGCCGTCGTCACCGCCTCGGCCACCCGCGACTCGACGTACGCGGGGGAGTCGTTCGCGCTCGACACGGTCCTCACCTGGGCGGAGCTGCTCCAGGCGCAGACCGTGCCCTGGCTGGCCCGGCAGTGGGAGCTCAAGCGCGGGCAGCCCCGGCTCACCCGGGCGCTGGCCCACCTGCCGCTGGCCGAGGCGGACCGGGTCGCCACCGGGGCGACCGTGCCGTTCTTCCAGGAGTGGCTGCGCCACCACACGCCGGACGCCGACTACTGGCGGACCCGGATCTTCGGCGACCGGATCGCCGAGGTCCGCGCCCCGGTGGCCATGGTGAGCGGCTGGCAGGACATCTTCCTCCCCGCCCAGCTCGACGACTACGCGCGGCTCCGGGCGGCCGGCGCCCGCCCCCGGCTGACGATCGGCCCGTGGACCCACGGCAGCCCCGGGCTTCTCGTGGCGGCCCTGCGAGAGGGGCTCGACTGGCTCGACGAGCACCTGGCCGGGCACCCGGGGCCGGGCCGCGCGCCGGTCCGGGTGCACGTCGGCGGTGCCGGCGGCGGCTGGCGTGACCTGCCCGACTGGCCCCCGCCGGCCGAGTCGACCCGCTGGCACCTGCACGCCGGCCGGGTGCTCGCCCCGGCGCCGCCCGCCGGCTCCGCACCGGACCGGGTCTTCTACGACCCGGCCGACCCCACGCCGTCGCTCGGCGGCCCGCTGCTGGTCGCCCAGCGGGCCGGTGCCGTGGACAACCGGCCGGTGGAGGCCCGGCCGGACGTGCTGACCTACACCAGCGCGCCGCTGGACGGGCCGGCCGACGTGGTCGGCCCGGTGCGCGCCGAGATCCACGTCCGCAGCGAGCTGTCCTACCTGGACGTCTTCGTCCGGCTCTGCGACGTGGACCGGCGGGGGCGGTCCTGGAACGTCTGCGACGGCCTGGTCCGGGTGGCGCCCGGACGCTTCCCGCGCGATGCGTCCGGTGTGGTCCGGGTGCCGGTCACCCTCTGGCCGGCCGCGCACCGGTTCGCGCCGGGGCACCGGCTCCGCGTCCAGGTCTCCGGCGGCGCCCACCCGCGCTACGCGCGGAACCCGGGCACCGGCGAGCCGCTCGGCACCGCCGTCACTCTTCGTGCTGGCTGGCGGGAGATCCTGCACGATCCCGAGCATCCTTCGGCCTTGCTGCTGCCGATGGTGCCGGTGCCGTCCACAGTCGCCCCCTAAGTTCCAGATGGTGCTGTGAGCTGGGCATTCACCTCCCAGTGTGGATATCCTCGGTGCAAGTGCCCGGTGCCGTGCAGTTACCCGGCGGGGCGCGTCCCCGGATCGTGCGCACTCACGCGTAGTGATCGTCGTGCCCCGCCGGCCATCGATCCGGAGGGGAGATCCCATGACGTCGGCTCCGGCGAACCTGTTGGCCGTCCGCAACCTGCTGCTCGCCCACCTCAACGTCGACAAGAACACCGTACGGAGTCAGGACCTGGAACCGGCCGAGGTCGGTATCGTCGGCGACCCCAACCACCGGGGTGGCTACCACTGCGGGTCCGACCGGGTGGTGGCCCGGGACTACTCGGTGGTGGAGTCACCCCGGGACTCCTCCGGCCTGACCCTGCACGCGTCCGCGCTGGACGTCGGGATGTTCTCGGTGACGTCCGGCGGCGGCACGCACAACCTGCGTACCTTCTCCACCTGGTTGGTGTCGCAGTGCGTCGCGGGCGCCGCGGACGCCCGGGACATCCGGGAGGTCATCTACTCCCCGGACGGCACGACCGTGAAGCGGTGGGACCGGCTGGGCAAGCGCACCACCGGGGACAACAGTCACCTGTTCCACACCCACGTCAGCTTCTTCCGCGACTCGACGAAGGCGGGCCGGGACCAGACCCCCCTGTTCCGTCGCTACCTCACCGCGATCGGCCTGATCGCCCCACCGAAACCGGAGCCCGACATGGAGCAGACCGACAAGCTCGTGAGAAACACCGGAGCCCCCAACCGCACCGTCGGCGATGTCCTGGCCGACCTCGAGAACCTGCGCAACTGGCTCATCTCGCCGGCCAACACGACGGGTCTGGTCAACCCACCCCTGGCGAACTCGCCGCTGCAGCAGATGCTGACCATGGTGCGGGCCTGGCCGGCGCTGGTGGCGAAGGTAGACGCCTTGTCCAACCGGGACTTCACCGACGAGCAGGAGATCGTCAGCGGGGTCCTCGCCGGGCTGCCGCCCGAGAAGATCGCCGAGGCGATCCCGCCGCAGATCGCCCGCGACGTCGCCGACGAGCTGTCCCGGCGACTGACCGCCTGATCCGGTCCGGCCCCGCGGCGAGTGCCGCGCCGCGGTCCCGGACCACGCCGACCCGAAAGTTCGGCAACAAGTATTGCGCAACATCTCTTGCGGATGTCACGCTCTCCGCATGGAACAGCCCACCGTCCGGCACGTCACCGACTCCCGCGTCCTCGCCGCGCTCGCCCATCCGCTGCGGCGCCGCCTCATGGACGTCCTCAAGGTGTACGGCTCGTGCACCGTCGGCCAGCTCGCCGAGCGCACCGGCCAGGCGCCGGCCAACGTCAGCCACCACCTCAAGGTGCTCGCCGCCGCCGACCTGGTGCTGGAGGCGCCCGAACTGGCCCGGGACCGCCGGGAACGCTGGTGGCGGCTCCGCGACCGGGGGGTCCGCTGGTCCAACACGGACTTCGACGCCGACCCCGCCGCCCGCGCCGTGGCCGACGCGGCCAGCTCGCTGAACCTCGACCGGCACGCCGCCCTGGTCCGGGCCTGGCACGCCGCTCCCGACGAGGCCCACGCCGCCTGGGGCGACGGCCCGTTCAGCACCGACAAGTGGCTGCACCTGACCCCCGCGGAGCTGGCACAGCTCAGCCAGGAGGTCACCGACCTCTTCGCCCGCTGGGCCGACCGCCCCGACCCGGACGACGGGCAGCGGCGCGAGCCGGTCTTCCTGTTCGCGCACGGCGTGCCGGGCCAGCCGTGACCGCGCCGGTCCGCACGACCGCGCCGGACGCCGCACCCCGCCCGCGCGGCGGCCTGCTCCGGCACCGCGACTTCCGGCTGCTCTGGGCCGGGCAGACGGTCAGCGCCGTCGGCAGCAACGTCACCGCCGTGGCCCTGCCGCTGGTCGCGGTCGCCGTGCTCGACGCGACCACCTTCCAGGTGGCCGTGCTCACGGCGGCGGCCTGGCTGCCCTGGCTGCTGGCCGGCCTGCCCGCCGGCGCGTGGGTCGACCGGGTCCGCCGCCGGCCCGTGATGATCGCCGCCGACCTGGCCTCGGCGGCGCTGTTCGCCAGCGTCCCGGTCGCCGCCCTGCTCGACCTGCTCACCGTCGGCCAGCTCCTGGTCGTCGCCCTCGGCGCCGGCCTCGCCCGGGTGTTCTTCGAGACCGCCGACCAGGTCTACCTGCCCACCCTGCTGCGCCCCGGGCAGGTGCCGGAGGGCAACGCCAAGCTGCACGCCACGCAGACCGCGAGCTACCTCGTCGGCCCCGGACTGGCCGGCCTCATCGCCCAACTCGCCGGCGCGGTCACCGCGGTCCTGCTCGACGCGGTCAGCTTCCTGGTCTCCGCCGTGTGCCTGAGCCGCATCCGGGCCGTCGAGCCCCGCCCGGACCGCCCCGCCGGGTCGTCCTCGCTGCGCCGGGAGGTGGGCGACGGGCTGCGCTTCGTCATCCGCGACCCGTACCTGCGGGTGCTGACGGTCTTCGGCGCGGCCAGCAACATCGGGCTCAGCGGCTACCAGGCCGTGCTCGTCGTCTTCCTGGTCCGCTCCGCCGAACTGCCCGCCGGGCTGGTCGGGCTCCTCATCGGACTGGCCAGCGTGGGCGGGCTCCTCGGCGCCGCCCTGGCCACCGGGCTCGCGCGGCGGTTCGGCTCGGCCCGCGCCCTGCTCCTCGCGGGCGGGCTCACCGGACCGCCCGCGCTGCTCATCCCGCTGGCCGGCCCGGGCGGCCGGGTGGGCTGGCTGGTGCTCGGCGGCGCGCTGGTGAGCCTGGGCGTCGCCGTGGGCAACGTGGTGAAGGGCAGCTTCCGGCAGACCTACACGCCGCACGGGCTGCTCGGGCGGGTCACCGTGAGCATGCAGCTGCTCAACTACGGCACCATCCCGCTCGCCGCCCTGCTGGCCGGCGCGCTGGGCGCGGCCTGGGGCCCGGCCGGGGCGATCCGCGTGATGACGGCCTGGCTCGCGTTGACGCCGCTCATCCTGCTGGCCGGGCCGCTGCGGCGGCGCCGTGACCTGCCGGCCGGGCCCGCCTGAGAATGCGCTGCGGCGGCGGTCGGACAACCGACCGCCGCCACCGGCACGAAGCTACATCGGGCGGACGTTGTCCGCCTGCGGACCCTTCTGCCCCTGGGTCACCTCGAACTCGACCTTCTGGCCCTCGTTCAGCTCGCGGTAGCCGCTGGATTGAATGGCCGAGTAGTGGACGAACACGTCCGGACCCCCGCCGTCCTGCTCGATGAAGCCGAAGCCCTTTTCCGAGTTGAACCACTTGACCGTGCCGGTTGCCATGCGTCTCTCCCTGTTCAATGCGGGTGAACACCGGTCGCCGCCGGTGATCGCCCTTTACCTTCCCGACAGTAACCGCCCGAACCGCGATCCGCTGGCGGAAGTGCCGGCGTGGCCCACGATTACGCCGCCAGCGGGAAAATCCCTCCGGCCCCGGGCGGCGAGGGGCATGCTAGCCCCGGTGAGGACACCGACGGCGCTGGCCGACCTGGAACGGGAGATCGCGGTGCCCGGCGACGGCCTGGACCGGCTCCGGCTGGTCGACGCGCCGTTCGTGCCGGAGGTGCGCCTGCACCTCGCCGAGGACGCCATCCTCTGGTGGGCCCGGATGGAGGCGGCGGCCGGCCGCTCGCTGCCGCCGCCGTACTGGGCCTCCGTCTGGGCCGGCGGCCAGGCGCTCGCTCGGCACCTGCTCGACCACCCCGAACTGGCCGCCGGACGGCGGGTGCTCGACCTGGCCGCCGGATCCGGGCTGGTCGCCATCGCCGCCGCGCTCGCCGGCGCCGACCGGGTGGTCGCCAACGACGTCGACCCCTGGGCGGTGGCGGCCGTGACCGTCAACGCCCGCGCCAACCGGGTCACGGTGGCCGCCACCGGGGACGACCTGCTCGACGGCACCGCCAGCGCCGACCTCGTGCTGGCCGGGGACGTCCTCTACGACGCCGCGCTGGCCGCGCGGGTGCTGCCGTACCTGCAACGGGCCGCCGACCGCGGCGTCCAGGTGCTGGTCGGCGACCCCGACCGCGGACACCTGCCGCCGGACCGGCTGGAAACGGTGGCGGCCTACCCGGTGCCCGTCACCGAACCCTCGGTGGACTCCCCGGTCCGCCGGGTCCAGGTGCTCCGCCCCCGCTGACCCTCAGGGATCATCCCCGAGCCGGACTCGGGGGACCGGTGGGGATCAAACCCGATGTGCCGGGTCGCCCCGGGGCCCTAGCGTACGGAGCATGACGGATCTGCTGGCCCAGGTCGGGGAGCTGCCCACCACCCTGCTCATGGGGATGCTGGGCATGGTGATGCTCGCCGACGCCGTACCCCTGCTCGGGGTGCTGGTCCCCGGCGACGCCGCGGTTCTCGCCGCGGTCGGCGCGGGCCGGCCCGCGACCGGGCTGGCGACCGTCGTGGCGGTGGTGGCGGGGTGCCTCGCCGGCTGGTCGTTGAGCTTCCTGGCCGGGCGGCGCTGGGGCGAGCGGCTGCGCCGCAGCCGGCTCGGAGACTGGATCGGCGAGCCGCGCTGGGCGGCCGCGGAGGCGCTGCTGCGCCGGGGCGGCGGGCGGATGGTGCTGGTGGCGCCGTTCCTGCCGGTGTTCAATGCACTGCTGCCGCTGGCCGCCGGCGGCCTGCGGATGTCCTACCGGAGGTTCGCGATCAGCGCCACGCTCGGCGCGACGCTCTGGGCCGGCCTCTACGTGGCCCTCGGCATCACGGCGCGGACGTTGACCGGGCTGCTGCCCGGCGCGCCGAACCCGACCGTGCTCACCATGGCGGTCGGCCTGCTGCTCGCCGGGCCGGTGCTGCTCGGCACCCGGCACCGGCTCCGCGCGGTGACCGCCGCCGACGCGGGCTGAGCGGGCCGGCCCCGCCGGCCCGCCGGGCTCACCAGCCCCGGGCCCGCCACTGCGGCAGCGCCGGGCGCTCGGCGCCGAGCGTGCTGTCCTTGCCGTGGCCCGGGTAGAACCAGGTCTCGTCGGGCAGCCGGTCGAAGAGCTTCCGCTCCACGTCGTCGATGAGCTGGCCGAACCGCTCCGGGTCGTGCTCGGTGTTGCCGACCCCGCCGGGGAAGAGCGAGTCCCCGGTGAACAGGTGCGGCACGCCGGACGGGTCGCGGTAGAGCAGCGCGATCGAACCCGGCGTGTGCCCCTTGACGTGGATCACCTCCAGCGCGCAGTCGCCGACCGGGACCGTGTCGCCCTCGTGCAGCGGCCCGGCGTCGATCGGCAGCCCCTCGGCGTCGTCGGCGTGCACCAGCGGGCGGGCGCCGGTCTTGGCGACCACCTCCTCCAGGGCGACCCAGTGGTCCATGTGCCGGTGGGTGGTGACCACCGCGGCCAGCCCGTCGCCACCGAACAGGTCGAGCAGGCGGGGCGCCTCGTTCGCGGCGTCGATCAGCACCTGCTCGCCGGTCTCCCGGCAGCGCAGCAGGTAGGCGTTGTTGTCCATGGGGCCCACCGACACCTTCGTGATGGTGAGCCGGTCGAGCTCGCGCACGGCCGGCGCACCGCCGGGCGTGACGTCTCCGCTGTAGGTCATGACGGTGTTCAGATCCATTCCGGTGGAGTCGGCAGGGGACCGTCGGGAGTGACGGTGAGCACCTCGCCCGCGCTGCGGCCGGTCAGCCAGGCGGCGAGTTCCGGCGCGGGGCCGGTGACGGTGGGCGCCCCCTCGGGGTCACCCACGACGAGTTCCTGGCGGACGCCGTCGAAGCGCAGCACCATGGCCGGCGCCTCCGGGTTGCCCGCGAGGCCGGCCACCACCTCGTGCAGCAGCCGCTGGGCGAAGGCGTCCGGCCAGTCGGCGGGCCGGTAGCCGGCCCCCAGGTCGACGTGGTGCACCTCGACCTCACGCAGCCGGCCCCAGACCAGCATCGCCGCCGGCCACGGGCCGCGCCGGGTCTGCACGGTGGCGCCCCACGCCTCCACCGGCATCTCGGCGACCGCCGCGGTGAACCGCTGCGAGCTGCGGCGCAGGTCGTCCATGAGGTCGGCCGGCCCGCGGCCCGCGCCGGCCTCGATGTCGGCCGACCGGGCCTCGGGGCTGGCGTACATCGGGATCGCCTCGCCGGTGCGGGCGGAGGTCAGCAGGTTGACGAAAGCGTCGCCGTTGCGGGCCAGGTGGGTCAGGACGTGCCCGCGCGTCCAGCCCGGCAGCAGCGACGGCGCGGCCACGTCGTGGGCGGCCAGGGCGGCCACGGTACGCAGCAGCCGGGCGGTCGCCTCGTCCAGCTCGCCGGTCAGCAGGAGGGGGTCGCTCGTCATGCCGTCACCTCTGCGCTCACGCACCGACCCTAGCGGTAGGCCGCCGTCGCGTCGCCGGGGAAATCGCTTTCGGCGCGTCGGCGGGCCCTCTACGGTCGGGGCCGACGGCTTCAGGTCGGTGCGCGGCGTCAGACCGCGCCGAGCTGACGCCGTCGTAGGGCGTGGCACCGGGAGTCGGAGCGGAGGTGGTGGTGAGCATGCCGGTCGTAGCACCCGTGATCCGCCAGGAACCCCCTCGACACCGATGAGGACACATGACCATCGACCTGACCGCCCTCGGCTGGGACGCCGACCGGGCGGCGTACCCGAATCGACGCACTGACCGCCGGCCGGGCCGGGTGGCCCGCGTGGACCGCGGCGTCTGCACCGTGCTGTGCCCGGAGGGGCCCGTCCGGGCCACCCTGGGCGGCGGCCTGCTGGCCGCCGCGGCCCGCGACCTGACCGCGCTGCCCTGCGCCGGCGACTGGGTCCTGCTGGCCTCGTGGCCGGACGGGCCGGTCACCGTGGAGACGGTGCTGCCCCGCCGCACCGCGCTGATCCGGCGCACCGCCGGCAAGGACGCCAGCGGGCAGGTGCTGGCCGCCAACCTCGACGCCGCCGCGGTGGTCGAGCCGGTGCACCCCGCGCCGGACGCCGCCCGCATCGAACGGCTGCTCTCCCTGGCGCACGAGTCCGGCGCCGAGCCGCTCGTCGTGCTCACCAAGGCCGACCTGGCCCCCGACCCGGCGGCCGTGGCGCGGCAGCTCGCCGCCCTGGCGCCCGGGGTGCCGGTGCTGCCGGTCAGCGCCGAGCGGGGCACCGGGCTGGACCCGCTGCGCCCGTACGTCGCGCCGGGGCGCACCCTCGGCCTGCTCGGGCCGTCCGGCGCCGGCAAGTCGAGCCTGGTCAACGCCCTGGCCGGGGCCGACGTGATGCGCACCCAGGCGATCCGGCGGTCCGACGGCAAGGGCCGGCACACCACCACCTGGCGGGCGCTGGTGTCGATCCCCGGCGGGGGAGCGGTGCTGGACACCCCGGGCGTGCGGGCCGTCGGCCTGTTGGACGGCTCGGTCGGCCTGGACCGGGCGTTCGCCGACATCGCCGAGCTGGCCGCCGACTGCCGGTACGGCGACTGCGCCCACGAGGCCGAGCCGGCGTGCGCGGTGCGGGCGGCGCTGGAGACCGGCGAGCTGCCCGTCCGGCGCTGGGAGAACTGGCGGCGGCTGCAGCGCGAGGTGGCGTACGAGAGCCGGCGCCGGGAGGTCCGGCTGGCCGCCGAGCGGCGGGGCAGCTGGCGCGGTGGCCGGCGGCGGACCGGGCGTCCGGCGACCCCGCCCGGACCCGGGGGACTCTAGACCGTGCCGGGGTCGGTCGGGCGGGCCGCGCCGGTGTCCGCCCGACCGCTCTGAACTGGGGGAATGTCCACGCGACGGAAGTTGTCATACCTCGGGGCTAGAGTTGCCGAGGCGTCTTCCCTGCGCCTCGACAACCCTCGAAAACCGCTCAGACCCCGCGTCGGGCGGACAGATCCGCCTCACAATCTTCTTCCGGGAGCACACGCACCGTGGCCGACCGACTGATCATCCGTGGCGCGCGCGAGCACAACCTGCGTGACGTCAGTCTCGACCTGCCCCGGGACGCCCTGATCGTCTTCACCGGGCTCTCCGGTTCGGGCAAGTCGAGCCTGGCGTTCGACACCATCTTCGCCGAGGGCCAGCGCCGCTACGTCGAGTCGCTCTCGTCGTACGCCCGGCAGTTCCTCGGCCAGATGGACAAGCCCGACGTCGACTTCATCGAGGGCCTCAGCCCGGCGGTCTCCATCGACCAGAAGTCCACCTCGCGCAACCCGCGCTCCACCGTCGGCACCATCACCGAGGTCTACGACTACCTCCGCCTGCTCTTCGCCCGCATCGGCGAGCCGCACTGCCCGATCTGTGGCGAGCGCATCTCCAAGCAGAGCCCGCAGCAGATCGTCGACCGGGTCCTCGCGATGGCCGAGGGCACCCGGTTCATGGTGCTCGCCCCGGTCGTGCGCGGCCGCAAGGGCGAATACGTCGACCTCTTCGCCGAGCTCCAGGCCAAGGGCTACGCCCGGGCCCGGGTCGACGGCGTGGTGCACCCGCTGACCGAGCCGCCCAAGCTCAAGAAGCAGGAGAAGCACACCATCGAGGTGGTCATCGACCGGCTCAGCGTCAAGACCAGCGCCAAGCAGCGGCTGACCGACTCGGTCGAGGCGGCGCTCGGCCTCTCCGGCGGCCTGGTGCTGCTCGACTTCGTCGACCTGGCCGAGGACGACCCGGCCCGGGAGCGCCGCTACTCCGAGCACCTGGCCTGCCCCAACGACCACCCCCTGGCCATCGAGGACCTGGAGCCCCGGGTCTTCTCCTTCAACGCGCCCTACGGCGCCTGCCCGGAGTGCACCGGCCTGGGCACCAAGAAGGAGGTCGACCCCGAGCTGGTGATCCCGGACCCGGAGCGCACCCTGCGCGAGGGCGCCATCCAGCCCTGGGCGACCGGCCACAACCTCGAATACTTCCTGCGCCTGCTGGAGGCGCTCGGCGAGGCCGAGCACTTCGACGTCGACACCCCCTGGCGGGCGCTGCCGTCCCGCGCGCAGAAGACGATCCTGCACGGCTCCGACGACCAGGTGCACGTCCGCTACCGCAACAAGTACGGCCGCGAGCGCTCCTACTACACCGGCTTCGAGGGCGTGGTGCAGTGGATCGAGCGGCGGCACACCGACACCGAGTCGGAGTGGTCGCGCGACAAGTACGAGGGCTACATGCGCGACGTGCCCTGCGCGGCCTGCGGCGGCACCCGGCTCAAGCCCGAGGTGCTCGCGGTCACCCTGGCCGGCAAGAGCATCGCCGAGGTCTGCAACCTCTCCGTCGGCGAGGCCGCCGACCTGCTCGCCGGCATCGAGCTGACCGACCGGCAGAAGATGATCGCCGAGCGCGTGCTCAAGGAGATCAACGCCCGGCTGAAGTTCCTGCTCGACGTCGGCCTCGACTACCTCTCGCTGGACCGCCCGGCCGGCACCCTCTCCGGCGGCGAGGCGCAGCGCATCCGGCTCGCCACCCAGATCGGCTCCGGCCTGGTCGGCGTGCTCTACGTGCTGGACGAGCCCTCCATCGGCCTGCACCAGCGGGACAACCACCGGCTGATCGAGACCCTGCTGCGGCTGCGCGGGCTGGGCAACACCCTCATCGTGGTCGAGCACGACGAGGACACCATCCGGGTCGCCGACTGGATCGTCGACATCGGCCCCGGCGCCGGCGAGCACGGCGGCAAGATCGTGCACAGCGGGTCGGTGCCGGCCCTGCTGGAGAACGAGGAGTCGGTCACCGGGGCGTACCTGTCGGGGCGCAGGTCGATCCCGACGCCGGCCGTCCGCCGGCCGCAGACCCCGGACCGCGAGCTGGTGGTGCACGGGGCGCGCGAGCACAACCTGCGCAACCTCACCGTGGGCTTCCCGCTCGGCCAGCTCATCGCGGTCACCGGGGTCAGCGGCTCCGGCAAGTCGACGCTGGTCAACGACATCCTGCACGCGGTGCTGGCCAACCAGATCAACGGCGCCCGGCTGGTCCCCGGCCGGCACACCCGCATCACCGGGCTGGAGCACGTCGACAAGGTCGTCGGCGTCGACCAGTCGCCGATCGGCCGCACTCCGCGCTCCAACCCGGCCACCTACACCGGCGTCTGGGACCACATCCGCAAGCTGTTCGCCGAGACCACCGAGGCCAAGGTCCGGGGCTACGGCCCGGGGCGGTTCTCGTTCAACGTCAAGGGCGGGCGCTGCGAGGCGTGCTCCGGCGACGGCACCATCAAGATCGAGATGAACTTCCTCCCGGACGTCTACGTCCCCTGCGAGGTCTGCAAGGGCGCCCGCTACAACCGGGAGACCCTGGAGGTGCACTACAAGGGCCGGACGGTCGCCGAGGTCCTGGACATGCCGATCGAGGAGGCGGCCGAGTTCTTCTCCGCCATCCCGGCCATACACCGGCACCTCAAGACCCTGGTCGACGTCGGCCTCGGCTACGTGCGTCTCGGCCAGCCCGCGCCGACGCTGTCCGGCGGCGAGGCGCAGCGTGTCAAGCTCGCCTCCGAGCTGCAGAAGCGCTCCACCGGCCGGACCGTCTACGTGCTCGACGAGCCCACCACGGGCCTGCACTTCGAGGACATCCGCAAGCTGCTGATGGTGCTCGAGGGCCTGGTCGAGAAGGGCAACACCGTGATCACCATCGAGCACAACCTCGACGTGATCAAGTCCGCCGACTGGATCATCGACATGGGCCCCGAGGGCGGGCACCGGGGCGGCACCGTGCTCGCCACCGGCACGCCGGAGGAGGTCGCCGAGGTGCCGGAGAGCCACACGGGCCAGTTCCTGCGGCCGATCCTCAGGCTCGACGGCGCGGCCAAGGGCGCCAAGGCGGCCACCACCCGGGCGGCCAAGGCCAACGGCGTCGCGACGAAGCCGCGGGCACGCAAGGTGCCGGCGGGAGCGCGCTGAGCGACGGGTACGACGGGCGGGCCGGCCATGGCCCGCCCGTTTCGGATATCCATTTCGTGACGCGTCAGTATGAACCGTCCGCCAGAGTGATTCGTGTCCTCAAGTGAGGCCACGGATCACGACGGGTGGCGGCAGCCGAGAGAAAGGCCGGACATGAGTGACGACGAGGTGCTGACCGGGCCGGGGAGGCAGACTCGCCGGACCCTGCTGGCGGGCGCCGGCGCGGTCGGGGCGGCCGTGGTGCTGACCGCCTGCGGCGACGACGCGGGCGACACGGCCGGCGGCCCGGCCCCCACCAGCGGCGGCCCTCCCGGCGCCACCAACGCCGGCGACCCCGAGGGCGGCGACCGGGACAGCAAGGGTCCGCTCGCCCGGACCACCGACATCCCCGTCGGCGGCGGGGCGGTCTTCGCGAGCCAGGGTGTCGTGATCACGCAGCCCGAGGCCGGCGTGTTCAAGGCCTTCGACCCGATCTGCACCCACCAGCGCTGCCCGGTGTCGAGCGTCGACGGCGGCACCATCAACTGCACCTGCCACAACAGCCGGTTCTCGATCACGGACGGCTCGGTGAAGCAGGGCCCGGCGACCAAGCCGCTCGCGCCGAAGAACATCAAGGTCACCGGCGAGCAGATCACCCTGGCCTGACCGTCCCGCCGCGTCCCCGCCCGCCGACTCGTGGGCGGGGGACGCGCGGCGACGGCCGGTTGTCGGGGGTGCGGACTACGCTTGGCGGGTGGCTGACCCCTCGACCTACCGTCCCGCACCTGGCACCATCCCGGAGTCGCCAGGGGTCTACCGCTTCCGCGACGGCACCGGCCGGGTGATCTATGTCGGCAAGGCGCGCAACCTGCGCAGCCGGCTCAACTCCTACTTCGCCGACCCGGTCAACCTGCACCAGCGCACCCGGCAGATGGTCTTCACCGCCGAGTCGGTCGACTGGATCACGGTCGCCACCGAGGTCGAGGCGCTCCAGCAGGAATACACCTGGATCAAGCAGTACGACCCGAGGTTCAACGTCCGCTACCGCGACGACAAGTCGTACCCCTACCTGGCGGTGACCCTCGACGAGGAATACCCGCGGCTGCAGGTGATGCGCGGCGCCAAGCGCAAAGGGGTGCGCTACTTCGGGCCGTACTCGCACGCCTGGGCCATCCGCGAGACGCTGGACCTGCTGCTGCGCGTCTTCCCGGCGCGGACCTGCTCCTCCGGGGTGTTCAAGCGGGCCGGCCAGGTCGGCCGGCCCTGCCTGCTCGGCTACATCGGCAAGTGCTCCGCGCCCTGCGTCGGCAGCGTCACCGCCGAGGGGCACCGGGAGATCGTCAACGGCTTCTGCGACTTCATGGGGGGCCGCACCGACACGATGGTGCGCCGGCTCGAGAAGGAGATGCTGGAGGCCAGCGAACAGCTCGAGTTCGAGCGGGCCGCCCGGCTCCGCGACGACGTGGCGGCGCTGCGCCGGGCCATGGAGAAGCAGACCGTGGTGCTCGGCGACGGCACCGACGCCGACGTGGTGGCCTTCGCCGACGACCCCCTCGAAGCCGCGGTCCAGGTGTTCCACGTCCGCGACGGCCGGGTCCGTGGCCAGCGCGGCTGGGTGGTGGAGAAGACCGAGGAGCTGACCACCGGCGACCTGGTGCACCACTTCTGCACCCAGGTCTACGGCGGCGAGCAGGGCGAGGCCGACGTTCCCCGCGAGCTGCTCGTCCCCGAGCTGCCCGGCGACGTCGACGCGCTCGCCGACTGGCTCTCCACCCGGCGCGGCAGCCGGGTGTCGCTGCGGGTGCCGCAGCGCGGCGACAAGCGGTCGCTGCTGGAGACCGTCGAGCGCAACGCCAAGGACGCGCTCGCCCGGCACAAGCTCAAGCGGGCCGGTGACCTGACCACCCGCAGCCAGGCCCTCGACGAGATCGCCGAATCGCTCGGGATGCGCACCTCCCCGCTGCGCATCGAGTGCTTCGACGTCTCCCAGATCCAGGGCACCGACGTGGTGGCCAGCATGGTCGTCTTCGAGGACGGGCTGCCCCGCAAGAGCGAGTACCGCCGGTTCATCGTGCGGGGCGCCACCGACGACCTCTCCGCCATGTCCGAGGTGCTGCGCCGGCGCTTCGCCCGCTACCTCGACGCGCGTGCCGAGACCGGGGAGATCGGCGAGGAGACCGCCGGCGACCCGGACCGGCCCGGCATCGACCCGACCACGGGGCGACCGCGCCGGTTCGCGTACCCGCCGCAGCTGGTCGTCGTCGACGGCGGCCCGCCGCAGGTTGCGGCCGCCGCGCAGGCCCTCGCCGAGCTGGGCATCGACGACGTGGCGCTCTGCGGGCTGGCCAAGCGGCTGGAGGAGGTCTGGCTGCCCGACGACGAGTTCCCGGTCATCCTGCCGCGCACCTCCGAGGCGCTCTACCTGCTCCAGCGGGTCCGCGACGAGGCGCACCGCTTCGCCATCACCTTCCACCGCCAGCGGCGATCGAAGCGGATGACCGAGTCGGCGCTGGACAACGTCCCCGGCCTCGGCGAGGTACGCCGCAAGGCCCTGCTGCGGCACTTCGGCTCGCTGAAGCGGCTCAGCGCGGCGACGGTCGAGGAGATCACCGAGGTGCCGGGGGTGGGCAAGCGGACCGCCGAGGCGATCCTGGCCGCCCTCGACGAGGGCGCCCAACGCACCCCCACCCCCTGACCCTCTCGCGAGTCTCCACACCTCCCACCCGCGGCCGCCCA
>NZ_WBKT01000136.1 GCF_008868175.1 Micromonospora sp. AMSO31t
GGGTGCGGAACGACGAACGGGTTACCAACAAGTTGCCGTCGCCGTTCCGCTGGACCCTTCCTCCGGACAGGGATGCATGTCAATTCCTCGACGCGGGACGCGAGGCTTTTTTCGCGCCTTGTGAAAAGTCCGGAACTAAGCGCGGGCGGCCACCGGGAGGCTCCTCCCGGCGGCCGCCGCCCGGCTCAGGTGACCGTGCAGGGGGTGCCGTTGAGGGTGAAGGAGGCGGGCCGCCCGGTGTTGCCCGTGTGGGTGGCCTGGAAGCCGATGCTCACCGAGCCGTTCGGGGCGATGGTGCCGTTGTAGGAGACGTTGCGGGCGGTCACCGCCCCGCTGGCCGGGGCGTACGTGGCGTTCCAGCCGTTGGTGACGCTCTGTCCGGCGGGCAGGGTGAAGGCGAGGCTCCAGCCGTTGACCGCCGTGGCGGACGTGTTGGTGATCGTCACGGACGCGGTCAGCCCGGTGTTCCACGCGTTCACCCCGTACGCGACCCGGCACCCGCCGGACGGCGGCGGCGTGCTCGGCGGCGGCGGCGTGGGCGGAGGGCTCGCCGGCGGCGGGCTGGTGGGCCGCGGGGTCGTCGGCGTCGTGGTGTCCAGGCCGAAGAAGCGCACGGCCTGGGCCGCGTCGACCGGCAGGTTGTGCGGGACGCCCTGCATGCTGATCGCCTCGACCGGTGCGGTGCCGCCGGTGCCGCCGTAGCGGGTGCGGGTGTAGCCGGCCTGCGGGCTGTCCGTGTACGCCGGTGTCTGCCCCAACCCGTTCACGTCGGTCCACTGCTTGATCTCTTCGGTGAAGTTCGGGTAGCGCAGCGTCTCGTCGTTGGTCCCGTGCCACAGTTGCATCCGGGGCCGCCGCCCGCTGTAGCCCGGGTACGCGTTGCGGACCAGGTCGCCCCACTGCTGCGGGGTCTTCACGACCTGACCGTTGGCGCACTCGCTGTTCCACTCCGAGCCGGTGGTGGTGGCGAAGCAGCCGAAGGGCACCCCGGCGAAGGCCGCGCCGGCGCTGAACACGTCCGGGTAGAGCCCGAGCAGCACGTTGGTCATCATGGCGCCGGAGGAGACGCCGGTCGCGAAGATCCGGTTCGGGTCGACGGGGTACCGCTGCCGCACGTGGTCGACCATCGACGTGATGCCGACCGGGTCGCTGCCGCCGTCGCGGCGCAGCGCCTGCGGCGAGGACACGTCGAAGCACTGGCTGCTCCGGGTCACCGACGGGTAGACGACGAGATACCCGTAGCGGTCGGCCAGCGCCGCGAACTGGGTGCCGGAGTACATGGCCGGCCCGGTGCCGGTGCAGTAGTGGTTGACCACGAGCAGCCCCGGCCGGGCGGCGACGGTCTCCGGGACGTACAGGTACATCCGCAGGTTGCTCGGGTTGGCGCCGAAGTTCGTCACCTCGGTCAGCGCGGCCGCGGCGGCGGGGCCGGGCGCGGTGACCGTCGCCAGGGCGGCCAGCCCGGCGGCGACGAGGGCGGCGCCGAACAGCCGGCGCCTTCCTCTTCTGGGCAGCATGGAATCTCCTCGGGTGGTGAGGACGGCGCGCGGGGCGGGTGCGCCCGCGGCGTGCTCGCCGGCGAGGCGCCTTCGACGGCGGCCCGGACCCTCGGAGACGAGATAGACGGTCGTAGATCTGCGATCCGAACCGGAGTCTAGGCCCCGGCCGGGTGGCCGACAACAACTTCCGGAAGTGGCCGGAGCGGTGGCTCAGGCCGGGAACAGGTCGGCCAGGAAGCGGTCGAGCAGGGCCACCTGCCGGTCGGCCGGAAACGCCGCCGGGTCGAAGAGCGCCTGGACGACCAGGCCGTGCGCGAAGGCCGCGCAGGTGGCCACCAGAGCCTCGGGGTCGGTGCCCGCCCCGGCGAGCGCGGCGTCCACGTGGGACCGCAGCCGGGCCCGCCACCGGTCGTAGCGGCGGCGCTGGTCGGCGGCGAACTCGTCGTCGGCCAGGGCGCCGTCCCAGTAGCTGACCCAGACCCGGCTCATCGCCGTCGCCTCGTCGGTCAGCGGGAGCACGTCGAGCAGGGCGGCCCGCAGCGCGGGCCGGCCCTCCCCCGCGGCGGCGTGGCGGTCGCGCGCGTCGGTGTGCCGCTCGGCCACGTCGACGGCGTGCCGCACCAGGGCGCGCTTGTTCGGGAAGTAGTGGGTCAGCAGGCCGGTGGAGACACCCATCTCGGCCGCGACGGCCCGCAGCGTCAGCCCGCCGAACCCGCGGGCAGCGAGGACCCGCCAGACCGCCGCCGAGACGTCGGCGCGGCGGGCGTCGTGGTCACCCCGTGCCGGCATGGGGCTAGAGTACATAACAAACGTTCGGTACGCATCTTGGAGCGACATGTTCTCCCTTCCCCTCACCGACCGGGCCACCCTGCACCCGCTCGCCCCGTGGCAGGCGGCGGAGTTCGCCGACTTCGTCGCGCGCACCCGCACCCACCTCGCGCCCTGGCTGCCCTGGGCGCACACGATCACCGACACCGACACGGCCCGGGCCTTCCTCCAGCGCTACGCCGACGCCCAGGCCCGCGACGCCGGCTCCATCCACGGCATCCGGCTGGACGGGAAACTGGTCGGCGGCACCCTGTTCCGCACCTTCGACGCCGCGGCCGGGACCTGCGAGATCGGGGTCTGGCTCGCCCCGGAGGCCGAGGGGCACGGGCTGGTGACCCGGGCCGCCCACCGGATGATCGAGTGGGCGCTGGGCGAGCGCGGCCTGGCCCGGGTGGAATGGCGGACGGTCCCGCACAACGCCCGCAGCCGGGCCGTGGCGCGGCGCCTGGGCATGACCCGCGAGGGCATGCTGCGGGCCGCCTTCCCGTTCCTCGGCGAGCGGCTCGACATCGAGGTCTGGTCGCTGCTGGCCACCGAGTGGCGACCGGCCGGGCCGGTGGCCGGCGCCTAGGCCGCCTCGACGGCGGTGCGGCGGCGGACCTCGGCGAGCATCTCGTCCACCGAGCCGGCCGGGTCGGTGACCGGGAACTGCACCGCCCGCACCACCGCCTCCGGGTCCAGCAGCAGGGTGAGCCGCTTCAACCGGGCCACGCCACCGGCCCGGAAGGTCGGCAGCAGCAGGCCAGCGGCAAGCCGACCGTCCTCGTCGGACAGCAGCGGGAACGGCAACCGGGCGTGCGCGGCGAAGGCGGCGAGCTGGTCCGGGCGCTGGGTGCTCGCCCCCCGCACCTCGGCCCCGGCCGCGCGGAACAGCGGGTGGCGGTCGGCGTACGTCCGCGACTCCAGCGTGCACCCGGCGGCGCCGGGGATCTCGCCCCAGCCCGGCGGGAGGCCCGGCGCGCCCGGCGCGAACGCCCCCGGGAAGAGGTAGAGCACCGTCCACCGCCCGGGCGCCGCCGGCGGCTCCGCGCCGCCGTCGTGCCGGGGCAGGCTCATCGGGGGTACGCGGCGGCCGACCAGCCGGTGCGCCCGGCGCGCCTCGGCCGAGTCCTCGTCGGCGGTGGCGGTCAGCGCGCCGTCGCCCATCACGTGCCGGGTGCCCCAGTCCTGCAGGGCGACCAGCACCGGCAGCAGCGCCTCCCCCTTGGCGGTGAGCAGGTAGTCGTGGCGCGGCGGGTGCGCCGAGTAGGGCTCGCGCCGCAGCACGCCGTGCGCCACCAGCCCGCCGAGCCGCTCGGTGAGCGCCCGCCGGCTGACGCCCAGCTCGCGCTGCAGCCCGTCGAACCGGGTGACGCCGCCGGCGATCTCGCGCACGATCAGCACGGTCCACCAGTCGCCCAGCACGCCGAGCGCCTGCGCGATGCCGCAGTCGGCGTCGCCGAGGTCCGCCCGTCTCACATCCCACCTCCCGCTCGGCCCGCAGTCCCGACTATAGTCCGTTTCAATTTGGAACTAACTGGCTCGGATCGGGGGTTGGCGGCATGTCCGTCGGGCAGGGGGCCGGGGTGTTCTGGCGCTGGTGGACCGCCGGCACCACCAGTTCGGTGGGGTCGGCGGTCGGTGCGGTCGCACTGCCGCTCACCGCGCTGACCGTGCTGGACGCGTCCGCGTTCGAGATGGGCCTGGTGGCCGCCGCGAGCTACGTCGCCTGGCTGGTCATCGGGCTCCCCGCCGGCGTGATCGTCCAACGGCTGCCGCTGCGCGGGGCACAGGTCGGCGCCGACCTGGCCCGAGCCGCCGCGGTGGCCTCCGTGCCGCTGGCCTGGTGGTGGGGCCGGCTCACCGTGGCCCAGCTGGTCATCGTGGCGCTGGTGGTCAGCTTCGCCAACGTGCTGTTCGACGTCGCCAACGCCACCTTCCTGCCGGCCATCGTGGGCCGCGACCAGCTGCACGCCCGCAACAGCCTCACCTCGGCCACCCACGCCGCCACCCAGCTCAGCGGCCCGTCCCTGGGCGGCCTCGCGGTCCAGGCCCTCGGCGCGGTGCCGGCCGTGCTGGTCGACGCGCTCAGCTACCTGGTCTCCGCGGCGCTGCTCGGGTCGCTGCCCGCCCGCCGGGTCGACGCCCCGGACCGCTGGCCCCCGGTCCGCGCCATGATCGGCGAGGGCTGGCGGTACGTCACCCGCCACCCGGTGATGGGCCCGACCATGTGGACGGCCACCGCGGTCAACTTCGTCTGCGGGGCGCAGCTCGCCGTCTACCCCCTCTACCTCGTCCGGGAGCTGCACGCCCCGGCCGCGCTGGTCGGTGTGCTGCTCGCGGTCGAGGGGGTCGGCTCCCTGGTCGGGGCGACCCTGACCCCGTGGATCACCCGGCGCTGGGGCACCGCCCGGTCACTGCTGGTCGCCTGCGTCGTGGCCGTCGGCGGCGCGTTCCTGGTGCCGCTGGGCGCCGGCTGGCCGGCGTACCTCGCGTTCGCGGCCGGCAACGTGCTCTTCGCCGGTGGCGTCGTGGTGCTCAGCGTGACCACCCGCACCTACCGGCAGACCGCCAGCCCGCCCGACCTGCTCTCCCGCGTGATGGCCACGGTCCGCTTCGTCTCCTGGGGCGCCATCCCGGTCGGCGGGCTGCTCGCCGGGGCGCTCGCCGGGCTCGCCGGGGGCCGGGTCACCCTGTTCTGCTTCGCCGCGGCCACCGTGCTGGCGCCGCTGGCCCTGCTGCTGTCCCCGGTGCGCCGCCTGCGCGACCTGGCCGACCTGCGGATCGGGGAGCCGGCCGACCGGGAGCGCGTGGCGGCGGCCGGGTGACCCGAGGGGCCCTCAATCTGGCAGGACGGCCGCGGCGACCCGGCGGGCCCGCGCCGGGCGGGTGAGCACGTCGACGTTGTCCAGGTACTGGTCCACCGCGCCGACCGGCGGGCGGGCGCGCAGTGCCGGGTCGGCGATGGCGGCGCGCAGCGCGGCGGTGAACCGGTCGGCGTGCAGGACGAGGAACGGCCGGTCGTGAAACGGCCGGGCGGCCGGGTCGACCGGCGCCGCCAGCCCGGTGTCGTTGGTCCACGCCGCGACCGTCTCCAGCGCCCCCACCAGCCCGGCCTGCCGCCGGGGCCACCCGCCCGCCCCGAGGGCGACGGCCAGCGCGTCCACCACCGGCGCCGCGGCCGGCAACGCCGCGAAGACCGTGCCGAGCCATTTCGCGTACGGGGGCCAGCGGCGGTGCAGCAGCAGGCCGAGCCGCATGAGGTCGCGGGCCAGCCCGGCCGTCACCACCCGGCTGCCCAGTTCGTCGCCGACCTCGGCGCAGCGGCCGGCCAGGTGCTCGGCCTGCCCGACCCGCTGCCATCCGGCCGCCAGCACGTGCCGCCAGACGTCGTCCGGGTACCACGCCAGGCGGGCCCGGACGTCGGTGAGCGCCCCGCCCAGCCCGTCGTGGAACACCGCGCCGCCGGTCAGCTCGGCGAGCCGCTGCGTGGGCGCGGCCAGCCAGTCCGCCACGGTCATCCCGGCCCGCGGGTCCCCACCCAGCCGCTCCCGCAGCCAGGCCCCCAGCTCGTCGACGCTCACCCCGTGCCGCTCGCCGTCCGCGCGGGCCACGCCGAGCCGGACCGTCGGGCCGCCGGTGAACCGGGTCGGCCAGCCGAGGAACTCGGCCGGCAGCTCCGCGTCGAGGCCCGCCCGCACCGGCGCCACCTCCGCCGCCTCGGCGACGAAGAGCTGGGTGCGCGGCCCCCAGTCGTGGTCGGTCGAGCGGGGCGTGTCCAGGCCGAGCAGCTCGGAGCCGCCGTCGATCAGCCCGGCCGCGTAGCGCAGGCGGGGCAGCCGGCGGGCCAGCAGCGGGGCGACCACCTCGTCGTGGAACCGGTGCGCCAGGGTCAGCCCGGGTAGAAACGTCACCCCGCCAGTCTGCGCACCGCCGGCCGCCCGCGCCGCCCGGTTTCCACCCGCGCGCGGGTGAGCCCAGCGGGGCGGGCGTCCGTCCCCCACCTCGTCGGTGGGCTGTGCCAGGCTGTCGGCGTGGCACACCGACCCCCGATCCTGCTGATCGACTCCCCGAGCCTCTACTTCCGCGCCTACTTCGGCATCCCCGAGTCGGCGGCGAAGACGGACGACGGCCAGCCGGTCAACGCCGTCCGTGGCTTCCTCGACATGCTGGCCCAGCTGGTCCGCACCCGGCGGCCCGACCGGATGGTCTGCGCGCTCGACCACGACTGGCGACCGGCGTGGCGGGTGGAGCTGCTGCCGTCGTACAAGGCGCACCGGGTGGCGCCCCAGGGCGGCGAGGTGGTGCCCGACACGCTCTCCCCGCAGGTGCCGATGATCCTGGAGGTCCTCGACGCGCTCGGCATCCCCGCGGTGGGCGCCACCGGCTACGAGGCCGACGACGTGCTCGGCACCCTCTCGGTCACCCAGCCCGGCCCGGCCGAGGTGGTCTCCGGCGACCGTGACCTGTTCCAGCTCGTCGACGACGACCGCCAGGTGCGGCTGCTCTACGTCGGGCGCGGCGTGGCCAAGCTCGACGACTGCGACGACGCCGCGGTCCGCGCCCGCTACGGCGTCCCCGCCGACCGCTACGCCGACTTCGCGGCCCTGCGCGGCGACCCGAGCGACGGCCTGCCCGGCGTGCCCGGGGTGGGCGAGAAGACCGCGGCCCGCCTCATCGAGCGCTACGACGGCCTGCCCGGCATCCTCGCCGCGCTGGACGACCCGGGCTCCGGCTTCGCCCCCGGGCTGCGCACCAAGCTCGACGCGGCCCGGGACTACCTGGCCGTCGCACCGAAGGTGGTGCGGGTCGCCCTCGACGTGCCGCTGCCCGAGCTGGCCACCGCGTTGCCGACGGCGCCGGCGGACCCGGACCGGCTGCTGGAGCTGGCGCAGCGGTGGAACCTCGCCGGCTCGTGTCGGCGTCTCGTGGACGCGCTCGCCACCGCCCGCGCCTGACGACCGGAAGCGGTCAGCGGCGGCCGGCGTCCCGGCGCGACGGGAACGGCGTGCCCGGCTGGCCGAGGGTCGACCGGCCGCGCAGGCCCACCGGATCGGGGGCGGGCTCTGCCGCGACGTCCTGCGCCGACCCGTCCCGCCGCGCATCCAGGTACGCCATTCCGGCGCGGTCGTCGTCGGTGGGGGCGGCGAGCAGCGCGTAGACCAGCCCGACCACGCCGAAGACCACGGCCAGGATGATCGGCACGAGCAGGCCGTTCACCTCGGCGCCGGCCAGCTCGCCGCGCGACGCGTGCGGGTGCACCGACAGGGCGCTCATCCCGGTGAAGTGCATGCCGTTGACGGCGACGCCCATGACCAGGGCGGAGGCGGCGACGGCCAGCCCCCGGCGGACGGTCATCGACAGCCAGAGCGCCACGGTGGCCGCCAGCACGGCGATGACCACGGACAGCGCCATCCGGACCCGGTCGAAGCCGAGGGTGCCGTCCAGCCGCATGGCGGCCATCCCGGTGTAGTGCATGGCGGCCACCCCGGCGCCGGCGAACAGGCCGCCGGCGAGCAGCCGGACCGCCGACAGCCGGCCGGTGCCCACGATGGCCAGGCCGATACCGACCGCGGCCACCGCGATCGCCGTGCTGGCGGCGGTCAGCGGGACGTCGTACCGGATGCGGGTGCCGGCGACGGCGACGGCGAGCATCGCCACGAAGTGCATCGCCCAGATCGCGGTGCCGCCGAGAGCCCAGGCGGCGAGGAGGCCCCACCAGGCCCGCTGGCCGGCGCCCGTGGCGGTGCGGATCCGTCCGGCGCAGACCAGCCCGAGCGCCGAGCCGAGCACGGACAGCGCGTAGCTGAGCGCCGGGGTGATCCACCCGTACTCGAAGTGATTGATCTCTGCCATGACGGACTTCCCCCCTGCTGGCTACCGGCGCGTAACACTTGCGCCTCGGCAATCATCCGGGTGTCGTCGATCGGGCATGACACCACCCCCGGCTGTACCGGGCGGTGGTGTAACAGTGACGGAGCGATGCGTCGATTCTCCGGCCTCGATGACCGGAAGTGATGATCAGGCGGCGGCGTGGTAAGCCAGCACGCCCCGGTTGACCGCCGCGATGGCCTGCCGGGCCGTGGAGCGCAGCTCGGTGGAGGCGCCGCCGGAGTCGGCGAGCTGGCCGAGCAGGTCGACCACCTGCCGGGACCAGCGGACGAAGTCGCCGGCCGGCATCTCGCCGTCGATCTGGTGCCCGCTGGCGAGCACCTTGGCGAGCGCCTCGCCGCGCGCCCAGCGGTAGATCGGCCAGGCGAAGCCCAGGTCCGGCTCGCGGGTGACCGCCAGGCCACGGGAGGCCTCGTCCGCCTCGATGTCGCCCCACAGCTTCAGCGTCTCGTCGACCGCGTCGACGACCGGGCCGCGCGGCAGCGAGGCCCGCTCGTCGACGTCGCGGCGGGCCTCGAAGACCACCACCGACACGGCGGCGGCCAGCTCGGCCGGGGACAGCCCGTCCCACACCTTGCGGCGCAGGCACTCGGCGACCAGCAGATCGGCCTCGGTCCAGATCCGGCCCAGCATCCGGCCGGCGTCGGTGACCTCGCCGTCGGCCGAGAGGTAGCCGCGCGCGGTCAGCAGCGCGACGATCCGGTCGAACGTGCGGGCCAGCGAGCCGGTCCGCCCCGCCACCCGCTGGCGCAGCTCCTCGGTGTCGCGCTCCAGGCGGCGCCGCCGCTCCGCCCAGCGGGCGTGCTCCTCCCGGTCCGGGCAGGCGTGGCAGGGGTGCCGGCGCAGCTCGGTGCGGAGCTGGCTGAGCCGGTGATCCTCACCGACCGCCTCCCGGGAGCGACCGCCGCGGCGACCGCCGTGCCGGTCCAGCCCGGTGCCGCTGACCTCGGCCGCCAGGTCGCGCCGGGCCGCCGGCGAGCGGTGGTTGAAGTGCTTGGGCACCCGGATCCGGGCGAGCACCTCCGCCGGGGTGGTGAAGTCGCCGGGGCTGACCCGACCGGCCCACCGGTCCTGCGTGAGCACCAGCGGGCGGGGCTCGCCGAAACCGCCGGTGGCCGGGTCGAGCACGACCGCCAGGCCGGCCCGCCGGCCCGAGGGCACCCGGATCACGTCGCCCACCCGCAGCCGCTCCAGCGAGGCGACGGCCGCCGCCTTGCGCTGGGTCTGCCCCTGGCGGGCCATGGCGCGCTCGCGGTCGGCGATGGCCACCCGCAGGGCGAAGTACTCGTCGAAGTCGCCCTGGTGGCAGGACGCCTCGGCGCCGTACGCCTCGATGGTCTCGGTGTTGCGCTGCACCTGCCGGGCCAGGCCGACCACCGACCGGTCGGCCTGGAACTGCGCGAAGGAGGACTCCAGCAGGGCCCGGGCCGGCTCCGCGCCGACGGTGCCGACCAGGTTGACGGCCATGTTGTAGGAGGGCCGGAAGCTGGACCGCAGCGGGTAGGTGCGGGTGGAGGCGAGGCCGGCGACGTGCCGGGGGTCGGTCTCCGGCGACCAGACCACCACGGCGTGCCCCTCGACGTCGATGCCGCGCCGGCCGGCCCGCCCGGTGAGCTGCGTGTATTCGCCTGGGGT
This sequence comes from Micromonospora sp. AMSO31t, assembly GCF_008868175.1. Lineage (GTDB taxonomy): Bacteria > Actinomycetota > Actinomycetes > Mycobacteriales > Micromonosporaceae > Micromonospora. The sequence goes on from NZ_WBKT01000136.1 coordinate 9,834, forward strand.
GAGGTCGACGTGCGCCTCGCCGTTGAACTTGACCAGGCGCTCCAGTACCACGCAGCGGGCCGGCATGTTGATGCCCAGGGCGAGGGTCTCGGTGGCGAAGACGGCCTTGACCAGGCCGCGGACGAACAGCTCCTCGACGACCTCCTTGAACGCGGGCAGCATGCCGGCGTGGTGGGCGGCGAGCCCACGCTCCAGCCCGTCGAGCCACTCCCAGTAGCCCAGCACGGTCAGGTCCTCGCCGGGGATGGCCGTGATCCGCGACTCGACCACCTGGCGGATCTCGGTGCGCTCCTCGGGCGAGGTGAGCCGCAGCCCGGCGGCCAGGCACTGCTGGACGGCCGCCTGGCAGCCGGCCCGGCTGAAGATGAACAGGATCGCCGGGAGCAGGTTCTCCCGGTCCAGCCGCTCGACGATGTCGGGGCGCATCGGGCCGCGCCAGCGGGGGCCGCGCCGGCCCGCGCCGGGTCCGGCGCTGCGCCCCTCCCCCAGCTCCAGCCGGCGCACGGTGTCCCGCGTGTAGCGCAGCAGCTCGGGATGGACGTCGTGCTTGCGGGCCGCGTCGGCGTCGTGGAACAGGTCGAACATCCGCCTGCCGACCAGCATGTGCTGCCAGAGCGGCACCGGGCGGTGCTCGCTGACCACCACGGCGGTCTCGCCGCGCACGGTGACCAGCCAGTCGGCGAACTCCTCGGCGTTGGAGACGGTGGCGGAGAGCGAGACCAGGGTGACCGAGGCGGGCAGGTGGATGATCACCTCTTCCCAGACGCCGCCGCGGAACCGGTCGGCCAGGTAGTGCACCTCGTCCATCACCACGTAGGCCAGGCCCTCCAGGGTGGCCGAGCCGGCGTAGAGCATGTTGCGCAGCACCTCGGTGGTCATCACCACCACGGGCGCGTCCCCGTTGATCGCGTTGTCGCCGGTGAGCAGGCCGACCTGCTCGGCGCCGTAGCGGTCGACCAGGTCGTGGTACTTCTGGTTCGACAGCGCCTTGATCGGCGTGGTGTAGAAGCACTTGCGCCGGGTGGTCGGCCCCCCGCCGCCGTCGGCCGCCGCCGGTTTCCCGGGGGCGCCGCGCAGCGCCAGGTGCACGGCGAACTCTCCCACCACGGTCTTGCCGGCGCCGGTGGGCGCGCAGACCAGCACGCCGCTTCCCCGTTCCAGGGCCTCGCACGCCTCCCGCTGGAAGTCGTCCAGGTCGAACCCCAGATCGAGCGCGAACTCGTCCAGGGCCGGAAAGGCGGAGGCCTGCGCGGCCCGGCGGCGCGCCGCGGCGTACCGCTCGGCGGGACTCGACATGTCCCCAAGATTAATCGGTGCGGACGACGGCCACCGGCCAAGGCCGTCCGGCAGGTGGGTCGGAGCGGGTCGGTAGGGTGCACGACGTGCCGGATCATGCCGAACCGCCCCGAGTCTCGCGCGGCGCCGACGACGCCGTCCGCCCGAGCCCGTCCCGTCGCCCCGTGGAGGCGGTGCTCTTCGACTTCCACGGCACGCTCGCGCAGGTGGAGGAGCCCCGCGAGTGGGTACTCGCCGCCGCGGCGGCCTGCGGCGTCGAGCTGGACCGGGTGCGGGCCACCGCACTGGCCGACCGGCTGCTCACCGCCGGCCGGGCGGGCGGGCCACTGCCGGCCCGGGTGCCGCCCCGGCTGGCCGAGCTCTGGGCCGACCGCGATCTCTACCAGCACGCCCATCGGGGCGCCTACACCGGTCTGGCCGAGACGGTCGACGCCGGCATCGACGGGTTCGCCGACGCGCTCTACGAGCGGCTGCTGGTCCCCGAGGGCTGGGTGCCCTACCCGGACACCGAGCCGGTGCTGGGCGCGCTCCGGGACGCCGGGGTGAAGGTGGCGCTCGTCAGCAACATCGGCTTCGACATCCGGCCGCTGTTCGCCGCCTGGAAGCTGGACGGGCTGGTCGACGCCTGGGCCCTGTCGTACGAGGTGGGGCGCTGCAAGCCCGACCCGGGGATCTTCCTGCGGGCCTGCGGGATGCTGGGAGTCGACCCGGAGCGGGCGCTCATGGTGGGTGACAGCCCCGCCGACGCGGGTGCCGTGGCGGCGGGCTGCGAGGTGCTGGTGCTGCCCGGCGCCGACCCGGGCCGGCCGAACGGGCTGGGCGCCGTGCTGGACCTCGCGCTCCGGAACTGAGCGCATCGCTCGCGTGCACCGGATACCGCCCGCCGGGCGGCCGGCGGCCCGGCGGCAGCGGACCTGACCAGCGGCGCTAGCGTAACGGCATGACGCCCGACCGCTCCTTTCATGCCCGGGTCACCGGGCGGCTCTCCGGCGGCCGGCTCGGCGCCGTCGGGCTGGTGCTCGGCGGAGCGCTGTCGGTGCAGTTCGGCGCGGCCGTGGCCGCGCTGCTGTTCCCGCGTACCGGGGTGGCCGGGGCGGTCACCCTGCGGCTGACCATCGGCGCGCTGCTGATGCTGGCCGTGTGCCGCCCCCGGCTGCGCGGGCACGGCCGCGGCGACTGGGCGGCCGTGGTCGCCTTCGGGCTGGCCCTGGCCGGCATGAACTCGATCTTCTACCAGGCCATCGAGCGGATCCCGCTCGGACCGGCGGTCACCCTGGAGGTGCTCGGCCCGCTGGCGCTGTCCGTTGTCACCGCCCGGCGGCTGGCCGCCTGGTGCTGGGCCGGGCTCGCGCTCGCCGGGGTGGCCCTGCTCGGGCAGGGCGGATTCGACCGGCTGGACCCGGTCGGCGCCGCGCTGGCGCTGGTCGCGGGGGCGCTGTGGGCGGCGTACATCGTCTGCTCGGCCCGGGTCGGCGGGCGGTTCCCCCGGGCCGACGGGCTGGCGCTGGCACTCGCGGTGGCCGCGCTGGTCACCCTGCCGATCGGGCTGGTGGGCTCCGGCGGCCGGCTGTGGCACCCGGCGGTGCTCGGGCTCGGCACCGGGCTGGCGCTGCTCGCCTCGGTGCTGCCGTACACCCTGGAGCTGCTGGCGCTGCGGCGGCTGCCCACGGCGACGTTCGCCGTGCTGATGAGCCTCGGGCCGGCCATCGCCGCGCTGGCCGGGTGGCTGGTGCTCGACCAGGCGCTGCACCCGGTGGAGGTGCTGGCCATCGGCCTGGTGATCGCCGCGAGCATCGGCGCGGTCCGCGCCGGCGCCCCGGCCGCCGCGCCACCGGCCCCCACCGGGCGCCGAGGGCGGCGCGCTGGTCAGCGCAGCAGCCGCACCGCCGCCGGCACCGCGCTGACCCGCACCGGCAGGTCGAACGCCCGCTCCCCGTCGGCGTACGTGGTGATGCCCTCGGCGTCCAGCTCGACGGTGCGGGCCCGGTAGCTGCGCACCAGCGGGTGCGTGACGTGGGTGCCCTGGTAGATCCGGGGCTTGACCCGCATGAGGGTGCGCCGGTCGAACCGGCCGCCGACCACCACGTCCAGCAGGCCGTCGTGCGGGTCGGCGTCGGGGCAGATCCGCATGCCGCCGCCGTAGCTGGCTGCGTTGCCCACCGCCACCAGCACCGCGTCCACCTCCTGCTCGGCGCCGTCGAGGCGCAGCCGGTAGCGGCGCGGCCGGAGCCGGGCCAGCTCGACGAGGATGGCCAGGTCGTAGCGGCGCGGGCCGCGCGGCCAGCGCATCCGGTTGGCCCGCTCGTTGACGATCGCGTCGAAGCCGGCGGCCAGCACCGCGCCGTACCAGCGCTCGCCGCCGCCGGGGGTGGTCAGCCGGGCCAGGTCGACCGGGCGGGCGCGGCCCGCGCGCAGCGCGTCGGCGATCACCTCGACGGCGGCGAGGGGGTCGGCCGGGAAGCCGGTGTCCACGGCGAAATCGTTGCCGGTGCCGGCGGGCACCGGGCCGAACGGCACCGTCGTGCCGCCGACCGCCTGCAACGCCCGGTGCACCGTGCCGTCCCCGCCGACGGCGACCAGCGCGCCGGCGCCGTCGGCGACCGCCGCGTGGCACGCCGCCTCGGCCTCCTGCGGGGTACGCGCCCGCAGCAGCTCGACCGGCCGGCCGGCGGCGCCCAGCCGCTCCAGCAGCTGGGGCAGCAGGCCCCGGTGCCGTCCCCGGCCGGCGGTCGGGTTGGCGAGCACGGCCACCGGGCCGGGCGGGACAAGATCGTGCGCGGTCACGGCGAGCACCGTACGGCACGAGCCACGCCCCTCACCAGGGGCGACACCCTCGTCCGCGATGCACGGGGCGGCGCGGCGAGCGACCGCCCGGCATACTCCCCATGATGCGCACCCGCACCCTGCTCGCCGTCGCCGTTCCGGTCGCGCTCGCCCCGCTCCTGCTGGCCGGCGGCCTTTGGTGGGCCCAGCGCCCGGTCGAGCCGGCCTGGCACGACAACGCGGTCGCCGAGGCCACCGAGACCGCCGACCGGATCCAGGCGCGCTTCGTACGCGATCACCTCTACAAGGCGGCGGACTACGCGCACACCGCCGGTCAGGAGGCCGGGGTGGCCGTGCTCCAGGTCCACGGCGAGACGCACTGGCAGACCGGGGTCACCCTGGTGCTCCGGATCACCGGGCACGGGCAGGGGGTCAACGGCCACGGCGTGGTCATCAAGGGGGACGCACAGGTCTGCTTCCGGTTCCGGCTGGGCCCCGAGCGGGACGCCCGCGACGACGGCATCGACTGCCCGTCGGGCGACCCGCTCCCGATCCGCCCGGACCCCTCCCTCAGCGGCGTGGACGACCGCCTGAAGCGGGCCCTCGCGGCCGCCGGCCCGGACGAGACGGCCGCCCGCGCCGCGGTCGACGGCCTCGGGCTCGACCCGGCCGTGCGGCGGGAGATCGCCGCCGCCCGCGGCACGGTTGGGGTGGCCCTGCGCGCCGCCCAGTACGACTGCCTGCTGGCCCGGGTCGGCCCGACGGGCGCCCAGACGTGGCGGCCCTCCCACACCCAGCTCGCCCCCGGCGAGCTGCCGTGCACGGCCGGCACGGCGCTGAGCAGCCAGTTCGGCCGCTCCCCGCACTGACGGTCAGAACGTGATGCGCACCTTCAGCGCGGTCCGCTCGTCCATCGCCCGGTAGCCGTCGGGCACCCCGTCGAGGGTCACCGAGCGGTCGAAGACCGGGGACGGGTCGATGGCGCCGTCCAGCACGTCGGCCAGCAGCTCGGGGATGTACGCGCGGGCCGGCGCGACGCCGCCGGCGACGGTCACGTTGCGGTCGAACATCTGCTGGATGTCCACCCCGGCGCTGCCGCCGTGCGGCACGCCGACGTAGCCCACCGCGCCGCCGTCGCGGGCGATCGAGATCGCGGTCCGCATCGACTCCTCGGTGCCGACCGCCTCCAGCACGGCGTGCGCGCCCTGGCCCCTGGTCAGCTCCCGGACCGCGGCGATCGCCGCCTCGCCCCGCTCGGCGACCACGTCGGTGGCCCCGAAGGAGCGGGCGATGTCGGTCCGCGCGGTGTGCCGGCCCAGCGCGATGATCTGCTCGGCGCCGAGCCGCTTCGCGGCGAGCACCCCGCAGAGCCCGACCGCGCCGTCACCGACCACGGCGACGGTGGCCCCGGGGCGGACCCGGGCGGCGAGCGCCGCGTGGTGCCCGGTGGCCAGCACGTCGGAGAGCGCCAGCAGCGCGGTGAGCAGCTGCGGGTCGCCGGCCGCCTCGACGGGCAGCTTCACCAGGGTGCCGTCGGCGTACGGGACCCGCACGGCCTCGCCCTGGCCGCCGTCCGAGCCCACCGAACCCCAGAAGCCGCCGTGCGGGCACGAGGTGTGCAGCCCTTCGCGGCAGAAGTCGCAGGTGCCGTCGGACCAGACGAACGGCGCCACCACCAGGTCACCGACCCGCACCGAGCCGACCTCGGCGCCGACGGCCTCGACCACGCCGAGGAACTCGTGACCGATGCGCTGCCCCGGCTGCCGCCGGGCGACCCCCCGGTAGGCCCACAGGTCGCTGCCGCAGATGCAGGCCAGCACGGTGCGGACGACGGCGTCGGTTGGGGTGCGGACGGCAGCGTCCGGCACCTCCTCGACCCGGACGGCGTTCGGGCCGTGGATCACGGTGGCGCGCATGGGTGGGGGT
>NZ_WBKT01000137.1 GCF_008868175.1 Micromonospora sp. AMSO31t
GGCGGCGCCCACGCCGGACGGGATCCGAGACCTCCCCTCCGTTCCCAAGGAGAACCCCGTGTCCGCAACCCCCCTGCTGGAGCTACGCGGGATCGACAAGAGCTTCGGTCCCGTCCAGGTGCTGCGCGACGTGGCCTTCGCCGCCTACCCCGGCGAGGTGACCGCGCTGGTCGGCGACAACGGCGCCGGCAAGTCGACCCTGGTCAAGTGCATCAGCGGCATCCATCCGACCGACGCCGGCGAGTTCCACTACGACGGCCGGCCGGTGAGCATCAACAGCCCCCGGGACGCCGCCGCGCTGGGCATCGAGGTCGTCTACCAGGACCTCGCGCTCTGCGACAACCTCGACATCGTGCAGAACATGTTCCTCGGCCGGGAGAAGCGCAGCGGCATCGTGCTCGACGAGCCGACCATGGAGCAGATGGCCGCCGAGACCCTGGCCGGGCTGAGCGTGCGCACCGTCAAGTCGCTGCGCCAGCACGTGTCCAGCCTCTCCGGGGGGCAGCGGCAGACCGTGGCCATCGCCAAGGCGGTGCTCTGGAACAGCCGGCTGGTCATCCTCGACGAGCCCACCGCCGCCCTCGGCGTCGCGCAGACCGCGCAGGTGCTGGAGCTGGTCCGCCGGCTCGCCGACAACGGCCTGGCCGTGGTGCTCATCTCGCACAACATGAACGACGTCTTCGCGGTCTCCGACCGCATCGCCGCCCTCTACCTCGGCCAGATGGTCGCCCAGGTGAAGACCAGCGACATCACGCACTCGCAGGTGGTCGAGCTGATCACCGCCGGTCGCTCCGGCAACCTCGGCCTCGCCGACACGGGCAGCAACGGCACCGGCGCCGCGCCCGCCGACACGACACCAGGAGCCGTCCGATGACCACCACCGCCGTCAAGAAGGAGGGCCCCGCCGCGGTCGCGCCGGCGCCCACCGTCGGCACCCATCTCAGCAACTACCTGCGCCGGGTACGCGGCGGCGACATCGGCGCGCTGCCCGCCGTGATCATGCTCCTCGCGCTCGCCGCCGGCTTCTCGATCGCCCGCCCGACGTTCTTCACGGCCGGCAACTTCGCCAACCTGTTCACGCAGGGCGCCGCGGTCACCCTGATCGCCATGGGCCTGGTGTTCGTCCTGCTGCTCGGCGAGATCGACCTCTCCGCCGGCTTCGCCAGCGGCGTCTGCGCCGCCATCCTGGCCAACGTCGTCACCGAGCTGGGCTACCCGTGGTACGTCGCGGTCCTCGCCGCCGTCGCCACCGGCCTGGCGATCGGCACCGGGCTCGGCCTGCTGGTCGCGAAGGTCGGCATCCCCTCCTTCGTGGTCACCCTGGCCGGCTTCCTCGCCTTCCAGGGCATCGTGCTGATGCTCATGAAGGAGGGCTCCAACATCTCGGTGCGGGACGACGTCCTCCTCGCCATCGCCAACCGCAACCTCTCCCCCGCGCTCGGCTGGGCGCTGGCCGCGGTGGCCGTCGCCGGGTACGCGGCCGCGCAACTCCTGCGCCACCGCAACCGGGTCGCGCGCGGCCTGCTCACCGACCCGATCGCGGTGGTGCTCGCCCGGATCGCCGGCCTCGCGGTCATCCTCGGCGCCGCGGTCTACGTGCTCAACCTGGAGCGCAGCCGCAACGTGCTGGTCGTCTCGCTCAAGGGCGTGCCGATCGTGGTGCCGATCATCGCGCTGCTGCTGGTCGTCTGGACCTTCGTCCTCCAGCGCACCAGCTACGGCCGGCACGTCTACGCGGTCGGCGGCAACGCCGAGGCGGCCCGCCGGGCCGGCATCAACGTCGACCGGATCCGCATCTCCGTCTTCGTCATCTGCTCCACCATGGCGGCGATCGGTGGCATCGTGGCGGCCAGCCGGGCCAACTCGGTGGACCCCAACACCGGTGGCAGTAACGTACTGCTCTACGCCGTCGGCGCGGCGGTGATCGGCGGCACCAGTCTCTTCGGCGGCAAGGGTCGGGTCCTCGACGCCGTGCTCGGCGGCGCGGTGGTCGCGGTCATCGACAACGGTATGGGACTGATGGGTTACAGCTCGGGCGTGAAGTACGTGGTCACCGGCGTGGTGCTGCTCGCCGCCGCCACCATCGACGCGCTGTCCCGCCGGCGGGCCGCCGCGACCGGCACCCGCTGAACCCGGCACGGAACATGACGGTGGCGATGCGCGCGGGACCGAGCCAGGACGAGATCCGTCGGCAGAACCTGGGCGCACTGCTCCGGTACGTCCACGTCCGGGGCGCCACCAGCCGCGCGGAGCTGACCACCGCGCTCGGCCTCAACCGCAGCACCATCGGCGCGCTGACCGCCGACCTGGCCGGCGCCGGTCTGGTCAGCGAGGGGACACCGAAGGAGACCGGCCGGGCCGGACGACCCTCGCTGGTCGTCCGGCCCGAGTCGGCCCGGGTCTACGCGTACGCCTACAGCGTCGAGGTGGACCGGCTGCGGGCCGCGCGGGTCGGGCTCGGCGGCGAGGTGCTCGACCGCCGGGAGCTGGAACGGCCGCGGAACCTGGTCGCCGAGGAGGCCGCGCCGCTGCTGGCCGACGCGGTCCGGGAGATGCACCGGGTGGTGCCGCCCGACTCGATCTGCGTCGGCGCCGGCGTGGCGGTCTGCGGCATGGTCCGCCGCGAGGACGGACTGGTCCGGCTCAGCCCGACCACCGGCTGGGTGGACGAGCCGATCGGCGCGGCGCTCGCCGCCGAGCTGGGCGTCGACGTGCCCATCACCGTCGGCAACGTGGCCGACGTGGCCGCCTTCGCCGAGCACGCCCGGGGCGTCGCCGCCGGCTGCGACAACGTCATCTACCTCTACGGGGACGTCGGCGTCGGGGCCGGCATCATCGCCGGTGGGCGGCGGCTCACCGGGCACGGCGGCTACAGCGGCGAGGTCGGCCACATGGTGGTGGTCCGCGACGGGATGCGCTGCGACTGCGGGCGGCGCGGCTGCTGGGAGACCGAGATCGGCGAGCACGGGCTGCTCCGCGCCGCCGGCCGTTCCGACGCCCGGGGCCGGGAGGCGCTGCTGGCCGTCTTCGACGCCGCCGACCGGGGCGACGCGCGGGCCCAGACCGCCGTACGGCAGGCCGGCGACTGGCTCGGCTTCGGCGTGGCCAACCTGGTCAACATCTTCAACCCGGAGATGGTCATCTTCGGCGGCACCATGCGCGACCTCTACCTGGCCGCCGCCGCCCAGGTGCGGAGCCGGCTCAACTCCAACGGGCTGCCCGCCTGCCTGGAGCACGTGCGGCTGCGCACCCCGAAGCTCGGTGACGACGCGGCGCTCATCGGCGCCGCCGAACTGGCCTTCGAACGCCTCCTCGCCGACCCCCTCGACGTCGGCTGACCGGCTGCCGGTTTCCGGTGAACTGAAACGGCTCGTGATCCGTACCAGTGGGCGGACGCACGGCCGCGGGGGCGGCCGTGCGCGCCATCCCGCGTACCGGTCCGGACCGAGGAGGCACCGCAACCATGGCACCGCTGGAATCCGCACGCCGCCGGCTGGCGCACCGGGTGACCCTGCTGCTCGTCGCGCTCGCCGCGGGGATCGGCATTCTTCCCGGCGCCGCACACGCCGCGCCCAACCCCGGTGTGCAGCTCAACGCCGCCGACATGACGCTGCTCAACGGGGTACGACTGGCCGGGCTCTGGGAGATGCCGGCCGGGCAGATGGCCGCCGAGAAGGGCCAGTCGAAGCGGGTACGGGAGATCGGCGCGGAGATCGCGCGTCAGCACGGCGTCCTGGACCAGCTCGTGGTCGAGGCCGCGAACAAGCTGGGCGCCACCCTGCCGACCACACCGACCACCCAGCAGCAGGGCTGGCTGACCGAGATGCAGAACGCCACCGGCGCCCAGTTCGACCAGATCTTCGTGACCCGGCTGCGGGTCGCCCACGGCAACATCTTCCCGGTGATCGGCGCGGTCCGGGCCAGCACCCGGGACCCGATCGTGCGCAAGCTCGCCGACCAGACGAACACCTTCGTCACCAACCACATGCTGATGCTGGAGAGCACCGGGCTGGTCCGCTGGCAGCAGCTCCCGCCGCCCGCGATGCCCCCGGCGCAGAGCGATTCGCTGATCGCCGCCGCCGGTGCGAACGTCGGAAACAACGGCGGGATCCAGGTCAGCACCACCGTCGTGTGGGCCGTCTTCCTGCTCGCCCTGGCCACCGGCGGGTACGCGACCTGGCGGCTGATGCGCCGCTCCTGACCGCGCTGCCCGCACGAGGCCCCCACCGGTGTGCCGGTGGGGGCCTCCTGCTCAGCCGTGCCAGGAGCGCCACAGGGCGGCGTAGGAGCCGCCGGCCGCGACCAGTTCGTCGTGCGAGCCCAGCTCGGTGATCCGGCCGTCCTCGACCACCGCCACCCGGTCCGCGTCGTGGGCGGAGAAGAGCCGGTGCGCGATGGCGATGACGGTCCGGCCCTGGAGCACCGCGGCCAGCGAGCGTTCCAGCGCCCGGGCCGCCCGCGGGTCAATCAGCGAGGTGGCCTCGTCCAGCACCAGCGTGTGCGGGTCGGCGAGCACCAGCCGGGCCAGCGCGACCTGCTGCGCCTGGGCCGGGGAGAGCGGGTGCCCGCCCGCACCGACCCGGGTGTCCAGCCCGTCCGGCAGCGCCTCCGCCCAGTCCCGCGCGTCGACCGCGGCCAGCGCCGCGCGCACCTCGTCGGGGCCGGCGTCCGGGCGGACCATCGCCACGTTGTCGGCGAGGGTGCCGATGAAGACGTGGTGCTCCTGGCTGACCAGCGCGACGTGGGTGCGCAGCTCCGCCAGGGGCAGCCCGGACAGCGGCCGGCCGTCCACGGTCACCGTGCCGGCGCGCGGCTCGTGCACCCCGGCCAGCAGCCGGCCCAGCGTGGACTTGCCCGCGCCGGACGGACCGACCATGGCCAGCTTCTCCCCCGGCCGTGGCACCAGGGTCACCCCGTGCAGCACGTCGTGGCCGGCGCGGTACGCGTACCGGACGTCGTGGGCGGCGAGCCGCCCGTCGTCGGTGACCGGCCGCCGGTCGGGCGCCGGGGCGGGGGCCTCCGCCGGCTCGCCGGCCACGCCGAGCAGCCGGGCCAGCGAGGCGCCGCCGACCTGGAACTCGTCCAGCCAGGAGAGCAGCCGGTCGACCGGGTCCACCAGCTGCTGGGCGTAGAGGGTGGCCGCGGTGACCTGACCGAGGCTGGCCCAGCCCTCCAGGTAGAACCAGCCGCCGAGCAGCAGGGTGCCGGCCACCGGCAGCAGGTAGCCGATCTCGGCGATCGGGAAGAAGACCGTCCGCAGGTTCAGCGTGTAGTACTCGGCCGCGTACGACCGGCGGATGTCGCCGTCGGTGCGCGCCCGGCGGCGGGCCTGCTGGCGCAGCGCCTCCGTGGTCCGCGCGCCCTCGACCGTCTCGCTGATCCCGTCGGTGATGTCGGAGTAGGCGGCGTTCTCCCGCAGGTAGCCGGCCGGCGCCCGGCGCAGGTACCAGCGGGTGCCGGCCACCAGCAGCGGCACCGCGAGCACGCAGGGCAGCACGAGCAGCGGGCCGGTCAGCATCAGCGCGCCGAGGATCAGCAGCACGGTGACCGCCGAGATCAGCGTCTCCGGCGCGGCGAACCGGACCGTCCGGGACAGCGCGGCCACGTCCCGCGAGGTGCGGGTGAGCAGGTCGCCGGTGCCGGCCCGCTCCACCGTGGACAGCGGCAGGGCCAGCAGCCGGTCGACGAACTCCTCCCGCAACTCGGCGAGGACCCGCTCACCGAGCCGGGCCGAGGCCAGGTGGGCGAAGCGGACCAGCACCGACTGGGCGACCACGAATCCGGCGATGGCCAGGGCGATCCGGTCGACGGTCACCGCGCTCACCCCGCGCGAGATCCCCTCGACCAGGTCGCCGAGGAGCCGGGGCGCGACCAGGCCGGCGGCCGCGGCGAGCGCGTGCAGGCCGAGCGCGGCGGCCAGGCCGCGTGGATGCCGTCGGAACAGCTCCCGCGCGTACCGGCGGACCTGCTGCGCGTTCGCGACGGGCAGGGCGTTGCTCACCGGTCCTCCTCCCGGCTCACCGTGGCCCGGTACCGGGGCTCGGCGGCCAGCAGCTCGTCGTGGCGGCCCTCGGCGACCACCTTGCCGTCCTCCACGAAGACCACGTGCTCGGCACGGCCGAGCACCAGCGGGCTGGTCGTGCAGACCAGCGTCGTCCGCCCGCGCCGGGCGGCGGCCAGCCGGTCGGCGATCCGCGCCTCGGTGTGCGCGTCCACCGCGCTGGTCGGTTCGACGAGGATCAGCGTCTCCGGGTCGGCGACCAGCGCACGGGCCAGCCGCAGCCGCTGCCGCTGCCCGCCGGAGAACTCCCGGCCGCGCTCGGCGACCGGGCTGTCCAGGCCGCCGGGCAGCGCCTCGACGATGTCCGTGGCGCTCGCCGCCACCAGCGCCGCCTCGACCGCGTGGCGATCCGCCCGGTCGTGCGGGTCCAGCTCCGTGCGGAGGGCGCCGCTGAACAGCTGCGCGTCGTTGTCGGCCACCAGGATCCGCTCGCGCACCGCCGCCAGCGCCACGTCCCCCAGCGGTACGCCGTGCAGCGTCACGTCCCCGTCGGCGTACCGGCCCAGCCGGTCGGCGATCTCGGCGGCGTCCTCGGGCGCGGTGGCGGCCAGCGCGGTGAGCCGGCCCGGCCGCAGCACCAGCCCGGAGCGCATGTCGACCAGCTCGCCCGGCCCCTCGGGCACCGGCACCGGGCGGGCCGGCTCGGTGAACTCCGGGGCGAGGCGGAGCAGCCGCACCACCCGGCGGGCCGCCACGTGCCCCCGGGTCACCTTGTCGGCCGCCTCGGTGAGGTTGCGCAGCGGGCTGACCAGGAACGCCGTGTAGCCGTAGAACGACACCAACTGGCCGGCGCTGATCTCGCCGCGCAGCGCGAACCGGGCCCCGAGCCAGGTCACCAGCACCACGAAGACGCCGGGCAGCAGGATCTGCGCGGCCTGGATGAGCGACTCCACCCGGGCCACCCGCAGGCCGTCCGCCCGCAGCGCCTGGGACTGCTCCCGGTAACGGGCGCCCAGCACCGGCTCGCCGCCCACCCCGCGCAGCACCCGCAGCCCCGAGACGATGTCCCCGGCCCGGGCGGTCAGCTCACCGGTCGACTCCCGGTACGCCGCCTGCTGCCGGTGCAGCGGCCGGATGAGCAGCGCCACCAGCGCCATGAGCAGCGGCACCCCGAGCACCACCACGAGGCCGAGCGGCACGGAGGCGGTGAGCAGGATCACCGACACGGTCGCGATGGCGACCACCGCGCCGGTGCCCCGGGCGGTGATGTCGACCGCGCTGCCGATGTGCTCGATGTCGGCCGTACCGATGCTCACCACCTCGCCCGCGGCCACCCGGCGGGGCAGCGCCGCGCCGAGCCGGTTGGTGGCGTCCACGGTGACCTGCACCGTCCGGTACGCGGCGCCGAGCCAGTTGTGCGCCGCGCAGCGGTGCCGCAGGATGCCGGCCACCGCCTGGACGACGCCCAGCGCGAGCAGGACGAACCCCCAGCGGAGCAGGGCGTCCGGGTCACGGTGGGCCAGGCCCGCGTCGACGGCCCGGCCCACGGCGGCCGGCATGAGCGCCTGGGCCACCATCCAGATGACGCCGAGCGCGATGCCGGAGCCGAAGAGCAGGGGATGCCGACCGGCGAGCCAGACCAGGTAACGGGTGGCGGACCGGGCGTCGGGGGTGCCGGGGTCACCGGCGGGTGAGAAGCGCATGGCCACCCGACGCTAGGTGCCGGGCCGGGGCGGACGCCATCCAATTCCCGCCGCTCCGGCGGGCTGCCGGATCAGCGATCGACCTGCGTGAAGTCCCAGCTGTGCGGCGGTCGGGCGACCAGCCGCATGGGCGGCTCGGGCAGTTCCCGCGGGCTGCTCCGCCACTTCGAGATCACCACCACCCGGTGGTCGGTCGAGGAGAACACCTCGCTCGACAGGTGCAGCGGCTCGTGCTCGAACTCGGGCAGCGCGGTCTCGCACACCCAGGTGATCAGGTCGGCGAACCCGTACGGCTCCGCCTTCGCCTCCCACATCCGGACGATCACGTCGGTCCCCTCCCCGCCTCAGACACTGACCACGGTCAGCGGCATGGCGGAGTCGGCGGGCAGGTCCAGCCGGCTCGGGGCGACGCCCGCCGCGACCAGGTGCGAGCCGAGCGCGGCCACCATGGCGCCGTTGTCGGTGCAGAGCTTCGGCCGGGGCGTCCGCACCCGGACGCCGTGCTTCGCCGCCCGCTGCTCGGCCATCGCCCGCAGCCGCGAGTTCGCCGCCACCCCGCCGCCGATCACCAGCGTGTCGATGCCGCTGCTGCGGCAGGCGTCCAGCGCCTTGCCGACCAGCACGTCACAGACCGCCTCCTGGAAGGACGCGGCCACGTCGGCCACCGGCACCGGCTCGCCGGCCCGCTGCCGCGCCTCCACCCAGCGGGCCACCGCCGTCTTCAGCCCGGAGAAGGAGAAGTCGAAGCGGTGCCCGGCCAGGTCCTTGGGCGCGGTCAGCCCGCGCGGGAAGGCGATCGCCGCCGGGTCACCGGCCCGCGCCTCCCGGTCGATGAACGGGCCGCCCGGGAAGGGCAGCCCGAGCAGCCGGGCCACCTTGTCGAACGCCTCACCGGCCGCGTCGTCGATCGTCGCGCCCAGCGGGGTGACCTCCCGGGCCAGGTCGTCGACGCGCAGCAGCGAGGAGTGCCCGCCGGAGACCAGCAGGGCGATCGCCGGCTCGGGCAGCGGGCCGTGCTCCAGGGTGTCCACGGCAACGTGCGCGGCGAGATGGTTCACCCCGTACACCGGCTTCTCGGCGGCCACCGCGTACCCCTTGGCGGCGGCGACCCCGACGAGCAGCGCGCCGGCCAGGCCCGGCCCGGAGGTGACGGCGATCGCGTCGATGTCGGCGATCGTCACCCCGGCCTCCCGCAGCGCCCGGTCCATCGTCGGCACGATGGCCTCCAGGTGGGCGCGACTGGCCACCTCGGGCACCACCCCGCCGAACCGGGCGTGCTCCTCGACGCTGGAGGCGAGCGCGTCCGCGAGCAGGGTGTGCCCGCGCACGATGCCCACCCCGGTCTCGTCACACGAGGTCTCGATGCCGAGGATCAGTGGTTCGTCAGCCATGCGTGTCAGTCCTCGTTGCGCTGCATGACCAGCGCGTCGGTGTTGCTCAGTTGGTAGTAGCCGCGGCGCACGCCGATCGGCTCGAAGCCGTACATCGCGTAGAGCCGCTGGGCGGGGCCGTTGTCGGCGGCGACCTCCAGCAGCGTGCTGCGCACCCCGCGCCGCGCCGCCTCGGCGAGCAGCGCCTCCAGCAGCAGCCGGCCGATCCCCCGGCGCTGCGCGTCCCGGCGGACCGCGACGTTCTGCACCCACGCCTCGTCGGGCGGCGCCACCATCAGCCCGGCGTAGCCGAGCACCGTGCCGTCGTCGTCGTCGGTGGCGACCAGGTAGTGGTGGCCGTTGGCCAGCTCGTTCCAGAACATCGCCGGGGACCACTGCTCGGCGCCGAACAGGTCCGCCTCCAGGGGCAGCACCTGGTCGATGTGCCACCAGCGGAACCGGCCCAGTCGCACCTGGCTCATTGAAGGACCGGCTTGTGGCCGGTGGCCGCGACCGCGTCCGGGCGGCGCAGGTAGAGCGGCGTGAGCGGCTCGCCCGGGGCACCCGCGCGGATCCGCTCGGCGGCCAGGCCGGCCAGGGCCAGGGCGTCCGGGTAGCGCGGCTCCTCCCGCACCGGCAGACCGAGGACGTCGGCGTACCGGTGCGCGCCGTCACCGACCGCCACCGTGACGGCCAGGCCCCGGGCCCGCTCGGCGGCGACCACGGGCAGGTCCACGTTCGGCCCGGCAATGCGCTGGCCGGCGCCGTCGTAGACCGCCCAGTAGACCTCCCGGCGGCGGGCGTCGCTGGCCGCCAGCACCGGCTCGCCGGCGGCCGCCGGGTGGCCGATCCCGTCCAGCGAGCAGACCCCGTACGTGGGGATGCCGAGCACCTGGCCCATCGTGGCCGCCGTGACCAGGCCGACCCGCAGCCCGGTGAACGGCCCGGGACCGAGCCCGGCGACGATCGCGGCCAGGTCGGCGGGGCGGGCGTCGACGTCGGCCAGCACCGCGTCGACCTGCGGGGCGAGCAGCTCGCCGTGCGCCCGGGCGTCGACCGTGCACCGCTGCGCGCGGGCCGCGACGCCGTCCGCCGAGACCTCGACCAGCGCCGCGGTCACCGCGGGCGTCGACGAGTCCACCACGAGTACGAGCACGGTATGCCAGCCTAGTCGCCGCCCCGGTTACCGGCGGTGACGCCCCTCCCGCCGCCGCTCGCCGCCGGACAGACCGGTGAAGGTTGGTTGAGGGTGAGGTGTCGCGGCTCAGCCCGGAGCACGATGCGGGGGTCGGCCGGTGGGCACGGCGTCACGGGTCAGCCGGCGGTGCGTTCCCAGTCGACGGTGGGCAGGCCGGCGTCGGCGAGCGCCTTGTTGGCCGCGCTGAACGGGCGGCTCCCCAGGAAGCCACGCGGGTTCATCGGGCTCGGGTGGCCGGCCTCCAGCACCACGTGGTGCGGGTTGGTGACCAGGGCGGCCTTCTTGCGCGCGTAGCTGCCCCAGAGCAGGAAGACCACCCGCTGGTCGAGCGCGTCGAGGGCCCGGATGGTGGCGTCGGTGAACTCCTCCCAGCCCTTGTTGGCGTGCGAGCCCGGGGTGGCCTGCCGGACGGTGAGCACCGCGTTGAGCAGCAGCACCCCCTGCGCCGCCCAGCCGCTCAGGTTGGCGCCGGCCGGCTTCGGCACCCCCAGGTCCTCGCCCAGCTCCTTGAAGACGTTGCGCAGCGACGGCGGCACCGCCACCCCCTCGCGCACGCTGAAGCTCAGCCCGTGCGCCTGACCCGCCTTGTGGTAGGGGTCCTGCCCGAGGATCAGCACCCGGGTCTCCGCCGGCCCGCACAGCCGGTAGGCGGAGAACAGGTCCTCGACCGGCGGGAAGACGGTGCCCGTCGCATATTCACCGGCCACGAACTCGGTCAGCGCCGCGGTGCGCGCCGGATCGAGGTGCGGGGCGAGCGCCGCCCGCCAGGCGTCCGGAAGGAGCGCCAGCAGGTCGAGGGTGGGAGCGTCGTCGGGCATCGGCAACCTTTCACCGCATCGGATCGGTCCCCGGCACTGTAGGCAGCGGGTACGACAAGGGGTCAGTCGAGGGCGGCCAGGCGCCCCGCCCAGTCGCCGCCGACCGGCTCCAGGCTGACCACCCGGGTGTCGTCGTCCCGCCGGTCGATGCGCACCCGCAGGTGGGCGTCGACCAACTGCTCGACCATCCCCTCACCCCACTCGACCACGGTGACCGCCTCGTCCACCGACGCGTCCAGGTCCAGGTCGTCGATCTCGGCGCGCGGGTCGGCCGACTCCCCCAGCCGGTACGCGTCGGCGTGCACCAGACTCACCCGGCCGCCCCGGGCCGGATCCGGCCGGTGCACCCGGGCGATCACGAAGGTCGGCGAGGTGATGTCGCCGCGCACCCCGAGACCGGCGCCGATGCCCTGGGCCAGCGCCGTCTTGCCGGCGCCCAGCGGGCCACTGAGCAGCAGCAGGTCACCGGCGCGCAACACCCCGGCCAGCCGGCGGCCGAACTCGTGGGTGTCGTCGACCGTCTTCAGCTCCAGCACCAGACTCACCGCGCCACCTCGGCTCGCAACTGCGGGGCTCGCAACCCCGGCTCACTCCTCGCGCTCACAGCGCCACCTCGGCTCGCGACTGCGGGGCTCGCAGGACCGGCTCACTCCTCGCGCTCACAGCGCCACCTCGGCTCGCGACTGCGGGGCTCGCAACCCCGGCTCACTCCTCGCGCTCACAGTGACTCCAGGAACCTCTCCAGCGCCGCGTTGACCTCGTCGGCGTGCTCCAGCATCACCACGTGCCCGCTGTCGTGGATCTTCACGAACTCGGCGTGCGGCAGCCGCCGCACGATCTCCTCGGAGTGGGTCACCGGCGTGATCATGTCCTTGTCCCCCACGATCACCAGCACCGGCGTGCCGGCCAGCGCGGCCAGCGCCGGAAACCGGGAGTGGGTGGCCAGGGTGCGCAGGTAACGGGTGACCGTGTCGGCCGAGGTGCGCGAGTTCATCGTCTCGACGTAGGACACCAGGGCCGGGCTGGGCTTCGGGGTGCCGAAGCCGTACCTGCGGGTGAGCAGCCAGGCCACGTTGGAGGTCGACTTGCGGGCCTTGTCGATGACCGTGCCGCCGTACCGGGTGGCGTTGCTCATCATGTAGATCACCGGCGCCCCGACGCGGCCGAGCAGCGCGGGCGCCACCAGCTTGGTCTCCGCGAGCAGCCCACCCGAGGTGGCCATCAGGACCGTGCCGACCACCCGGTCGCCGAACAGTTCCGGGTGCAGCTCGGCCAGGGCCATGATCGTCATGCCGCCCATCGAGTGGCCGACCAGCACCAGCGGCCCCTCGGGGGCCACCTCGTCGATGACCCGGCGCAGGGTGTGGCCCAGCGCGGCCAGGTCGTAGTCGCCGCCCTCCAGCTTCCCGGAGCGGCCGTGCCCGGGCTGGTCGTAGGCGACGACCCGGTAGTCACCGCGCGCGGCGAGCAGCTTGCGCTGGAAGTGGAACGTGCCCATGTCCAGGCAGAAGCCGTGCACCAGCACCACGGTCGGATGCCCGGCGACCGGGCGGGTCGGCTCGACCACCTCCACGTGGATGTCGGTGCCGTCCGGCATCTCCAACGTGTACGCCGCGTCGTGGCGCTGGTCGCCGAAGACCTCGTCGGCGTAGGGATCCCTGGGGTCGGACTTGAGGCGGCGGATGAGAACCCGCTCGCTCACCACCCCGGCGGCCAGCCCGGCGGCGGCCACACCGAGCGCCGCGCCGACCACCCCGGCCACCCGGCCGGCAGCGGTCCGCGGCCGGGGAACCCGGAACCGCTGGCTCACTGTGCAACCTCAGTTCGCGACTGCGGGGCTCGCAACCCCGGCTCACTCCTCGCGCTCACGGCGCAACCTCAGTTCGCGACTGCGGGGCTCGCAACCCCGGCTCACTCCTCGCGCTCACGGGCGCTCGCCGTCGTAGACGCGCGGCACCCGGACACCGCCGAACCGGGTCACGATCTCGTAGTTGATGGTGCCGACCGCCTCGGCCCAGTCGTCGGCGGTGGGCTCGCCGTCCGCGCCGCTGCCGAAGAGCGTGGCCACGTCCCCGGCGGCCACCTCGTCCTCGCCGCAGTCGACGACGAACTGGTCCATGCAGACCCGCCCCGAGATGGTCCGCCGCTTGCCGCCGAGCTGCACCGGGCCGGTGTTGGAGGCGTGCCGGGGCACCCCGTCGGCGTAGCCGAGCGGGACGACGGCCAGGTTCGCCTCCTGCTCGGTCCGGTAGGTGTGGCCGTACGAGACGCCGGTGCCGGCCGGGACCCGCTTGGTCAACATCACCCGGGCCCGGGCGGTCATCGCGGGGCGCAGGCCGAACTGCTCGCCCTCGATCGGGGAGAGGCCGTAGACGGCCAGGCCGGGGCGGACCAGGTCGAAGTGGGTGTCCGGGCGGGTCAGCGTGGCCGCCGAGTTGGCCAGGTGCCGGTAGCGGGGACGCAGGCCGGCCCGCTCCACCATCTCCAGCCCCTCGTGGAACACCGCCAACTGCCGGTCGGTGGTGGGGTGGCCGGGCGAGTCCGCGTAGACGAAGTGGCTCCACACGCCGACCACCTCGACCAGGCCGTCGGCCTGGGCCTTCGCGGCGGCCTCCAGCAGCGCCGGCCAGTCGGCGACGGTGGCCCCGCCGCGGGACAACCCGGTGTCGATCTTGAGGTGCAGCCGGGCCGTGCGGTCCGCCCGCCGGCCTGCCTCGATCATCTCGTCGAGCTGGGTGAGGCTGGCGCAGCCCAGGTCGACGCCGACCGCGACCCCGTCGTGCAGCGGCAGCCCCGGGTCGAGCAGCCAGGCCAGCACGGGCGCCGTGACCCCCTCCTGCCGCAGCAGGAGCGCCTCGTCGAGCGTGCAGACGCCGAGCCAGTCCGCCCCGGCGTCGAGCGCCGCGTTGGCCGCCGGCACCATGCCGTGGCCGTAGCCGTCGGCCTTGACCACCGCCATCAGCTCGGCGCTGGTGCCCGACTTGAGCCGGGCCACGTTCTCCCGGATCGCGTCCAGGTCGACGCGCACCTCCGACTGCCACATGTCCTCAGCCTACTTCCGCCCGTGATCACCGTGGCCGCGAGCCGCGCGACCGGCCTGTCGGCCGCCGTCCCGGTCAGGGCAGGCGGGCCAGCACCGGGCGGAGCGCGGTCGCCACGTCGGGCGCGGTCACCGGGCCGCCGCGCGCCGCCTCCCGGCCGGCCAGCCCGTGCAGGTACGCCGCCGCGGCGGCCGCCCGCTCGGGGGCCAGCCCGGCGGCGAGCAGCGAGCCGAGCAGCCCGGCCAGCACGTCGCCGGTGCCCCCGGTGGCGAGCACCGGGGTGCCGGTCGGGTTGACGTAGGCCCGGCCGTCGGGGGTGCCGATGATCGTGCGGTCACCCTTGAGCAGCACCACCGCATTCATCCACGCGGCCAGCCGCAGGGCCGCCCCGACCCGGTCCGCCCCCGGGGTCTCGCCACACAGCCGGGCGTACTCCCGGTCGTGCGGGGTCACCACGATCGGCGCGTCGCGCCCGCGCAGCCGGTCGGCCAGCTTGCCGTCGACCAGCAGGGTGAGCGCGTCGGCGTCGAGCACCACCGGCACCGGCGCGGCGAGCACCGCGCGCAGTTCGGCGGCGGACTCCTCTCCGGTGCCGAGCCCCGAGCCGCAGACCCAGGCCTGCACCCGGCCGGCGGCGGCGACCCGGTCGGTGGCGATCACCGACGGGTGCTGGTGCAGCACCTCCGCGCGGGCGCCGCCCGCGTAGCGGACCATGCCGGTGGGGCCGGACAGCGCGCCGCTCACCGAGAGCACCGCGGCGCCGGGATAGGTGGCCGAGCCGGTCGCCACCCCGACCACGCCGCGGCTGTACTTCTCCGAGGACGGGCCGAGCCCGGGCCACCAGTCGACCACGTCGGACCACTCGGTGACGCGCAGCGCCGGGGTGCCGCGCAGCCACGGCACCAACCCGATGTCGACCAGCTCGACGTGCCCGGCGAGCGGCGCGGCCGGGCCGACCACCAAGGCCGGCTTGAGCGCGCCGAAGGTGACCGTCACGTCGGCGTCGACCGCGCAGGGCCGGCCGGAGGCGGTGAGGGGGACATGTCCGGTGTCCACCGCGACGCCGCTCGGCACGTCCACGGCCACCACCGTGGCCCGTGTGCCGTCCCGCCCCATCCGCTCGGCCAGGCTCGCGGCGAGCTGGTCGGCGGTCTCCCGGAGCCCGCCGGTGCCGCCGATCCCGACGATCCCGTCGAGCACCAGGTCCACCACGGCCGGCGGCCGGTCGACGACGCGCCCGCCGGCGGCCCGCAGCGCGGCCAGCCCCTCGCCGTGCGCCCGACCCGGGGTGAGCAGTAGGGCGGCGACCGCGGCGCCCCGCCGGGCCAGGTGCGCGCCCGCGTAGAGGGCGTCGCCGCCGTTGTCGCCGGAGCCGACCAGCAGCAGCACCCGGGCGCCGTAGGCACCGCCCCGCTCGCCGAGCAGCAGCGCGCAGCGGCGGGCCAGCCCGGCGGCGGCCCGCTGCATCAGCGCCCCGGGCGGCAGGGTGGCCATGAGGCCCGCCTCCGCCGCGCGTAC
>NZ_WBKT01000138.1 GCF_008868175.1 Micromonospora sp. AMSO31t
TCCTCGTCTGTGCCCACCGGGCCCGGGCGGGCCGGGCCCGGTGGGCACAGACGAGGAGCGCCGAAGGTGGCAGAACAGCTGCGGCTCATGGCGGTGCACGCCCATCCCGACGACGAGTCGAGCAAGGGCGCCGCCACCATGGCGAAATACGTCGCCGAGGGGGTGGATGTCCTGGTCGTCACCTGCACGGGTGGCGAGCGGGGCAGCGTGCTCAACCCCAAGATGGACCGGCCCGACGTGTGGGCCAACATCGGCGACATCCGCCGGGCCGAGATGGACGCGGCACGCGCCATCCTGGGCATCGAGCAGGCCTGGCTCGGCTTCGTGGACTCCGGGCTGCCCGAGGGCGACCCGCTGCCGCCGCTGCCGGGGGGCTGCTTCGCCCTGGAGGAGGTCGACGTCGCGGCCGCCCCGCTGGTGCGGCTCATGCGCCAGTTCCGCCCGCACGTCGTCACCACGTACGACGAGGAGGGCGGCTACCCGCACCCCGACCACATCATGACCCACAAGGTGACGGTGGCCGCCTTCGAGGCCGCCGGAGACCCGGACCGCCACCCGGAGCTGGGCGAGCCGTGGCAGCCGCTCAAGCTCTACTACGACGTGGGCTTCTCGCGTGCCAAGATCATGGCCCTGCACGAGGCGATGCTCGCCGCCGGCCTGGAGTCGCCCTACGGGGAGTGGATGAAGCGCTGGGAGGATCGTGCCGACAAGGGTGAGCGCATCACCACCCGGGTCGACTGCGCCGAATACTTCCCGGTCCGCGACGACGCGCTGCGCGCCCACGCCACCCAGATCGACCCGGACGGCTTCTGGTTCCAGGTGCCCATGGACCTGCAGCAGCGCGCCTGGCCGACCGAGGACTTCCAGCTCGCGCGCTCGTTGGTGGACAGCCCGCTGCCCGAGTCCGACCTCTTCGCCGGGGTGCGCGAGACGTGCCATGCCCGTTGATTCCCCGGCGGGCTACGCTGGTGGTCAGCCGCACATCGGAGGAACACCATGCTGACCACCGCCCAGGTGCTCGCGGAGAACAACTTCGGTGACACCCGCACGGGTGGTCTGGCCGGCCCGATGGGCCTCTTCCTCATCGTGCTGCTGGCCACCGCCACCGTCCTGCTGATCCGCAACATGAACGCCCGGCTGCGCCGGCTGCCCGACCGGTTCCCCCAGCAGGGCGGCCCGGCCGAGCCGGGCCGGACCGATGCGACAGTCGCCGATCCGACAGACGGGACCGCCCCGCAGGATTCACCGACAGACGCCCCCAACGGCTCCCACCAGCGCCGGAACGGCTGAACAACGCGTGAATCACGCCGAAGCCGGTCGTCAACCCCTGTTGCGACCACCGGGTTTGGCTTAGCCTTCCGCCGGGGGGACCGAAAGGCCCTGAGCCGTGCGCGGAAGGGGGGCGCCGATGTCGATGGCAGCTACGGCCCCCGACCGTGCCCTGGGGCCGCCGCCTGACGGGGTGGGTCGGTGACCTCCGGCCGGGCCGGCGATCCCCCCGATCGGCTGGGCCTGCGCGGCACCCCGGTCGGAGTGCTGCTGCTGACCTCCGCCGTCGCGGTCACCGCCGTGGTGGCCGCCCTGGTCGGTCTCACCGTCCCCGCGCACCTGCCGCCGGACGATTCGCTGCCCGGATTCGTCCGGTTCGGCCTCGCCGTCGTGGCGTTCGCCGTCGCCCAGCTCGCCCGGCTGCGTTTCCGCACCGCCTCGGGCATGGTCAGCATCACCTGGGGCGAGGCAGCCCTCGTCGTCTGCCTCTACCTGGTGCCGGCCGGCTGGCTGCCGGCCGCCGCCCTGCTCGGCGCGGGTGCCGCGTGGACGACCATGTCCCTGGTCGCCGACCGCCGGCCCGCGCTGGAGCTGGTCCGGATCGCCGGCTCGCTCACCGCCGCCACCGCGCTCGCCGCCGCGGTCGCCAGCACGCTCGGCCGGCCGCTGCTCGCCGCGATCACCCCCGAGCTGGCCCTCGCGCTGACCGCCGGCGCGGTGGTCTACCTGTTCACCACCGCCTGGCTGGGTGGCGCCAGCCTCGCCCTGCTGCACGGCATCCCGATCGGGCCGCCGCTGCTCGCCGCGCTCCGCGGCAAGCTGCTCATGTTCGTCGGCAACGTGGCGGTCGGCCTCGTGGTGGTCACCCTGCTGGAGCTCGACGCGCGCTGGCTGCTGCTCCTGCCGCCGCCGCTCTGGCTGCTCCAGCAGACCTACCGGCACCGGCTCCGGGCCGACCAGGAGCGGCGGACCTGGCGGGCCTTCGCCGAGGCCACGGCCGCGCTCAACCAGCTCGACGAGCGGGGCGTGGCGACCGCCGCGGTGACCGGGGCGCTCACCCTGTTCGGCGCGGAACTGGTCGAGGTGGACGTGGCGCGGGGCGACGCCCGCTGGCGCCGCTACCGGGCGGACACCGGCGCGCAGGTCCGCGACCGCGAGGTGGAGCCACCGTCGGCCACCGGGGCGGGCGAGCACGAGCTGGTCCGGCGGCTCACCGTCGGCAGCGCCGAGGTCGGCCAGCTGCGGGTCCGGTTCCCCCGGTCCGCCCCGCCCACCGCGCGGGAACGGGACGGCGTCGCGGCGTTCGGCGACGCGCTGGCCGCCGCCCTGCACGACGCCGCGACCCACCGCGAGCTGCGGCTGGTCACCGCCCGCTCGTCGTACGAGGCGGTGCACGACCAGCTCACCGGGCTGCTCAACCGGGCGGCCCTGCTGGCCAAGGGCGACCAGGCGTTGCGGCAGCGCGCCCACGACCACCCGGTGGCGCTGCTGCTGCTCGACATCAACCAGTTCAAAGAGGTCAACGACACGCTCGGGCACGCGGCCGGCGACCAGCTGCTGCGGCTGGCCGCGAGCCGGCTGACCACGATGGCCCGTCCGGGCGACCTGCTCGGGCGGCTCGGCGGCGACGAGTTCGCCCTGCTGCTCACCACGGTCCCGGTCGTCGACGACCGGGCCGCCCCGCTGGCGTACGCGCTGCGCCAGGCCCGGGAGATCGCCGAGCGGCTGGCCGCGCCGACCGAGGTGGCCGGGGTGCGCATGTCGGTCGAGGTGGCGGTCGGTGTGGTGGTCGCCGACGCGGGCACCGCCGACCTGACCGAGCTGCTGCGCCGGGCCGACATCGCCATGTACCAGGCGAAGGAGGGCGGCGGCAGCGTCGCCGCGTACGACAGCTCCCGGGACGCGGCGAGCACCGACCACCTGGCGCTGCTGGCGGAGCTGCGGGAGGCCCTGGCGGCCGACGACCAGCTGGTGCTGGCGTTGCAGCCGGCGGTGGACCTGGCCACCGGCGCACCGACCGGGGTGGAGGCGCTGATCCGCTGGCGGCACCCGCGCCGGGGCTGGCTGGGCCCGGCGGACTTCATCCGGCCGGTGGAGAACAGCGAGCAGCTCGGCAGCTTCACCCGCTACGTGCTGGACAAGGCGCTCGCGGTGGCGGCCGACTGGGCGCGCGAGGGGCTGGACATCCCCATCTCGGTGAACCTGTCGGCGCGCAGCCTGCTCGACCCGCGGCTGCCGGCCGAGATCGGCGAGGCGCTGCGCCGGCACCAGGTCCCGCCGCACCGGCTGGTCCTGGAGATCACCGAGACGGTGGTGATGAGCGAGCTGGAGGTCATCGACGAGGTGCTGGCCACCCTCCGCTCGATGGGCGTGCAGCTCGCCGTCGACGACTTCGGCACCGGGTTCTCCTCGCTGACCTTCCTGACCCGGATCGCGGTCGACGAGTTGAAGGTGGACCGCTCCTTCGTGATCCGGATGGCCGACTCGCCGGAGGCGGCCGCGATCGTGCGGACCACCGTCGGGCTGGCCCACGAGCTGGGGTTGCGGGTGGTGGCGGAGGGCGTCGAGACCGCCGAGCAGCGGACCGCCCTGGCCGAGCTGGGCTGCACGGCCGCCCAGGGCTACCACTTCTTCAAGCCGATGCCCGCGGACAAGATCGGGGCGGTGCTCGGGTCGCTGGTGGACACGGCGCGCGGCAACGTCTTCCCGCTGCGCGCCGACGGCGCCTCCTGACCGTCCCGCCCCGCCGGGGCCGCTCGCCCCGGCGGCGCGGACCGGTCGATCGTTTGCTCAGCCGCGGGGCAGCACGTCGTCGAGCACGGTGGGCAGGGCGGCCCAGTCCGCGGAGGCGATGCTGGCGTGCGCGCGGGCCAGCTCGGCCACCCGGGCCGCCGCCGCGGCGGCGTCGCCGGCCCCCACGGCCGGCGGGACGTTCTGCGCGTCGGTCATCACCAGCAGGTAGTGGTTGGCGTCGTACCAGGCGGTGTCGACGCCCCCGGTGACGTACGCCGTGGCGTCGCCGTCGAAGAGCACGAACCACGGTCGCAGGCTCGCGTCGGCGTACCGGGTGCGGGGGTCGCCGGCCTGCGCCCGGTGCACGGCCGGGAAGGCGCGGGCCGTGCCCAGCGTGCCGGCCGCCGCGAGGCCGGCCAGGTGGCGGGCGTACTCGACGTCGGTCCAGAGGGTGTCGGTCGGGTTGCCCTCCTCGACGGTGCCGGGGATCAACTCGACGATCACCCGGCCGGGGAGCTGCGCCCGGCCGGGCCAGGCGTCGGCGCGCGCCGCGGCGTCCAGGCTGGGGTGGTCGCCGAGCAGGTCGGCCGGGCGGAACACCCGGTCGCCGAGCCGCGCGGCGAGCACGGCGTCGAGCTGGGCCGGCCCCTGCCCGGTACGCCCGCTGAAGCCGGTCTTCAGCTCCAGCTTGAGCACGAGCGGGCCGGCGTCGGGATGGGTGCCCAGCCAGAGCCGGATGTCGTCCAGGCAGTGCTCGAGGTTCCGGTTCCGCGTGCCGGTGTAGAGCTGGGCGGCGCTCGTGGCGGCCACGCAGTTGTTGTCGTTGCCGAGCGGGTTGGAGTGGCTGACCCGCCACTGCCGGGTGAGCACGTCCGGCCAGACGTCCAGCTCGATCAGCCCGGGCCGGGCGTCGAGCGCCTGCGCGAGGTAGGGGTAGGTGCCGCGCTCGTAGGCGTTGTGGATCCCGACGGCGGTGGTGGCGGAGAACCGGGTCTCCGGTGGGACCGCGGCGGTCGCGGTGCCGGGTGCCGGCACCGGTCCGGCGAGGGCGGCGAGGGCGAGCAGGGCGGGGAGTCTGCGCATGAACCGTCTCCTTCGGACGGCCCGGCGGCCGCCGGGCATGCGCTGATTCAAATCAACAAAGATGAATATCGGAAGGGCGGGTCGTGTCCCTGGGGCGCGTCACCTCCCCGGCCCGGCCGGTCCACTCCGGCGGCGGGGTCGGGGTGTGGCCGATATGGTCGTCGGGTGAACCGACTCGCCGACGCCACCTCGCCCTACCTGCTCCAGCACGCCGACAATCCGGTCGACTGGTGGCCCTGGTGCGACGAGGCGTTCGCCGAGGCGAAGCGGCGCGACGTGCCGGTGCTCATCTCGGTCGGCTACGCGGCCTGCCACTGGTGCCACGTGATGGCGCACGAGTCGTTCGAGAACGAGGGCGTCGCCCAGCTCATGAACGACGACTTCGTCTGCGTCAAGGTCGACCGGGAGGAGCGGCCCGACGTCGACGCCGTCTACATGACGGCCACCCAGGCGATGACCGGCCAGGGCGGCTGGCCCATGACGGTCTTCGCGACCCCGGACGGCACCCCGTTCTTCTGCGGCACCTACTTCCCGCGGGCGAACTTCGTCCGGCTGCTCGGCTCGGTCGCCGCCGCCTGGCGCGACCAGCGGGAGGCGGTGCTCCGGCAGGGCGCCGCGGTGGTCGAGGCGATCGGCGGCGCGCAGGCCGTGGGCGGCCTGACCGCGCCGCTCACCGCCGAGCTGCTGGACGCCGCCGCCGACCAGCTCGCCTCCGAGTACGACGAGCGGAACGGCGGCTTCGGCGACGCGCCGAAGTTCCCGCCGCACATGAACCTGCTCTTCCTGCTCCGGCACCACCAGCGCACCGGCTCGCCCCGGAGCCTGGAGATCGTCCGGCACACCTGCGAGGCGATGGCCCGCGGCGGCCTGCACGACCAGCTCGCGGGCGGCTTCGCCCGCTACTCGGTGGACGGGCACTGGACGGTGCCGCACTTCGAGAAGATGCTCTACGACAACGCCCTGCTCCTGCGGGTCTACACCCAGCTCTGGCGGCTCACCGGGGACCGGCTGGCCCGGCGGGTGGCCCGCGACACGGCCCGGTTCCTCGCCGACGAGCTGCACCGGGCCGGCGAGGGCTTCGCCTCGGCGCTGGACGCCGACACCGAGGGCGTCGAGGGTCTCACCTACGTCTGGACCCCGGCCCAGCTGGTCGAGGTGCTGGGCGAGGAGGACGGCCGCTTCGCCGCCGACCTGTTCGAGGTGACCGAGCAGGGCACCTTCGAGCACGGCACCAGCGTGCTGAGGCTGGCCCGGGACATCGACGACGCCGACGCATCGGTGCGCCGGCGCTGGCAGGAGGTGGTGGGCCGGCTGCTCGCGGCCCGGGACACCCGCCCCCAGCCGGCCCGGGACGACAAGGTGGTGGCCGCCTGGAACGGGCTGGCGATCACCGCCATCGCCGAGTTCCAGCAGGTCGCGGCGCTCTGCTCGGCCCCCGACGACGAGGACGCCAACCTCATGGAGGGCGTCACCATCGTGGCCGACGGCGCCATGCGGGACGCCGCCGAGCACCTGGCGGCCGTGCACGTGGTGGACGGGCGGCTGCGCCGGGTCTCCCGGGACAAGGTCGTCGGCGAGCCGGCCGGGGTGCTGGAGGACTACGGCTGCGTGGCCGAGGCGTTCTGCGCCATGCACCAGCTGACCGGGGAGGGGCGCTGGCTCGTCCTGGCCGGGCAGCTGCTCGACGTGGCGCTGGCCCGGTTCGCCGCACCCGACGGCGGCTTCTACGACACCGCCGACGACGCCGAGCGCCTGATCGCCCGGCCGGCCGACCCGACCGACAACGCCACCCCGGCCGGCCGGTCGGCGATCGTCGCGGCGCTGGTCGCGTACGCGGCGTTGACGGGGGAGATCCGGTACCGGGAGGCGGCGGACGCCGCCCTGGCGACGGTCGCGCCGATCGTCGCCCGGCACGCCCGGTTCACCGGCTACGCGGCCACGGTCGGCGAGGCGCTGCTGTCCGGGCCGTACGAGATCGCGGTGGTGACGGACGACCCGGTGGGCGACCCGCTGGTGGCCGCCGCGCTCCGGCACGCCCCGCCCGGTGCCGTGGTGGTGGCGGGCCGCGCCGACCAGCCCGGCGTGCCGTTGCTGGCCGACCGGCCGGCGCTGGGCGGTCGGCCCACCGCGTACGTCTGCCGGGGGTTCGTCTGTGACCGGCCGGTGACCGCGGTCGAGGACCTGGTCGCCCAGCTCACGTGACCGGCTCCTCGCCCCCGGCCGGCGGGCGCAGCGGCTCGGGCAGGGCGTCGAACCATTCCAGCACGGCCCGCTCGTAGGCCAGCCCGAAGCGGAGCGTGGCTACCGCGTACGGTTCGACCTCGTCCGCCTCCGGGGGGAGTGCCGCCGCCGCGGCCTGGTAGTCGGCGAGCCGCGCGGCGTGGGCGGCCCGGTGCGCGCCGAGGTAGCCGGCGAGCCGCTCCGGCGGCAGGTGCCGGCCGAAGAGCACCGTCAGCAGCAGGGGGAAGCGGATCGTCTCGTCCGCCGGGGGCCGGCCCGTCCACTCGGTGAACGCCCGGCGCCCCGCCTCGGTGATCTCGTACGGCTGCCGGTCGCGTCGGCCCCGCTCACCGGCCCGGACCAGCCCGGCGGCCGCCATCGCGGTCAGCTCCCGGTAGACCTGGCTCTGGGTGAGCGACCAGAACGCCCCGATCCGCTGCTGGGCGACGGTGACCAGGTCCCAGCCGGTCATCGGGCCGTCGTGCAGGAAGCCCAGCAGCGAGGCGGCGGTGGCGTTCAACGGCCGGTCCGGCATGGGTCGGTTCTCCTTCGCGAATCTCCTTGACATCCCATTGTGTCAGGTCGGATGCTGGACCTGCCGACCTCCCACATAGGGATGTCGCGGGAGGGGGACCCGTGCACACCGTTCTCGTCGTGCTCCACGCCGCCAGCGGCATCACCGGGCTGCTGCTGGCGCTTCCCGTGCTGCTCGCGCCGAAGCGGCGCGGCCGGCACACCCTGCTCGGCCGGGTCTACGCGGGGGCCGCCGTCGGCCTGAGCCTCAGCGCCTTCGGACTCTTCGCCTACGACCCGGGCCGCCTGTGGGGGCTGGCCGTGCTCGGCGCGCTCACCCTCGGCTGGCTGGTCGGCGGCCTCTGGATCGCCCGGCGCCGGCCGCGCGGGCTCGGTGCCCGGGGCTGGCGGATCTGGCACCTCAACCTCATGGGCAGCACGGTGATCGCCTTCGTCACGGGGTTCGCCGTGCAGATGACCGGCGGGCACCTGGTGGCCTGGCTCGCCCCGACCGTGATCGGTTCGCTGCTGATCGCCCGGGCCACCGCCCGGGAGATCGCCCGAGCGCCCCGCCGCATCGCCGTGGCCACGACGAGCTGACCCCGGGCGCCGCGCGGCCGGCTCGGCTGACGGTCACGGCCAGAGCAGTTCGCGGCTCCACCCGTCGGTGGTCCGCCGGTACCGCAGCCGGACGTGCCGGCGCTCCCGGTCGGCCTGCCAGAACTCGACGCTCACCGGGGTCACCGAGTAGACCGTGTGCCCCTCGGCGACCAGCCCGGGATCGGCGGCCAGCCGGGCGCGCACCTCGGCCAGCTCCCGATCCAGCTCGGCGCGGTCGGCGAGGACGGCGCTCTGCCGGCCGGCCAGGGTCGCGATCCGGGAGCCCTCCGGCCGGGCGAGGAAGTCTCGGCGGGAGATGGCGGGGTCGGCGGGCCGGGCGGTGCCGCGTACCCGGACCTGCCGGCCCTGCTCCCGCCAGTGGAAGCCCAGCGCGACCCGGGGGTTGCCGGCGATTTGCGTCCCCTTGGCGCTCGTGGAGGTGGTGGCGAAGTGCCAGCCCTCGGCGTCCAGGTCCTTCAGGATCAGTACCCGCGCGTCGGGTGCGCCGTCGGCGTCGACCGTCGCGACCGTCATGGCGTGCGGCTCGTCCACGCCGGCGGCGACCGCTTCGGCGAGCCAGTCGGCGAAGAGGGCGGTGGGCTCCGCCGGTACGTCGGTCGGGTCGAAGGACGGCATGTCGTGGGCCAGCACCGGCAGGGCGCGGAGCAGATCGCGGGTCGTCATGCGTTGATCTTGCCAGCTGCCCCGAGCGGTCCTCCCCGCGTTCGGCCGGCTCCCGGCCCTCGGGACCGGCGCCGGCCACCGCCCCGATAGGCTGGCGGCGCTATGGATTCCCGTACCGGACTGCCTGTCGTCGGCATGGTGGGCGGTGGCCAACTGGCCCGCATGACCCACCAGGCCGCCATCGCCCTCGGCCAGTCGCTGCGCGTGCTCGCGCTCGCCCCGGACGACGGCGCCGCCCTGGTCGCCGCCGACGTCCAGTACGGCGACCACACCGACCTCGCCGCCCTGCGCACGTTCGCCAAGGGGTGCGACGTGGTCACCTTCGACCACGAGCACGTGCCCAACGCGCACATCCGCACCCTGGCCGAGGAGGGCGTGAAGCTCTTCCCGCCGGCCGAGGCGCTGGTGCACGCGCAGGACAAGCGGGTGATGCGCGAGCGGCTCGGTGAGCTGGGCGCGCCGAACCCGGCCTGGCGGCCCGTCGAGACCCCGGCCGACCTGCTCGCGTTCGGCGGGGAGGTCGGCTGGCCCGTGGTGCTCAAGGCCGCCCGCGGCGGCTACGACGGCCGGGGCGTCTGGATGGTGGACGACGCGACCCAGGCCGCCGAGCTGGCCACCACCCTGCTGGCCGGGGGCACCCCGCTGATCGTCGAGGAGCGGGTGGCGCTGCGCCGGGAGCTGGCCGTGCAGGTGGCCCGCTCGCCGTTCGGGCAGGTCGCCGCGTACCCGGTGGTGGAGACGGTGCAGCGGGACGGCATCTGCGTCGAGGTGCTCGCCCCGGCGCCCGACCTGCCGGAGGAGCGGGCCGTCGCCGCGCAGCAGCTCGCCATCGACCTGGCCACCGCGCTCGGTGTGGTCGGCCTGCTCGCCGTGGAGCTGTTCGAGACGCCCGCCGGGCTGGTCGTGAACGAGCTGGCCATGCGGCCGCACAACTCCGGGCACTGGACCATCGAGGGCGCCCGGACCTCGCAGTTCGAGCAGCACCTCCGGGCCGTGCTCGACTACCCGATGGGGGACACCTCGCTCACCGCGCCGGTCGTGGTGATGGCGAACGTGCTCGGCGGCGAGCCGGGCGGCATCTCCATCGACGAACGGCTGCACCACCTCTTCGCCGCCGAGCCCGGGGCCAAGGTCCACCTGTACGGCAAGCAGGTGCGCCCGGGCCGCAAGATCGGGCACGTCACCGTGCTCGGCAGCGACCTGGACGACACCCGGGCCCGCGCCGCGCGTGCCGCCCGGTGGCTGCGGGAGGGCGAATGACCACCGTCGGGCTGATCATGGGCAGCGACTCGGACTGGCCGACCATGAGGGCCGCCGCCGAGGTCCTGGACGAGTTCGGCGTGCCCTACGAGGTCGGCGTGGTGTCGGCGCACCGCACCCCGATCAAGATGATCGAGTACGGCCGGGCCGCCGCGGACCGGGGCGTCAAGGTGATCATCGCCGGTGCGGGCGGCGCGGCGCACCTTCCGGGCATGGTCGCCTCGGTCACCCCGCTGCCGGTGATCGGCGTGCCGGTGCCGCTGAAGTACCTCGACGGCATGGACTCGCTGCTCTCCATCGTGCAGATGCCGGCCGGCGTGCCGGTGGCCACGGTGTCGATCGGCAACGCCCGCAACGCCGGGCTGCTCGCCGTGCGGATCCTGGGTGCCTCCGATCCGGCGCTGCGGGACCGGATGGCGGCCTACCAGGCGAGCCTGGAGGACCTGGTCGCCGAGAAGGAAGCCACCCTCCGCGCCTCGCTCACCTGAGCCCCCCCCAGGGACCGCCGGGCGAACCGGCACCCGCTGCCCGCACCCCACGGCGAACGCCCACCCCTCCGGTTTCACCGCATGCCGCGGAGGGCCGTCTGGAGGCGTTCCTGGGCGCGGCGGCGCCGCTCGTTGCTCGCGCCGAGCACCAGCAGGATGAAGCCGACCGGGATCAGCACGACCCACGGACCGAGGCTGACCAGCGCGTGCACGGCAGCGATCGCGGTGACCGTGGCGCCCACGATCACCGGCGCCTGCTGCTGGCTCGTCGAACCGAAGATCAGCACGGCGACGGCACCGAGCAGCAGCAGCACCTGACGCAGCATGCTGGACTCGGTGGCCAGCACGATCGCCAGCGTCGGCAGGAACGCGGCGACCAGCGCCGGCCCGTACGCCACCCAGCTCGACAGGTCGGGCCGGTGCCGCAGTTGCACCACCCCGACCAGCAGGGCGAGCAGCGCGAACGGGAGAGTGTAAGCCTCCGGCAGCGCCACGTCGGCGGTCCGCATGAGGATCCACCAGGCGCTGATCTCGTAGATCACCACGCCCCAGATCAGCAGGTTCCGTTCCCCCGGCCGCCGGCCCGGGCGGCTCGCCGCCATCCCGAGGACGGCGCCCCAGGCGGCCAGCAGCGCGGCGATGTGCCGGGGCGAGTCGTACGCCAGGGCCAGCGCGATGAGCGCCGCGGCGTGGCCGCTCCACTCCACGGTGGCCGCCTCCCGGTACGCCTCCGGCCGGCGCAGCCGGGGCAGGGCGGCGGCGAAGACCTGGAGTGCCGCGCCGACGGCCAGCACCCCGAACGCGGACCAGACCGCGGCGAGCCCGGCCACCAGGCCGAGCGTGAGCACGAAGAGCTGGGCCATCAGCGAGGCGAAGAGCCAGCCGAGGATGCGGGCCCGCTGGGTGGTGCCGAAGAGGGCGGCGACCGTGCCCACGCCCACCGCCCCGCCCAGCGTGAACAGGGTCAGCTCCCGGGTGGCGAGGCTCCCGGAGAGCCCGGCGTTCCCGGCGGCCAGCCCGATGGCGAACACCAGCACCCGGGCGACCCGGATCGACCGGGCCGGCTCGGCCAGCGCGGGCGGCGGGGTGAGCGCCAGCCCCAGCATCGAGACGGTGAAGACGGCCAGCCCGGCCATCGCGGTGACGGGCCAGCCGCGGCCGAGCGCCACCGGGGTGATCAGCAACGTGAGCGCCGCCCCGGGCAGGACCACCGGCACGGCCCGGGACCGCCGGCCGCCGCTGAACCCGACCGCGGCGAGCGCCGCCGTCGCGGTGAGCAGGAGCGCGGTGAGCACGTGCGTCGGGTCCACCGCCTCGGGTGGCGGGGTGAGCAGCCCCGGCGGGGGGCCCTGCCAGACCCGGGATACCACCTGGAGGGGCTCGATCAGCGCCACCACCAGCGCCGGCGCCAGCGTGGCCAGGGCCAGGGCGGTGGGCAGCGCCGCCGCGGCGAGCGCACCGGCCGCCGGGCTCACCCGCCAGCGCCGCTCGGCCGGGTCGTCCGGCGCGCGGCGCAGCGCCCCGTTCAGCAGCACCGACCAGCGGCGGATCGGCTGGGCCGAGCCGACCGGCGGCACGGTGGCGGCCCGGATCAGCTCGGCGAGCACGCCGAGCAGCGCCGCCGCGGCGGCGTACACCCCGGCGGGAAGGTGGGTGATCACGGCGGCGGCCGCGCTGACCGTCGCGCCGCCCACCACGGCCACGCTCGCGTAGGGGAGGTACTGCGGGACCTGCCGGCGGACCGCGGCCACCGCGGCCAGGCCGATGCTGGACGCGGCCAGCGCGGCGGTGAGCACCACCTGCGGGGGCCGGCCGTACTCGGCGGCCAGGGCGGCCACCGCCCCGGGCAGCGCGAGCAGGGCGGCGCCGGCCGCCGCGCCGCCCACCTGCACCAGGTGTGCCGGCATCCCCTCCGTGCGGACGTCCTCCACGAGCGCCGGCGCGAGGGCCCGGGCCAGGGCGGCCACCGTGATCCCGATCAGCGCGATGCTGCCGAGTGCCAGCGCCGTCGTCCACGGGCGGACCAGGCCGGCGCCGGCGGCGTGCAGGGCGACGACCCCCGCCACCGTGGCCCGGGACAGCGCCGCGCGCGGATCGGCCGCGGCCACCGCCGCCATCCCGAAGACCGTGGCGACCATGGCGCCCACCAGCACCGGCGACCACCAGGGCAGGTCGAACGCGGCCGGCGCGCCGATGGTGGCCAGCACGGCGGCCGCGCCGGAGACGTCGTACCTCCAGGGCGGCGGCAGCAGGATGCCGGCGGCCACGGCCAGCAGCGCCAGCGCGACCGGCGCCTGCCAGGTGGACCCGCCGGTCGGCGCGGCCGGCCAGCCGCTCAGGTCGCCGGCCCAGATCGGGCCCGGGGTGGCCAGCACCCCGACGCCGCCGCGCAGCGCGCTCCACGCGGCGATCAGGCCGATCAGCGCGCCCCCGGCCGCGATGCCGAGGACCGGGCCGCGCCGCCACTCCTCGGGCAGGGCCCGTGCGGCGACGGCGACCACCGTGACGAGCGCGGCGGCCACCACGAGCTGGCCGCCGGGGGCCAGCACGGCCGCGATGCGCACCAGGGTGGCGATGAGCGCCACCGTGGTGGCGGCGAGGGCCAGGTCGGACCCGTCGAGCGACAGGTCGGCGCGGCGGCCGGCGTCGATCCGGGGGGCGAGCGCCAGCAACGCGGCGGCGACCAGCAGCAGCCCACCCAACCAGGCGTCGGCGGTGGTGGCGCCGGGAGCGCCGAACGCGGCCGCCGCGACCGCCACCGCGCCCAGCACGGTGCCGAGCGCGTGCGGCATGGTGAGGTGCCGCTGGGCGACCTGGACGAGAGCGGCGTAGCCGAGCGTGACGCACACGCCGAGGAAGCTCGCCGCGAGGATCGGGACGGTGATCTCGCGCAGGTTCGCCGGAGTGGCGACCGGCGGTGTCGGCACCGTGGCGGCGACGAACGCGGCCACCGCGCCGGGCAGCGCGAACGCCGCCCCGCCGGCCGCCCACGCGCAGACGGTGTCCGCGGCGGCGGCGGCGATCCGGACCCGGGGCGCCAGCGAGACCAGCGCGCCGGCCAGGAACAGCAGGGTCAGGGCGGCGGCGGTCAGCGCGGGCCGGGCCAGCGCGGCGCCGGCCCCGATCAGCCCCAACCCGGCGGCGGTCACCGAGTGGGCCACCGCGGCGCGCTCGGTGCCGGCGGTGAGCCCGAGCACGCCGATGGCCACCGCGGTCAGCAGCATCGGCCAGCAGGCGGTCGCCCAGCCCAGCCCGAGCGAGGCCGGCACGGCGAGGGCGGTCAGCGCGGCGCCGACCACCGCGAACTCGCGCCGGATCTCCGCCGGCAGGGCCACCACGGCGGCGACGGTGAGCAGCAGGGCGCTGGCGCCGAGCTGCCAGCCGGTCGGGCCGACCGCCGCCGCCAGCTCGGCGTGCCAGTCGCTCAGCTCCGCCGACCAGGCGGGCAGCGCGGCGCGGACCGGGGCCAGCCCGGCGCGCAGCGCGCCGCCGGCCACCACCAGGCCGCTGACCGTGAGCGCCACCGCCGAGGCGAGCTGCGGACCCCGCCGGGCCGCCTCCGGTACGCCCCGGACAGCGACCCCGGTGAGCGCGATGACCGCGGCGATGAGCAGCAGCGACCGGCCGGGGAAGGCGACCGAGGCGACCCGGCCCAGCGCGCCGATCACCGCGAGGGTGACGATGCCGGCGCCCACGTCGGGCAGCGGCGGCCGACGCAGCACCAGCGTGCCGGCGAGCCCGACCAGCGCGGCGAGCAGCAGGACGGCTCCCGCCGCCGCGGCGGCCGGCACGGTGGCGGCGCGCAGCAGGGCGGTGACCGCGTACGCCAGGGCGACGGCGACCGCCGCCCCGTGCAGCAGCCAGGTCAGCTCGCGCAGCCAGGGCACCGGACGGGCCGGCGGGACCGGCTCCGCGCCGGCGGGCGGCTCCCCGCCGAGCACCTCGCCGGCCTCCTCGGGGGCCGACTCGGGTCGGGCGTCGGCGGCGCGCTGCCGGGGTGTGGTGGGCTCCGGCGGTGGGGCCGGCAGGTCACGCCGGACGGGGCGTTCGAGCACCACCGCGGAGCGGGCCAGCGCGAGGTCGGCCACCGCCACCACGGTGAGCACCAGCGCCCAGCCGGCCGGCCCGGTGATCCGCTCGTACGCCAGCAGCGGCAGCACCGGCTGGGCGGCCAGCACGGTGGCGAAGCGGGGCGCGCGCAGCCCGGTCCAGTACGCGTACCCGAACGCGACCACGGTGGTGACCAGGAAGATCGACCCGGAGAAGGCGGGGCCGGAGGTGCCGCCGCCGACCCGGTCGACGGCCCACAGCGCGTACCCGGCCAGCGGCAGCAGCAGCAGGCCCACGGCGGCGATCGTCTCGGCGGTCGAGGTGAGCCCGCGCCGGGCCACCACCGGCGGGGCCAGCAGCATGAGCACCGTGGCGACCAGCAGCACGCCGAGCCGGGCCAGCGCGTCCATCGAGCTGGTGGCCACGGCGGCGAAGACCACCGCCGCGACGCCGAGCAGCAGCGCGCCGAGCCCGAGGGGAATGTTCTGCACCTCCCGCGAGGACGCCTCCGGCGGGTGCTCCGGGTTGTCCGCGTCGAGCCACTGGGGGCGGCCGCGCGGCGGCGACGGGGGAAGGTCGTCCGGTCCGGTCGGCGGGGTGCCCTGGCGGGGCACGCG
>NZ_WBKT01000139.1 GCF_008868175.1 Micromonospora sp. AMSO31t
GGCGCCCTCGCCGAGTGCCGCGCCGACCACACCCGCGGCCCCCGCGGCCACCCCGAGGGTGATCCGCGGGGTCCCCTCGAACCTCTGCCTCGGGGTGACCGGCGACGACCCCGAGGGCGCGAACGCCGCGCTGGCCGACTGCACCGGCGGGCCGGAACAGCAGTGGGTGGTCACCCCGGTGGCCGCCGACACCTACGTCCTGGTCAACGCGGCCAGCGGAAAGTGCCTCGACGTGTACGGGCAGGGCACCGACGACGGCACGGACCTCGTGCAGTGGTCGTGCAACGGCCAGGCCAACCAGCAGTGGAAACTCCAACCGGCCGGGTCCGGTCCGGTGCTGCTGGTCGCCGTGCACAGCGGGAAGTGCGCGCAGGTCGACGACGCCGGCACCCAGGCCGGGAGCCAGCTCGAACAGGCCCCCTGCAACGGCGCCCCCGAGCAGCAGTGGGCGGCCGGCTGACCGGTCAGCTCCGGTAGCTCCAGGCCCGGCGACCGACCGCCACGGGGAGGGCGAACGCGGGCTCGTCCCCCCGGCGGCGCAGCAGCAGGGAGAGCCCGGCCGCGCCGATCGACAGGGCGCCGGCCACGTACCAGGCCGCGGCGTAGTCGCCGAGCCGGTCGCGGACCAGGCCGGCGCCGGTGGCGGCGAGCGCCGCGCCGACCTGGTGGGCGGCGAACACCCAGCCGAAGACCACCGCACCGGACGCGCCGAACCACTCCCGGCACAGCGCCACGGTCGGCGGCACGGTGGCCACCCAGTCCAGGCCGTAGAAGACGATGAAGACCAGCATGCTCGGTCGCGCGGACCCGGCGAAGAGGCTCGGCAGCACCAGCAGCGAGGCGCCGCGCAGCGCGTAGTAGGCGCCGAGCAGCAGCCGGCTGTCCACCCGGTCGGTGAGCCAGCCGGAGGCGACCGTGCCGGCGATGTCGAAGAGCCCGACCAGGGCGAGCAGTCCCGCGGCGGTTGTCTCCGGCATGCCGTGGTCGTGCGCGGCTGGCACGAAGTGGGTGCCGACCAGGCCGTTGGTGGTCGCGCCGCAGATCGCGAAGCCGCCGGCCAGCAGCCAGAACGGCCGGGTCCGCGCGGCGGCGGCCAGCGCGCCGACCGCCCGGGACGCCGCCCCGCCGGCCGGCGGCGTCGGGGGCACCACCTCGGCCGCGCCGTAGGCGGGCAGGTCGAGATCCGCCGGGTGCTCGCGGAGCAGCCACACCACCAGGGGTACGACCGCCAGCGCGGCCCCGGCCACGACCAGCGCCGCCGGCCGCCAGCCGTGATCGCGCACCAGCACGGCGACCAGCGGGAGGAAGACCAGCTGGCCGGCCGCCCCGCCCGCGGTCAGCACACCGGTGACCAGGCCCCGGCGCTCGACGAACCAGCGCCCGGTGACCGTCGCCACGAAGGCCAGCGCCATCGAGCCGGTGCCCAGCCCCACCA
The DNA here is from genome assembly GCF_008868175.1 of Micromonospora sp. AMSO31t. Classification (GTDB taxonomy): domain Bacteria; phylum Actinomycetota; class Actinomycetes; order Mycobacteriales; family Micromonosporaceae; genus Micromonospora. The sequence continues at coordinate 1,436 of NZ_WBKT01000139.1, forward strand.
GCACGCCCCAGCAGAGGATCAGCTGCCAGCTCGCCGTCATCCCCACGGTCAGCGCGCTGCCCAGCGCGACCAGCAGCAGCGCGCCGGCGACCACGCGGCGGATGCCGAACCGGTCCATCAGCGCGGCGGCGAACGGGGCGGTGAGCCCGTAGAGCATGAGGTTGACCGAGACGGCGGCGGAGATCGTGGCCAGGGGCCAGCCGAACTCGGCGTGCAGCGGGTGCAGCAGCACCCCGGGGGTGGCGCGGAAGCCGGCCGCGCCCACCAGGGCGACGAACGAGACGCCGGCCACGAGCCAGGCCGGATGCAGACGGTGTCGGGTCACGCTCCGAGTCTCGGTGGGCCGGACCGGCGCGACGAGTGGCCCGAAAGCCATCATGCGCAATAATCGGGCCATGACTGTCGTGCCCCACCGCATCGCGGTGCTCGCCCTCGACGGGGTGGTCGGCCTCGACCTCGGCACCCCGGCCCAGGTCTTCGGCACCGCCCGCACCGGGGACCTCACGCCGCTCTACCGCGTAGAGGTCTGCACCCCGGGCGGACGGCCCATCCGCAGCACCGCCGGCTTCCAGGTTGTTCCCGACCACGGCCTGGAGCTGCTGGACTCCGCCGACACCGTGCTCGTCCCCGGCATCCACGACGGCCCGCCCCTGACCGACGGGACGCTGGACGCTTCGGTGGCGGCCGCGCTGCGCGCCGCGCACGACCGGGGCGCCCGGATCATGTCGATCTGCACGGGCGCCTTCGTGCTGGCCGCCGCCGGCCTGCTCGACGGCCGCCCCGCCACCACCCACTGGGCGTACGCGGACCGGTTCCGCCGGTTCCACCCGCACGTGGACCTGGACCCGGACGTGCTCTTCGTCGACGACGGCGACGTGCTCACCTCGGCCGGGGTGGCCGCCGGCATCGATCTCTGCCTGCACGTCATCCGCACCGACCACGGCAGCGCGGTGGCCAACCGGTCCGCCCGGCGCTGCGTGGTGCCGCCGTGGCGCGACGGCGGCCAGGCCCAGTACATCGAGCGCCCGGTGCCCCGGGCCACCGAAGCCGGCACCGCCGCCACGCGGGAGTGGGCCCGGCAGCGGCTGCACGAACCCGTCGCCCTGCGCGAGCTGGCCGCCCACGCCCGGATGAGCGTCCGCACCTTCACCCGGCACTTCCGCTCGGAGACCGGGCTCAGCCCGGCGCAGTGGCTGCTCCAGCAGCGCACCGAACACGCCCGGGTGCTGCTGGAGACCACGGACCTGACGGTCGACCAGATCGCCCGGCACGCCGGGTTCGGCACCACGGCCGCCCTGCGCCAGCACTTCCACTCCCGGGTCGGCGTCGCCCCGACGGCCTACCGCCGCACCTTCCGCCGGACCCCCTGAGCGGGCGGTTGTGTCGGCGGCTCGGCCTTGCGACGGCTCGGGGCGGTCAGGCGAGGTGGGGCTGGCGGCGGAGGGCGCGGAGCTGGGCCAGGTGCAGGGGAAGGTGGACGCGGGTGTGCAGGTCGAGGGCGCGGCCCCAGGGCAGCGACTCGTCCACGTCCAGGTCGAAGCCCTCCCGCAGCACGGTGTCGACCGGGGTTTCGGCGGCCGGGCCCAGCCGCTCGGCCAGGACGCAGAGCTTCTGGCTGGTGGCCCGGAGCAGGGCGGCCAGCCCGTCCAGCCCGCCGCACTCGGAGACCAGCGCGTCGAGCTGCGGTCGGTGGATGGTCTCCAGGTCGTAGTACGCGAACGGCGAGCCGACCAGCACCGCCTCGGTCGCCTCGCTCATCAGCTCGTCGTTGGCGGCGAGGTGCGCCACGATCTGCTCGGCGCTCAACTCCCCGTCCGGGGGTGGCCCGAAGCCGCCCCCGTCCACCTCCGCGAGCACCGTCTCGTACGCCCGCCGCAACGCCGCGGCGTCCACCTCGTCCATGCCCGCATCCAACCCCCGCCCGCGACGCCTCCACCGCGGGTACCCCGCCGTGTTCACCCGGATGGGGGCCTCCGACGTGTCGCGATCTTGGCAAGTTGCCGTTCGCTGCTGACGGCAACTCGCCAAGATCTGGATACGCCGGAGGCCGGCACCCCTTGTTCGGGGTGCCGGCCAGCGCTTTGGCTCAGCTGTTCCAGTTGTGGGCGACAATGTCGGCGGCCTGCTGCTCCCACTGCGCGTACGCGTCCGGGTAGGCCGAGACCTGCACGGTCTGGGCGGCCTCGGTCAGCGGCATGTCCTGCCAGCCGTCGACCTGCTTCAGACCCTTCTCGAACGCCAGGGTGGAGTACTCGGGGTTGGTGATCTGCTCCGGCGTACCCCAACCGCTCGACGGACGCTGCTGGAACAGGCCCAGCGAGTCGTGGTCATTCTTGTCGCCGAGGTGGCCGAGGTTCTCCAGCTTCGACTCCTGCAGGCTCGTCGCGATCGAGATGACCGCGGCCCGCTCCGGGAGACCGGCCTTCTTCGTGGCGGCGATGATCGCCTTCGCGTTGGCCAGCTGCTCGTCGTTCAGGTCGATCTTGGACTGGGCGCCCTGCACGCCGTGCGGGATGAGCTTGTCACCCTGCACGGCGACGGCGGCCGGCTTGGTGCCCTGCACGGGGGCAGCGTCGGCGTGGGCGGCGACCGGACCGGCGAACACGCCACCGGTGAAGGCCAGACCAGCAATACCCAGCACGCTCTTACGCAGCATCGTGTTCATGAGAAAGCTCCTCGGGGGTTGGCGCACACGCGCCGACGGGGGTCGGCTGGGGGTGTGCGCAAGCACCACGTCAGGCGCTCAAGAAAGTCTTGGGGGATCATCCGGCGCGCGGGGCGAAGCCTCTTCGCAGCGCCGGGACCATGTACAACGGCACCCCGACTCGCGGGCGCCTTCCTCGGTCGTGCACTGGGTGTAACGACCCCCGCCCGCCCGCCATTCCGCCGCCGGGATGCCGCCGGTCACCCGCGAAACGGACACCCCGCCCATCCGGAACGGTCGGTGGAACGTCATGGGTGTCTCCCGGCCCCGGAGACAGCCATAGCGTTCCACTCACCGCCCGAGCTGCGGCACGATCCGGACATTCATCCCATACCGGAGGTTACCTGTGTGGGCGGCTACGAACGTGATGACGTGAACGGATCGGCGCAGCGGCCCCGTCGACCATCTCCTCGCCGGTGCCTGTCGAGCTGATGTCGAGAGCAACTCAACGGCGAGCGCCCGGGCCCGGGGAACGCCCACCCGGCCCTCTCGCCCACCGGCCGCCCCTTGCTCTGCAGCCACGGAAGCAACACCCGCGAACCTCCGGTGCTGCGTGTAGGGCTGCAGAGCAAAGGCGATGGCGGGGCACCCGCCGACCGCGCCGGGACGGGACCGGACGGGATCCGGGCGGTCGGGGGCAGAAACCCGGTGGTCAGCGGCGGCCGTGGCGGGCGCGGAGGTAGTCGGAGACGACGTACTCGCCGAGGTCGTCGAGGTCGGGGGTGAACATCCGGCCCTTGGAGCGCCGGGCCACCGCGTCCACGAACCGGCGCAGGCCCGGGTCGTCGCCGAGCATGAACAGGTTCAGCGTGGCGCCGTACCGGGTCAGCTTGTCCACCTCGCGGATGGTCGCCTCGATGGTTTCCGGCAGTGGCGGCCAGTGGAAGTACGCCTCGCCGTCGGACGGGTCGAGGTGGGCGGTGGGCTCGCCGTCGGTGACCACGAGCACGACCGGCTCGGCGCCCGGGTGCCGGCGCAGGTGCCGCCCGGCCAGCCGCAGCGCGTGCTGGAGGTTGGTGCCCTGCTCCATGTCGGGCTCCACCGCGGCCAGTTCCTGCTGGGTCAGCGGCATGGCCTCCCAGCCGAACCCGATGATCTGCAGGGCGTCCTGCGGGAAGCGGGTCGCCATGAGGTGCGACAGGGCCAGCGCCGTCTGCTTCATCGGCCCCCAGCGCCCCTGGGAGATCATCGAGTACGACAGGTCGACGCAGAGCGCCACGGCCGCCGACGCGCGCCGCTCGGTCTCCATCACCTCGAAGTCCTCGACGGCGAGTTGCACGGGCACCCCGGGGCCGGCCCGGCGGACCGCGCGGGTGAGGGTGCGCACCACGTCGAGGGGCTGCTCGTCGCCGTACTCCCACTGGCGGGAGGCGCCGCTGACCTCGCCGGCCGCGCCCGCGGAGCGCAGGTCGTGCTGGCCGCGCGGGCCGGCGGTCAGGTCGGCGAAGACCCGCCGCAGGGCGGTGCCGGCGAGCCGGCGCAGCGCCTTCGGGCTCAGCGTCAGCCCTTCGGCGTCCCGGGTCACCCAGCCCTGCCGGCGCAGCTCACGTTCCAGCTCCTGCAGCCGGCGTACGTCGTCGGCGGCGTCCCGGCCCAGCGTCCGGGCGACCGCGTCGACGTCGACGTCGTCCAGGGTGGCGCCGGGGTGATCCTGGTCGAGGGAGTCGAGCAGCTCGTCCAGTTCGGCGATCTCGCCGAGGGCGCCGGTGGCCTCGCCGTAGCCGAGCTGCTGGTCGCCCCGGACCCGCTCGCCGCGGCGCCAGTTCAGGTCGGGGCGCAGCGAGCGCAGGTGGTCGTCGAGCTGGGACAGCTCCCCGGCCAACTGCTCGCCGAGGGACTGGCGCATGAGGCCGGCGAGTTCCTCGCGCTGCCGGTCGGACAGCGACCGCATGAGCCGTTCCCCGGCGGCCGACCGGCGGGCCAGCACGTCGATCAGCTCGTCGACGTCCTTCGGCTGCTCCGGGAAGAACTCGCCGTGCCGGCGCATGAACTCGGCGAACGCGTCGGTGGTGTCCTCCGACCGGGCGTGCCGGGCGAGCAGGTCGTTGAGGTCGCGCATCATCTCGGCGAGCTGGCGCTGGGTGGCCGGGTCGCCGGCGGCCCGCGCGGCGTCGCGCAGCCCGGCGAAGCGCTGCTCCAGCACCTCGCCCCGCAGCCCGTCGAGGATCCGCTGGTAGCTGGCGCGCGCCTCGTCGCTGGCCCAGTCGTACCCGGACAGCTCCTCGACGGCGCGGGCGGTCGAGCGGGGCAGGTTGTCGAGCACCGCCTCGGCGAAGCGGGCGTCGTCGCCGTCGCGCCCGCGCAGTTCCTCCCGCTCGGCGGCGAGGGCCTGGTCGAGCAGCGCCTGAGCGCGGGTCACCGCGCCGTCCAAGTCGCCGCGGCGCAGCGCCTCCCGGCGCAGGCGGCGGGCCCGGGCGGCCAGGTCGTCCAGGCCGCCGCGCCCCTGCGGGCCGCGCCGCAGCAGGTCGCGGAGCGCCTCCCGCAGGCTGCCGCCGGCGAGGACCTCCGAGCCGACCGCGTCCACGGCGGCGCGTACGTCGTAGGGCGGGGCGAGCGGGTCGGGGCCGCCGCGCCACTGCCCGTACCGGAACCGGTTGCCGGCCACGGTCAGCCCCGGCCGCCGTAGACGGTGCGCCCGGACTCGGTGACGTCCTTGCCCAGCCGGCGGGTGAGGTGCAGCCCTTCGAGGACGAACTCGATGCCGGCGGCGGCCTCCTCGGGGGTGGGCGCGTCGCCGAGGCCGAGCCGGTCGAGCACCTTGGCCAGCCCGGGGACCGTGCCGACCTGGCGGAGCAGTTCGGCCGAGGAGACCAGCTCGCCGGTCTCGATCTCGGTGCCCTCGGCGACCAGCGCGGTGAACCCGGAGAGGTCCAGCCCGGCCAGGCGGGCCCGGAACGTCTCGGCGGTGGCGGTCCGCAGCAGGTGGCCGAGGACCTCGATCTCCCGCCCCTCCTCGCCGCTCTCGAACTCGACCTTGCCGCGCAGCGTCGAGGTCACCGAGACGGCGTCGCCGACCCGGGCGACCGGGGCCTCGTGGGTGGCGGCGCCGAGCAGGCCGGCGCGGCGCAGCGCGGCGGCGGCGACGGTCTCGGCGGCGGCGATGGCGAACCGGGCGGAGACGCCGGAGCGCGGGTCCACCGACGGCGACTCGCGGACGGCGCGGGCGAACCGGGCGAGCACCTCCAGCACGTGCTCGGGGACGGTGGCGACCAGGTCGGCCTCCTGCTGGATGAGGGCCAGCTCCAGCTCCAGGTCGAGCGGGTAGTGGGTGCGGATCTCCGCGCCGAAGCGGTCCTTCAGCGGGCTGATGATCCGGCCCCGGTTGGTGTAGTCCTCCGGGTTGGCGCTGGCCACCAGGAGCAGGTCCAGCGGGAGCCGGAGCTGGTAGCCGCGGACCTGGATGTCCCGCTCCTCCAGCACGTTGAGCAGCGCCACCTGGATGCGTTCGGCCAGGTCGGGCAGCTCGTTGACGGCGAAGACGCCCCGGTTGGTGCGCGGCACCAGCCCGAAGTGGATGGTCTCCGGGTCGCCGAGGGTGCGCCCCTGGGCGAGCCGGATCGGGTCGACGTCGCCGATCAGGTCGCCGACGCTGGTGTCCGGGGTGGCGAGCTTCTCGCCGTAGCGCATCGAGCGGTGCAGCCAGCCGATCGGCAGGTCGTCGCCGCGCTCGGCGACGAGGGCGCGGGACGCCGGGGTGAGCGGGTGCATCGGGTGCTCGTTGAGCACCGAGCCGGGGATCACCGGGGTCCACTCGTCGAGCAGCGCGCCGAGCGAGCGGATGAGCCGGGTCTTGCCCTGGCCGCGCTCGCCGAGCAGCACCATGTCGTGGCCGGCGAGCAGGGCCCGCTCGACCTCGGGCAGCACCGTGTCCTCGTAGCCGACGATGCCGGGGAAGCGCTCCTCGCCGGCGCGCATCCGGGCGAGGAGGTTGTCGCGGAGTTCCTGCTTGACCGTGCGGTGGCGATGGCCGGAGGCCCGCAGCTCGCCGAGCGTGCCGGGCAGGTCGGCGGGCGGGGCCGGGGGAACCTGGTTGGGCGCAGTCACCCGACCAACGCTAGCTCAGAACTCGGGCGCCGCCCGGAGAGCGCCGGAGGCCGGCCCCGCCCCGTGCCGGGACCGGCCTCCGGGCGCTCAGTCCCGGCGGCGGAGCTGGTAGGCGTACGCGGCGGCGGCCAGCGCGACCGCCCAGACGGGCCAGAGGGCCATCGGCAGGGCGGCGGAGTTGCCCTCGCGGATCAGGGCGGCGAACTCCGGCGCGGCGAGCAGGTCGAGGCTGGCCGCCAGCACGGCGAGGGAGACCAGGCCGGCCGGGATCACCGCGAGGCGCACCGGCACCCGGCGGCCGGAAAGTCCGGGCAGCCAGCGCGGGAACCGCTCGCCCCAGCGGGCCACCAGCCCGAGCGTGAGCACTGCGCCGACCACGGCGAACGCGCCCAGGCCGGCGCCCGCCCAGGTCGCACCGTCGGCCCGCATCTCGGCGAGCGTCTCCCGGGACATGCCCAGCGGGATGCCGGCCAGCCAGGCGAACCGGGTGAGCGCGTAGAGCACCGGGATGACGGCCGCCGTCCAGGCCGCCCACCGGCCCCAGCGGGCGGCCGAGGCGGGCGCGGTCCAGCCGGGCGGCGGCCCCGCGGCGGTCCGGCGGCGCCAGCTGAGCAGCGCGCCGGCCAGCAGCATCCCACCGGCGAGGGCGGCCAGGCGGGCGAACAGCGGCCAGGTGAAGACCTCGGCGTAGTCCACGGGCGGCCAGCCGAACGGAGCTCCGATGATCAGCATCGGGGCGTAGCCGAGCAGGGCCAGCACCCGCATTCCGGGAATCACCACCGCCAGCACGAGGGCGACGGCCGCGGCGTATCCGGTGAGCAGGACGCGCAGCGGCCGGGACGGCCGGCCGGCGGCACCGGTCATGGCGAGGGCGGCGACAGCCGCGGTCAGCAGCACCGCCGCGAACAGGGGCGGGCCGACGGAGACCGGCACGAGCCGGAGCAGGCCGGCGGCGTCGCCGCCGTGGGGATCGTTGGCGCCGAACGGGTAGCCCGCGCCGGTCAGCGTCGAGAGCAGGGCGAGGACGCCCCAGCCGCCGAGCCAGGCGGCGGCGAGCGGGGCGGTCAGGTCGAGCCGCGTCCGGGCGGCCCGACGGGGTGGGGATGCGGTCGTTGTCGTCATGCCCTCAGCGTCGGCCGGCCGGCCCCCGGATCCCTCCCGCGCCGGGGTGGACCGCCTCCCCCACGGGAGGGACGGTCAGCCGGTCGGCACCACGAAACCCGACTCGTACGCGGCGATCACCGCCTGGGTGCGGTCGCGCACCCCGAGTTTGGCCAGCACGTTGCCGACGTGGGTCTTGACCGTCTCCACGCCGACCACGAGCCGGTCGGCGATCTCCGGGTTGGACAGCCCGGCGGCCATCAGCCGCAGCACCTCGCCCTCCCGCTCGGTGAGCCGGGCGGCGCGCAGCCGGTCGCCGCCCCGCCCGCCGTACGCGCCGACGAGCCGGCGGATCGCCGCCGGGAAGAGCAGCGACTCGCCGGCCGCCACCACCCGGATCGCCTCCACCACCTCGGCCGGGCGGGCCCGCTTGAGCAGGAAGCCGCTCGCCCCGGCGCGCAGCGCCTCGTAGACGTACTCGTCGTTGGCGAACGTGGTGACGACCAGCACCCGGGGCGGGTCGGCGGAGGCGGCGAGCAGCCGCCGGGTGGCCTGGATGCCGTCGATGGACGGCATCCGGACGTCCATGAGCACCACCCGGGGTCGCAGCCGGGCCACCAGCGGCGGCACCTCGGCGCCGTCGGCGGCCTCGCCGACCACCCGCAGGTCCGGCTGGGCGTCCACGATCGCCCGCAGGCCGACCCGGACCAGTTCGTCGTCGTCGACGATCAGCACGTCGATGGTCACCCGGTCTCCCCCCTCGGCGCCGGCAGGGTGACCCGGACCCGCCAGCGGTCGCCCTCCGGGCCGGCCGTGAGCTGCCCGCCGAGCAGCAGCACCCGCTCCCGCATGCCGTCCAGCCCGCGCCCGCCGCCACCCGGCCCGGTCGTGCCGCGCAGCCCGTTCACCAGCTCGATCTCCAGGCGACCATCGGGTACGGCCACCCGCAGGCGCACCGGCCCCCGGCCGTGCCGGGCCGCGTTGGTCAGTCCCTCCTGCACGATCCGGTACCCCTCCCGGGACACCACGGCGGGCAGCCCGCCGAGCGTCCCGTCGACCCGGGACTCCACGGCCAGACCGGCGGCCCGGGTGTCGGCGACCAGCCGGTCCAGCCCGTCCAGGGTGGCCTGCGGCGCGGTGGGCGCGGGCGCCCGCCCGTCCGCCGTCTCCCGGAGCAGCCCGAGCACGTGGTCCAGCTCGTCCATCGCGCGGCGGCTCGTCTCCTCGATGGCGCGCAGTGCCCGCCTGGTGAACTCGGGGTCGCTGTCGAGCAGCTCGCGGGCGGCCCCGGCCTGGAGGGTCGCCACGGTCAGCGCGTGTCCCACCGAGTCGTGCAGCTCGCGGGCCAGCCGGTTGCGCTCGGCCAGCCGGGCGGACCGGGCCTCCAGGGTGGCGATCCGCTCGGCCTGGGCCGGGCCGAGCAGCACCGGCGCCATCGAGGCGGCGAGCGCGCCCAGCCCGGCGACCGCGTACCCGAGCGCGACCAGCAGGGCGAGCCCGGCCAGGCCCGCCACGACCGGCTGGTCCGGGTCGAACGGGCCGAAGCCGCCCTCGCGGGCGGCGCCGGTGTCCACGCCGGCCAGCCCGGCGAGGAAGACCAGCGCCATGGGGAACGCGCTGATCGCCGCGAATAGCACCAGCGCCCCGGTGAGCAGGTGCAGGGCGATCCAGAGCGCGGCGCGCAGCCGGGTTTCCCGGTCGATCCGGTGGCCCGGGGCGGGGTCGGGCAGGTCGACGGCGAGCAGCGCCCGGGCGGCGGCGATCTCCAGCGCCCGGCTGCCGGCGAGGAACACCGGCACGGCGGCGAGCCCGGCGCCGACCAGCAGCAGCCCGCCGCCGAGCGGGCGGGGCACGTCGTCGTTGCCGAGCAGTTGCGCGAACGCCGCCGCGAGGAACGCGTACGGCAGGGCGAGCACGCCGCCGAGGAGCAGGAACACGGCGCGCCGCCAGGTGCTCCCGCGCACCAGCGGCGCCAGCACGCCCGGGACCGTCACCCGGTCATTCTGCCGCCCCGAAGCGGCCTGCCGACTCCCCCGAGACGGGGAGATCGGTCAGCGGTGGTCCTGGACGTACTTCTCCGGGTCCTTGTCGCGGAACGGCAGGTTGCGACCGTTCTTGTGCTCGCCGTAGAAGGTCAGCCAGCGCTGCCCCAGCTCGGCCCGCAGCTCGACGCTGGCGTGCCGGCGGAAGTCGGGCAGCGCCTCGTCCTCCTCCTCGGCCAGGTGCTCGCTGTTCTCCCGGCGGGCCCGCCACACGGCTGCCCACCAGGCGTCCGAACCCACCTCGTGGAGCTTGGACTCGGCGACGGCGTCGCGGATCTTGTTGTGGTCGCCGATGGCGTCCTCGGTCTCCTCCGCGCCGTCGTCGCCGTGCTTGACGAGGTGCGGGTAGAGGATTGCCTCCTCGGCCTCGGCGTGGATGTCCAGGTGCAGGGCGAGCGCCTCCCAGACGGCCAGCAGCTCGGCCGGGTCCCGGGCGTCGTCCAGTCGGGCGAAGCCCCTGCGGAAGGCGGCGTGGTCGTCGAGGATCAGTGCGGTGATGTCGTCCATGGTGGTCACTTCCCGGTGCGGGCGCGGATCAGCTTGGGTACGGCGGCCAGCCCGGTGACCGGGCGGAACGCGTGGGCGGCGGTGGCCAGCGCGGCGTGCTCGTCGTCGGCCAGGTCGATCTCGGCGGCGGCCGCGTTGCGCTCGACCTGCTCGACGCTCGACGCGCCGGGGATGGCCACCACGGTGGGGTGGCGGAGCAGGTACGCCAGGGCGATCTGGCTGGGTGTGGCGTCGTGCGCGTCGGCCACCTCGCGCAGGGTGGCGATCAGTTCGGTGCCCCGGTCGAGGTTCTCGGGCAGGAAGTACGGGTTGGCCCGCCGGACCGCCCCGGTGGGTGGGTTCCGCGCGTCGTAGCGGCCGGAGAGGAAGCCCTGCCCCAGCGGGCTGTACGCGATGACGATCCGGCCGGCCTGCTCCGCGTACGGGATCAGGTCCTCCTCGGGGCCGCGGTCGACCATGCTGTAGCGGACCTGGTTGCTCAGCACCCGGCGGCCCAGCGCGGCCTCGGCGAACCGCCAGCGGCGCAGCGTGTAGTTGCTGACGCCGACCTCGCCGACCAGCCCGACGTCCTGGAGCGCGCGCATCCCGCGCATCGTGGTGGTGTCGGCGACCACCGGGTGGGGTTGGTGCACCTGGTAGAGGTCGATGCCGGCGACGCCGAGCCGGGCCGCGGAGGCGACCGCGCGCTGCTGCACCACCGGGGCGATGGGCAGCACCGGGAACACCTTGCTGGCGACCACGACCTTGGCCCGGTCGTCGCCGAGCGCCGCGCCGAGGATGCGCTCGCTGCGGCCGAAGCCGTAGATCTCGGCGGTGTCGAAGAGGGTGACGCCCAGGTCGAGCGCCCGCCGGACGATCTGCGCCGCCCGGCGTTCGTAGTCGGGGCCGTAGCCCCACTCGCGGGAGCCGAACTGCCACGTGCCGAGGCCGATCTTCGAGATGGGCTTGGGGGTGTCGAGCGGGACGTAGCGCATGGACTCGAAGCTACCCAAGCGGGCGGGACCGCACGCCGGTTCCGCCGGCCCACCTCCGCCCCGACCTGGGCCCCGGCCCGGGACTAGGGTCGGAGGGGTGACCTACCTTGCCAGCGAAGACCGTTACGACTCGATGATCTACCGGCGCAGTGGCCGGAGCGGCCTGCGCCTGCCCGCCATCTCGCTCGGGCTGTGGCACAACTTCGGGCCGGACCGCCCGTTCGAGCGGCAGCGGGACATCGTCCGGCGCGCCTTCGACCTCGGGATCACCCACTTCGACCTGGCCAACAACTACGGCCCGCCGCCCGGCGCCGCCGAGGAGAACTTCGGCCGGCTGCTCGCCACCGACCTCAAGCCGTACCGGGACGAGCTGGTCATCTCCAGCAAGGCCGGCTATCTGATGTGGCCCGGCCCGTACGGCGAGTGGGGCTCGCGCAAGTACCTGGTCTCCTCGCTGGACCAGTCGCTGCGCCGGATGGGCCTCGATTACGTGGACATCTTCTACTCCCACCGGTTCGACCCGGACACCCCGCTGGAGGAGACGATGGGCGCGCTGGACGCGATCGTCCGCTCCGGCAAGGCGCTCTACGTCGGCATCTCCAACTACAACTCGGAGCAGACCGCCCGGGCCGCCGAGATCCTCCGCGAGCTGGGCACCCCGCTGCTGATCAACCAGCCGTCGTACTCGATGCTCAACCGCTGGACCGAGGCGGACGGGCTGCTCGACACGCTGGAGCGGGCCGGCGCGGGCTGCATCGCCTACAGCCCCCTGGCGCAGGGCCTGCTCACCGACCGCTACCTGGGCGGCATTCCCGAGGATTCCCGGGTGCGCACCAGCGTCTTCCTCAACGAGAGCGACCTCAGCGAGGAGCGGATGGCCACCATCCGCGGGCTCGCCGCGGTCGCCGAGCGGCGCGGCCAGAGCCTGGCCCAGCTCGCGCTGGTCTGGGCGCTGCGCGACCCCCGCATGACCAGCCTGATCATCGGGGCGAGCAGCGTGGCCCAGCTGGAGGGGAACGTGGCCGCGCTGGACAACCTCGACCTGGGCGTCGAGGAGCTGGCCGAGATCGACCGGCACCTGGGCTGACGCCCGGCGGTCACCAGATCCGGCGGCGGCCGGCGCGGTGGTTGCGGACCCCGCACGGCCGCCCGGCGGGCACGGTGCCGGCCCGCCGCAACCGCATGACCACCAGGACGACGAGCAGCACGGTGACCCCGGCCGCCGCGCCGACCACGAGCGGCCGGGGGAACGTGCGGGTGTCGGTCACGGCCGCCACCGGCACCCCCGCCGCCGGGTCGCCGGCCCCGTCGCCGGTCGCGGCCCTCGGCACGGCGCGCGGGGCGGCCGCGCTCGCCGAGGGCGACGCCGCCGACCTGGTACGCGGCGTGGCCGCCGCACCGCCGGACGGCGACCGGAACACCACGTCGGAGCAGGAGTAGTAGGTGTCCTGGGTGTTGGAGTTCTGCCAGATCGTGTAGATGATGTGCCGCCCGGTGCGCCCCGCCGGCAGCCGCCCGGGCATCTGGTAGGCGCCGTCCCGGATCGGCGGGTCGGTGACCGTGAGGAACGGCTTCGCCTCCAGGTCCGCCCAGGTCAGCCGCCGGGTCGGCGCGTACGAGTCGGTGGTGGCGTAGAACCGGAACGTGCCCTTGTGCGGGATCGTGGTGCGGTAGCGGAAGGTGTGCCGGGCCCCGGCCGTGAGCGTGGTGGCCGGCCAGTCGGACCGGGGCAGGTCCAGCCCCCGGTACGCGGACAGCCCTCCGCTGCACAGCTCCCCGTCGGGGATGCGCTCCCGGTCCCGCCCGTCGATCCGGGCCACCCGGATGTTGTCCCACTCCCGCACGGCCGCGCCCTCGGCGATCGCCGCCCGGCAGGCCGGCGTGTCCGCCCGGCCACCTTCCGGACCGCAGGCCGCGGCCCGGCTCAACGGGCTGGTGGGGGCGCCGTGCGCGCTCGCCGGCACGCCGGTGAGCAGCACGGTCGCGGCGACGGCGGCGAGCACGGCGAGCGTGCGACGTACGGCCATGTCATCGACCTCCCGCGCACTGGTACGGGCGCGGGCCGGCAAAGGTTCGATCGGCGCGCCGGTGTGCCGGACCCCACGGCCGGCCCGATGTCTGAACGAAACGGCCGGACGGGGCGGCGGCGGCGCGGGGTGGGGCCCTACAGTGACGGCACCCCGCGATCAAGGAGCGAGCCGTGTCCGAGCCGCCACAGACGCCAGATGCGCCCCGGACCGCTCCGGCGGCCGGGTCCGACGTCACGCCGCACCTGCTCGTCGTGCCCGACGTGGCGGGTGCGCCGCCCACCGTGCCGTGGCCCGGCCCGGAGGGGCAGCCCGCCTGGGCGATCCCCGTGGTCGTGCCGCCCGGCACCCGCGGCTACGCGCTGTTCGTGCCGCTGGTGCCCGTGGCCGGGGGCCAGCCGGCCGCGGCCTCCGGGCAGCCGGCCGAGCCGCAGGTGCTGGTCCCCGCACCGGGCGTGCCCACCCAGGCCACCCCGCCGGCCGTCGAGACCCGCGCGCAACGTGACACGACGGACGCGCCGGGAGGCCCGGCGCCAGCAGGTGAGCAGCCAGCGGTCGCGCCCCCGACAGGTGACAGCGGCGCCGGCACGGCCACCGACGCGGCCGCTACGCCGGCCCCCGCCGGACCGCCCGC
>NZ_WBKT01000140.1 GCF_008868175.1 Micromonospora sp. AMSO31t
TCACGGCGAACTCCCGGCGGGGTCGTCGACCGCGGGGACGCGGTCCGGGCAGGCACACCATACGGGCCACCTCCGCGCCGCGAGGCCCCCGGGAAACCGGCCCGTCCGGCAGGCCCGGGACGCGGGCCGTCAGCCGTCCGGGGGATGTTGCGGAACGGGCGTAACCCCCCGTTGGGGGCGTCGTTGAGTCTGATGTCGGAGCGCTGGTAAGGCGCGACGGCGGGAGCGGCCGATGCCCTGTCGGTCGAGGGGTGGCGGCGGGGCATCGTGCATAGAGGGGCCGGGCGTGTGAGGGGTGCGTCCGGCCCCTCCCCCTGTCCGCACACCGGCGGCCCGCCATCACATCGCCCAGCCGGGCGGCATCCCGGCCCGACACCGCCACCTCGGCGAGCCGGTGCGGTCCCGCACGCGTTGCCAGGTTCGCTGGCAGTCCGCGGGGGCGCACCGCTGCCGGGATGCCGGCTCAGGGAGAAGGTGCCAGCGCCGCCGACGCCGGGAAGGGTCAGGCGACCGGCTGGGCGACGTTCTCCCGGACCCACTCCACGATCGACTGGGTGGTGGCGCCGGGCGTGAAGATCTTCGCGACGCCGAGCCGCTGGAGCTCCGGGATGTCGGCGTCCGGGATGATGCCGCCGCCGAAGACGACGATGTCGGCCGCGTCGCGCTCGGCGAGCAGTTCGAGGACACGCTTGAAGAGGGTCATGTGCGCGCCGGACAGCACCGAGAGGCCGACCGCGTCGGCGTCCTCCTGGATCGCGGTCTCCACGATCTGCTCCGGGGTCTGGTGCAGGCCGGTGTAGATGACCTCCATGCCCGCGTCCCGCAGGGCGCGGGCGACCACCTTCGCGCCCCGGTCGTGGCCGTCCAGGCCGGGCTTCGCGACGACGACCCGGATACGAGAGCTCATCAGCGCACACCTTTCACCGGCTCCGGCACTCCTGACCTGAACGAACGGTAACCCGCCCTTCCCCGGGCCGGAAACCCGGGCTGCGCCTTACCGCCCGGCGCCACGCGCGGGAAGCCGGACACCTCCGCCGAACGGTCACTGTCCGCGACGAACGGGCGGTCCTCGGGCCACCCGACCGGCGGCACGAGCTATGACAAGAAGGGATGGAAACGGACAGAACGAAACGCCAATTCGGCGCTTCAGCTTGTGACCAGAGTGGCAGTTGGCTAACGTGTCCACGGTTGTCATCAGGTCCACGGACGGGTGACGACGCGACACCGGAGGTTCGGCCGAGCTTCACCGAACGGTCCGAGGTCGCATCGGATCCCCGACAACGGAGGGTGTGCGTGCGCCAGCGCCTGTCGTCTGAGCCCGATAGATATCGCGGTCGCCGCCGCGTACCCACCCCCCCGCGGAGCCGCTACGCGGCGGTCGTGACCACCGCCTTCGTGGGCGCCGGCATCGTCGCCCTCGGCGCGAACGCCCTCCCCGACGCCAAGAGCGTCAGCCCGTCGGTCCTCGACGAGCTCAAGCAGGCCTCGATCACCAGCCAGGACGCCGCGGCCCGGGCCGACAGCGCGGACCGCGCCACCCGTGACGACCGCGCCGGCAAGACCGCCGCCGAGCAGGACACCTGGCTGCTCCCCCTGCACGGCTACGACTTCCAGTCGCCCTACGGCATGCGCTGGGGCAAGCTGCACACCGGCATCGACCTGGTGGCGCCCGAGGGCACGCCCTACCGGGCGATCCACGACGGCCAGGTCACCAAGGCCGGTTGGTTCGGCGGCTACGGCTACGCGGTGATCGTCCAGCACGCGGACGGCAGCGAGGCCATCTACGGCCACTCCTCGGCGGTGTCCGTCAAGGAGGGGCAGCAGGTGAAGGCGGGCGACCAGCTCGGCCTGGTCGGCAACACCGGCCACTCCTACGGTTCGCACCTGCACCTGGAGATTCATGTCAACGGCCAGCCGCTGGACCCGGTGCCGTGGCTCAAGGACCGCGGAGTGGACATCCAGCTCGAAGTCGAGGCAATCTACAGCGAGGTAGCCGCCTCCTGACGCTCCGCATCGCCCGTTGACCGCCCGGATCAGTCGATCCGGGCGGTTTCGTCTGTGGCGAAGTCTGCTGGATCACAGCGGCAAATGTGGGTGGCGCCACAGCCGCGCATGATCCTTTTCGGCAGTAAACCGCCCGAGTTGGCGGAAACCCGGGCAGGTGGTGTCACGCGCCTCGCGGGTCCTCCGGAACCCCGTACCCGGCGCGCCACCGGCCGACACCAGTATTTCGAGGTCACGTGCCCCTCGACTGATGAAGGTTTCCGTGCAGGAAGACAGCTCCATCCAGAACGAGAACACCCCGGACATCGCTCCCGCCCGGCACCGGCGCCAGCGCCCGGTCCGGCGTACCGCATATGTCGTCGTCGGCGCGGTGGCCCTGCTGGGCCTCGGCGTCGGGGGCGTCTCCGTCGCCACCGCCGACCGCGGTGCCCCGACCCCCGCCGCGGTCGACTTCGACGCCCAGGCGCGCGCTGAGGCTGCCGCCCGCGCCGACCGCTCGGCCCGCGAGTCGATTGCCCCGGTCACCCCCTCGGCCACCGCGTCGCCGAGCCCGAGCGCGGCCAGCCCGAAGCCGGCGAAGACCGCCCCGGCCAAGCCGAAGCCGAAGAAGACCGCCAAGCCGAAGCCGGCCTGGGTCATCCCGATGAAGGGCGCCGGGATCACCTCCTGCTACGGGCAGCGGTGGGGCACCCTGCACGCCGGCATCGACTTCGCCATGCCGGCGGGCACACCGATCCATGCCGCCGCGGCGGGCACCGTGGTCAAGGCCGGCGACGTCGGCGACGGCTACGGAAACTCCGTCTTCATCGACCACGCCAACGGCTACCTGACCCACTACGCCCACCAGAGCCGGCTGATCGTCGGCGTCGGCGACAAGGTGAAGGCCGGCCAGGTCATCGGCTACGAGGGCGCCACCGGTGACGCCACCGGCCCGCACCTGCACTTCGAGGTGCACAAGGGCGCCATGTGGAACCAGATCGACCCGGCACCGTTCCTGCGTGCCCGGGGCATCGACGTGGCCTGCTGACGGCCACGGCACGAGGGAGGGGCCCGGTCCGGCAGGTCGCCGGGCCGGGCCCCACTCAACTCAGAGCTTGTCGATGGGGGCGTGCCGGAGGACCAGCCACATGGTCTGGTCGCCGAAGTCGATCTGCGCCCGGGCGCCCGGACCGTGCCCCTCCACCGCCAGCACCCGGCCGAGGCCGTAGCGCTGGTGGTTGACCCGGTCGCCCACCGAGACCTTGGGGGCCTGCTTCAGCTCGCTCGCGGTGGCCAGCCGGGTGGCGTCCACCCCGAGCCGCTTGGCGAGCTCGGTCGCCTTCGGCGTCCCCCCGGTGAAGCCGCCCCGGCCGCCGGGCACCCGGTCCGCCCGGCCGCCGACGCCGCCGCCCCCGCCGGCCCACGAGGTGTACGACCCCTCGGTGCGCTCCCACCGGACCAGCTCGGTCGGCAGCTCCTCCAGGAAGCGCGACGGCGGGTTGTAGGCCGGTGCGCCCCAGGCGGAGCGGGTGACCGCCCGGGACAGGTAGAGGCGCTGCCGGGCACGGGTGATGCCCACGTAGGCCAGCCGCCGCTCCTCCTCCAGCTCGCGGGTGTCGCCCAGCGACCGCAGGTGCGGGAAGACGCCGTCCTCCAGGCCGCTCAGGAACACCACCGGGAACTCCAGCCCCTTGGCGGTGTGCAGCGTCATGAGGGTCACCACGCCCTGGTGGTCCGGGTCGTCGGAGGGGATCTGGTCGGCGTCGGCGACGAGCGCCACCTGCTCCAGGAAACCGGCCAGCGTGGCCCGCTCGTCCTCCTCGCCCAGCGCCTCGATCCGCTCGGTGTACTCCCGGGCGACGCTGACCAGTTCCTGGAGGTTGTCCACCCGGCCGGCGTCCTGTGGGTCGAGGCTCTCCTCCAGCTCGGCCAGGTAGCCCGAGCGGGTCAGCAGGGCCTCCAGCACCTCCTCCGGGGTGCCGGTGGCGGCCAGCTCACGGGCCTCGTCGAGCAGCGCGACGAATTCGGCGATGCCGTTGGCGGCCCGGGTGGAGATCCCCGGGGCGTCCTTGGCCCGGCGCAGCGCGGCGCCGAAGGAGATGCGGTCCCGGCCGGCCAGCGCCTCCACGCACGCCTCGGCGCGCTCGCCGATGCCGCGACGGGGCGTGTTGAGGATCCGGCGCAGGCTGACCGTGTCGTCGTCGTTGACCACCGCCCGCAGGTAGGCCAGCGCGTCACGGACCTCCTTGCGCTCGTAGAAGCGCACCCCGCCGACCACCTTGTAGGGCAGGCCGACCCGGATGAACACCTCCTCGAAGACGCGGGACATCGCGTTGGTGCGGTAGAAGACGGCCACGTCGCCCGGGCGGGTGTCGCCGGCGTCGACCAGCCGGTCGATCTCCCGGGCCACCCAGTCCGCCTCGGCGTGCTCGGTGTCGGCCACGTAGCCGACGATCTGCTCGCCGGCCCCGGCGTCGCTCCACAGCCGCTTGGGCTTGCGGGAGGTGTTCCGGTCGATCACCGCGTTGGCGGCGTTGAGGATGGTCTGGGTGGAGCGGTAGTTCTGCTCCAGCAGGATCGTCCGGGCGTCGGTGAAGTCGCGCTCGAACTCCAGGATGTTGCGGATGGTGGCGCCGCGGAACGCGTAGATCGACTGGTCGGCGTCACCGACCACGCAGAGCTCGGCCGGCGGGATGCCCTCGGTGCCGGAGACCAGCTCCTTGATCAGCACGTACTGGGCGTGGTTGGTGTCCTGGTACTCGTCGACCAGCACGTGCCGGAACCGGCGCCGGTAGCTCTCGGCGACGTGCGGGTGCGACTGGAGCAGGTGCACCGTCGTCATGATCAGGTCGTCGAAGTCCAGCGCGTGCGCCTCACGCAACCGCCGCTGGTAGAGCGTGTAGGCCTCGGCCAGCGCCCGCTCGTTGGGGCCCTTGGCCCGGCCGGCGAACTCCTCCGGGTCGACCAGCTCGTTCTTCAGGTTGGAGACCTGGGCGGCCAGACCCCGCGCCGGGTGGCGCTTCGGGTCCAGGTCCAGCTCGCGGGCGACCAGCTGCATGAGCCGGCGGGAGTCGTCGGCGTCGTAGATCGAGAAGGTGGACTTGAGGCCGGCGTGCTCGTGCTCGGCGCGCAGGATCCGGACGCAGGCCGAGTGGAAGGTCGAGACCCACATCAACCGGGCCCGCGGGCCGACCAGGGCGGCCACCCGCTCCTTCATCTCGCCGGCGGCCTTGTTGGTGAAGGTGATCGCGATGATCTCGCCGGGGTGCACGTCCCGCGCGGCGAGCAGGTAGGCGATCCGGTTGGTCAGCACCCGGGTCTTGCCGGAGCCGGCGCCGGCCACGATGAGCAGCGGGGACCCCGCGTGGGTGACCGCGTCCCGCTGGGGCCCGTTCAGGCCGGCGAGGAGGGCCTGCGGGTCCGGCCGGGACGACGGCCTCAGGTCGCGGCGCGGCGACCGACCGGGGTTCATCCGGTCCGGGGCGCCGCCCGGCGGCGCGGAGGCCGGATCAGGGCCGCCGGCCGGGCCGGAGTCGTCGGACCCGGGCCGGTGCGGCGGGGTCGCACGGGCCTCCGGCGCGGGCGGGGACGCGGGAATGTCGAAGAGAGGATGCATCGCACCGGAAGTCTATGCCGACCGCCGGACACTTCCGGCCCGCGCGGCCCCGACGGGACGGCGGCGTCACGTCCCACCTGTTGGCGGGTTTCCTTGCGCGCGCGGCCCGCGGGTCGGCATACTCGACGGCGTGTTCGATCAGCGCTTCTACTTTTACTACGGCACCGGGAGTCCGGCAGCCGTAGGTCGCGCCTGATCACAGACCTACGAAAAGCCCCGGGCTCCTGGAGCCCGGGGCTTTTCCGTCCCGGGATCCGGGTACCGGGCCCGAGACCCCGAGGGGTACGACGATGATGACTGACGTGGTGGAGTCCAGCGGCAGCCTGGCGCCGCACGACCGGCCCGCCGGCGGTGACCCGACCGGGGCCGCGGCGGCCCGGACCGGCACCGACGACTCGGCGGCGGCCGAGCGGATCAGCGGGATCCGGGAGCGGATCGACGAGATCGACCGCACCATCATCGCGCTCTGGCAGGAGCGGGCCGCGCTCTCCCAGGAGGTCGGTGCCACCCGGATGGCCTCCGGCGGCACCCGGCTCGTGCTCTCCCGGGAGCGGGAGATCCTGGAGCGGTTCCGCGAGGCGCTCGGCGCGGACGGCACGCAACTCGCGCTCCTGCTGCTGCGCGCCGGCCGCGGACCGCTGTGAGGGGTCCCGGCCGTGCGGGCTCGCCGGATACGACGAACCGCCTGCCGGCGTCGAGCTGACGCCGGCAGGCGGTCCGGGGTGGTTCAGGCCGCCTCGTGGGTGACGACGATCTCCCGCTTCTCTGCGAAGTGGCAGGCGCTCGGGTGGTCCGAGCCCGGCCGGATCTGGAGCAGCGGCACCTCCTGGGCGCAGACGTCCTGCGCCTTCCAGCACCGGGTGCGGAACCGGCAGCCCGAGGGCGGGCTGACCGGAGAGGGGACGTCACCCTGGAGCCGGATGATCGCCTTGCTCTCCCGCACGGTCGGGTCGGGCACCGGCACCGCCGACAGCAGCGCCTGGGTGTACGGGTGGGTGGGCCGCTCGTAGATCTCGTCCTCGGTGCCGACCTCCACCATCTTGCCCAGGTACATGACGGCGACCCGGTCGGAGAGGTGACGCACGACCGACAGGTCGTGGGCGATGAAGACGTACGAGAGGCCGAACTCGGCCTGGAGCTTCTCCAGCAGGTTCATCACCTGCGCCTGGATCGACACGTCCAGGGCCGACACCGGCTCGTCGCAGACGATGACCTCGGGCCGCAGGGCGAGCGCCCGGGCGATGCCGATGCGCTGCCGCTGGCCGCCGGAGAACTGGTGCGGGTAGCGGTTGATGTGCTCCGGGTTGAGGCCGACCAGGTCGAGCAGCTCCTTGACCTTGTCCCGGCGGGACCGCTTCGGGGCCACCTCGGGGTGGATCTCGAAGGGCTCGCCGATCAGGTCGCCGACCGTCATGCGCGGGTTCAGCGAGGTGTACGGGTCCTGCATCACCAGCTGGATCTGCCGGCGCAGGCGCCGCAGCGCGCCACCGGAGAGCTTGGAGATGTCCTGGCCCTTGTAGAGCACCTGACCGGCGGTCGGCTTCTCCAGGTTCATGAGCACCCGGGCCAGCGTCGACTTGCCGCAACCGGACTCGCCGACCACGCCGAGGGTCTCGCCGGCCTTCAGGTCGAAGGAGACGCCGTCGACCGCCTTGACCTGACCGATGGTCTTCTTGAACACGATGCCCCGGGTCACCGGGTAGTGCTTGACCAGGTCACGGACCTCGATGATGTTCTCAGTCACGGTTCACGAGCTCCTCGGCGAAGTGGCAGGCGCTGGCCCGGCCTCGGCCCAACTGCAGCAGCGGGGGCACGTTCTCCCGGCACACCGGCTGCGCCATGGGGCAGCGCGGGTTGAAGGCGCAGCCCGGCGGGATGTTCATCAGGTTCGGCGGGAGCCCCTTGATGGTGCGGAGCTCCTGCCCCTTCTCGTCCATCCGCGGGATCGAGTTGAGCAGGCCGAGGGTGTACGGGTGCGCCGGCTTGGCGTACAGGTCGTACACGTCGGCTTCCTCGACGATCCGGCCGGCGTACATGACCGCGATCCGGTCCGCGACGTCGGCGACCACGCCGAGGTCGTGGGTGATCAGGATCATGCCCATCTGCCGCTCCCGCTGGAGCTCGCCGAGCAGGTCCATGATCTGGGCCTGCACGGTCACGTCCAGCGCGGTGGTGGGCTCGTCGGCGATCAGCACCTCGGGGTCGAGCGCCAGCGACATGGCGATCATGGCGCGCTGCCGCATGCCACCCGAGAACTGGTGCGGGTAGTTGCTGTACCGGCCCTTGGCGTTCGGGATCTTGACCTGGTCGAGCATCTCGATCGCGCGCTTCTTGGCGTCCGAGCGGCTCATGCCGCGCCGGATGCGGAACTGCTCGGCGATCTGGAAGCCGACGGTGAAAACCGGGTTGAGGGCGGAGAGCGAGTCCTGGAAGATCATCGCAATGCCTTCGCCCCGGATCCGGCGCCGCTGCTCGGCGGACATCTTGAGCATGTCCTTGCCGTGGAAGCGGACCTGGCCCCCGGTGACGAAGCCGGGCGGGGTGTCGAGGATGCCCATGATGGTCTGCGCGGTGACGCTCTTGCCGGAACCCGACTCGCCGAGCACGGCGAGGGTCTCCCCCGCGTCGACGTGGTACGTCACCCCGTTGATGACCTTGGCGACACCGTCCCGGGTGCGGAACTCCACCCGCAGGTCGTCGACCTCGAGCAGGCGGCCCGAGGGGCGGCCGGATCCGTCGGCGCCCGGCGCGGACTGCTCGGTCACGAGAATGTCGGACAACTCAGTTCCCCTATCGGAGCTTCGGGTCGAGGGCCTCGCGGACCGCCTCGCCGAGCATGACGAAGCTCAACACGGCGGCGACGAGGAACGCGGAGGGGAAGAACAGCAGGAACGGCGAGACCCGGATGTAGTTCTGCGCCTCGCTGATCATGATGCCCCAGGAGACCACCGGGCTCTTCAGGCCGATGCCCAGGAAGGACAGCGTGGCCTCCGCGCCGATGAACGAACCGACCATGATCGTGCCGTAGACCAGCAGCGGGGCCAGGCAGTTCGGCAGCAGGTGCTTGAGGATGATCCGGCCGGTGCCGGCACCCAGCGCCCGGGCCGCGACGATGTAGTCCGCCTCCTTGGTGGCGAGCACCGAGGAGCGCATCAGCCGCATCACGACCGGCCAGCTCAGCACGACCAGAGACATGATCACCAGGCCCATGATCGTCCACTCGCCGTTGTCGGTGCCGGACCCGTTGAACGTGGTCAGGATGACGATCGAGCCGAGCACGAACGGCAGGCCGAAGAAGATGTCCGCGATCCGGGAGAGCAGCGCGTCCACCCAGCCACCGCGGTAGCCGGCGATGATGCCCATGGTGCCGCCGATCAGCAGCGTGCCGATCACGGAGAGCAGCGCCACCACGATGGAGGCGCGGGCACCGTAGATCGTCCGGGCGTACACGTCCCGGCCCTGCACGTCGTAGCCGAACCAGGCGTCGCCCGACGGATCGACCCGGCTGCGCGACAGCGCGCCGTTGACCGGGTCGTCGGAGGTGAACAGCTGCGGGAACGCGGCCATCACGATGAACAGCAGGATGAAGGCCGCCGAGATCCAGAACAGCGGCTTGCGGCGCAGGTCCCGCCAGGCGTCGGCGAGCAGGCCGCGCGGCTTCTGCTGCTTCTGCGCGCCCTCGGGCAGGCCGGCGTTGACGGGCGCGCCGGACCCGGCCTCGGTCGGCATGGTCGCGGGCGGCGTCGAGACGATCGACGCGGTACTCGGGTCACTCATAGCGGATCCTCGGGTCCAGGGCGGCGTAGAGCAGGTCCACCAGAAGGTTCATGATCAGGTAGACGAGCACCAGCACCACCACGATGCCGACAACGGTAGCGCTCTCCTTGGTGACGATCGCCCGGAGCACCTGGCGGCCGATGCCGTTGATCCCGAAGATGCCCTCGGTGATGATGGCGCCACCCATGAGGGCGCCGAGGTCGGTGCCGAGCAGGGTGACCACCGGGATGAGCGAGTTGCGCAGCAGGTGCACGCCGACGACCCGGCGCATGGGGAGGCCCTTCGCGATGGCGGTACGGACGTAGTCCGCGCGACGGTTCTCCGCGATGCTCGTCCGGGCCACCCGCGCGATGTACGCCGACGAGGCGCTGCCCAGCACGAAGCCCGGCACGATCAGCTCGCTGAACCGCATCTCGTTGGAGACGGTCGGGGTGATGATGCCCCACTTGACCCCGAGGAACCACTGGAGCACGAAGCCGATGACGAAGACCGGCAGCGCGATCAGGAAGAGCGACGAGACGAGGACCAGGTTGTCCAGGAAGCCGTTGCGCCGGAGACCGGTCAGGACGCCCGCGCCGAGGCCGATGATGGCCTCGATGGCGAGCGCGACGACCGCCAGCTTCAGGGTGTTCGGGTAGGACGTGGCGATGATGTCGCTGATCTCGCGACCGCCGAACGTGATACCGAAGTCGCCCTGGAAAAGGTTCTTCATGTAGCTGGCGTACTGCACCCAGATCGAATCGTCGAGATGGTACTTCTCGGTCATCATGGCCCGGTAGTTCGGCGGGCAACCGCGGTCGCCGCACTTGCCGGCGAAGGGGTCGCCGGGAACCGACCAGACGAGCCAGTAGATCAGGAAGGTCGTGCCGATGAACACCGGCACGAGTTGCAGCAGCCGTCTCACCAGATAACGGCCCATGGGGTGGTCCTCCAGACAGGGGGCGCGTCGGACGGCCGACACGGATGGTGACAACGTGCGAGGGGTTTGTTGTACACCCCCTCGCGGAACGGCCCCGGGTCGGGCTCACCTGTAGGCGAGCCCGACCCGGGGTCAAACCGTTCGGATCAGAGCTCGACCGAGGTGATGTCGAGCTCGCCGACGTTGGTCAGCTCAATCTTCTTGATCTTCTCCGAGTGGCCGGACTGCTCGCCGCTGAAGTAGATCGGGACCGTCGGGACGTCCTGGTCGATCAGCTTGACGGCCTCGGCGAACTTCTTGTGGGCCTCCTCGAGGCTGGGGGCCGCGGAGGCCTCCTTGGCGAGGGCGTCCACCTGCGGGTTGCTGTACTTGCCGTCGTTCGAGGAACCGCCGGTGACGTAGAGCGGGTTGATCCAGTTCTCCACGTCCGGGTAGTCCTGCTGCCAACCGGCGCGGTACATGCCGGTCATCTTGTAGGAGTTGATGTTGGCCCGGAAGACCGCGAAGGTCGGGACACCAACGGCAACGGCGTCGATGTTCAGGTTCGTCTTGATCTGCTGGGCGACGGCCTCCATCCACTCCTTGTGGCTGGCGTCCGCGTTGTACGACAGGGTCAGCTTGCCCTGGAAGCCACCGGCCTGCTGCAGAAGCCGCTTGGCCTCGGTCGGGTCGAACTTGCAGGCGGTGCAGTTGCCCGGCTCGGCGCCCGGGGTCAGCGGGTTGGCCCAGCTGTCGGCCGGCTTGCGGTTACCGAAGAAGATCTTGTCGGTGACCTCCTGCCGGTTGATCGACAGGGAGATGGCGCGACGCAGGTCCTTGTTCTGGAACCGCTTGTCGTAGATCGGGAAGGCGATGATGCCGGACGACGGGATGGTCGTCTGGATCGCGCGCTCGCCCAGGTCCGTCTTCCACTTGTCGCCGGCCAGCGACGAGACCGGGACCTGCTGCTGGAAGTCCAGGTTGCCGGCGAGCAGGTCGTTGTAGGCCGCCGTGTCGTCCTGGTAGATCTTGACGGTGACGTCCTTGATCTTCATCTTGTCGCGCAGGCTGTAGTCGTCGAAGCGGGTGAGCTTCAGCTCGACGTCGTCCTGCCAGGAGACCAGCTTGACCGGGCCGTTACCGATCGGCTTCTTGCCGAACTCCGCCGGGGTGGTGGCGAAGAAGGCGTCGGGCAGCGGCATGAAGGCGCTGTAGCCGAGCTTGGTCGGGAACACGGCGGTCGGCGCGGAGAGCGTGACCTCGAAGTTCCAGTCGTCGATGACCTTGAGGCCGGAGAGCTCCTTGGCCTTCGGCTCCTCGGGCTTCTTCGGGCCGTCCGGGCCGTCCGGGTCCTCGGTGTAGGTGTCGGCGAAGCCCTGGATGTCGGAGAAGAACGAGGCGTTCTGCGCGCCGTTCGGGCCGTACGCCGCCCAGTTCCAGGCCTTGACGAAGCTCTCGGCCTTGACGGTGGTGCCGTCGTGGAACTTGGTGTTCTGCTTGATCTTGATCTTGAAGACCTTCGAGTCGCTCGTCTCGATCGACTCGGCCAGCAGGTTCTGCGGGGCCCCACCGTTGTTGGGGTACTCGACCAGGCCACTCCAGACCCAGTCGATGATCTTGCCGCCACCGGTCTCGGTGGTGTTCGCCGGAACCAGGGGGTTCTCCGGCTGGGTGCCGTCGATGACGATCGCGCCGTCCTTGCTGGCGCTGGCGTCGCCGCCGTCGTCGTTGCCGCTGGAGCAGCCGGACGCGACGAGCGCGAGTGCCGCGCCCACCGCGAGCGCGCCGCTCGCCCGCTTCGAGACTCTCATTCCGAGGGGCCTCCTCTTTCTAACCTGGTTCCGTCGTGGGTTTCACGCACGTGTGGGGGGTGACACCGCCGGCGGCCCGAACCACAGGTCGCCGGTTTACCGCGAGGAAATCGGGACACCCCAGGGGTACCGATCCGCCGGGCGCCACACCCTTCGACGAGGACACCGCGCAGGGTCGACGGCCACGCGCCGTCGCGCAGAGGCGGCGTCACGTGGTCGGGGGCCCGACGAGGTGCCTCACACCGGGGGGTGAGGTGTTGCCACTGTGACACCCACTGGCCCTTTGCGTGAAGGTGCCGTTATCAAGCCGTTAGTTGGTCGCCACGTTGCCGATACTTGAGAAAAGATCATGAAAGGCGTGGATCGGACCGCTCTGAACAGGTAAGACACGGCCAGACGGGGCGAGACCACCCGCGTAGGCTCGGCGCTGTGAGCTTCCCTGCGTCCGCTCCGGCCCTGCCCGACGTCCGTCGCGCCCTCGCAGTTTTTGCCCATCCGGATGATGTCGACTTCGGCTGTGCGGGCACGATAGCCGGCTGGGTGGATGAGGGTATCGAAGTGGCCTACCTCATCGCCACCCGGGGCGACTCGGGCGGCTTCGACGACACGCCGCGCGCGGAGATGCCGGCCCGGCGCGAGGCCGAGCAGCGGGCGGCGGCCGCCGCGGTCGGCGTCCACCGGGTCGACTTCCTCGACGGCCACACCGACGGGATCCTCGGCCCCAGCCTGACGCTGCGCCGGCAGATCAGCGCCGCGATCCGCCGGTTCCGGCCGGACCGGGTGCTGACCAGTTCCCCGCTGCGGCGCTGGGAGCACCTGACCGGCCCGAGCCACCCCGACCACCTGGCCGTCGGCGAGGCCACCACCTGCGCCGTCTACCCGGACTCGCGCAACCGCTTCGCGTTCCCGGAACTGCTCGACGAGGGGCTGGAACCGTGGGTGGTCCGGGAGATCTGGTACGCCGGCGGGCCCGGCCCGGACCACGCCGTCGACGTGACCGACCGGATCGACCGCAAGATCGCCGCGATGGAGGCGCACCGGTCCCAGACCGCCCACCTGGACGTGCCGACCTGGATCCGGGACCGGCTCACCACGGTGGCCGACAACGCCGGCCTCCCGCCCGGCCGGCTGGCCGAGGCGTTCACCGTGCTGCGCACCACCGAGTGACTCCCCGGGCGGGTGCCGCCGGAGCGGTCAGACGAGCCGGCGGTCGGCGGCCCAGCGGGACAGCTCGTAGCGGTTGGACATCTGCAGCTTACGCAGCACGTTGGAGACGTGCGTCTCGACCGTCTTGATCGAGATGTACAGCTCCCGGGCGATCTCCTTGTACGCGTACCCCCGGGCGAGCAGCCGGAGGACCTCGCGCTCCCGGTTGGTGAGCTGATCCAGCTCGGGGTCGGCCACCGGCGCGTCCGGCCGGGACGCGAAGGCGTCCAGCACGAAGCCGGCCAGCCGCGGGCTGAACACCGCGTCCCCGTCGGCCACCCGCCGGATGGCGTCGGTCAGCTCCTCCGGCGAGATGGTCTTCGTGACGTAGCCCCGGGCACCCGCCCGGATCAGGCCGATCACGTCCTCGGCGGCGTCGGACACGCTCAGCGCGAGGAACCGCACCTGCGGGTGCGTACGCCGCATCGCCTCCAGCACCGCCCGGCCGCCGCCGTCGGGCATGTGCACGTCGAGCAGCACCACATCGGGCTGCATCGCCGCGATCCGGCTGACCGCCTCCGCCACCGTGCTCGCCTCGCCGACCACCTCGACGCGCGCGCCGAGTTCGGCGCGGACGCCGGCCCGGAACATCGCGTGGTCGTCGACGAGGAACACCCGCAGCCGCCCCTCCCGGGGCGCCGCGCCCTCGACCGGTCCCTGCTCGACCATGGTCATCTGTCCCTTTCCGCCGTGGTGCCCGAGCCGCTGATCGGCAGGATCAGCCGGACCTCGGTCCCCTCTCCCGGCTCGGACCGGATCTCCGCCCGGCCACCGTGCCGCTTCATCCGTCCGATGATCGAACCCCGGACGCCGTGCCGGTGATCCTCCACGGTATCCGGGTCGAAGCCCTTGCCCCGGTCCCGGACGAACGCGCTCACCTGCTCCGGCTCCACCTCGGCGTAGAGCGAGACGGTGTGCACCTCGGCGTGCCGGGCCGCGTTGACCAGCGCCTCCCGGGCCGCCGCGACCAGCGCCCCGACCCGTTCGTCCGTCTCCCGGTCGCCGACCACCACCGTCTCCACGGTGATGGCGAAGGTGTCCTCGACCTCGGCGGCCGCCTGTTCCAGGGCGGCCGCGAAGCGCTCGGTCGGCGAGGCGGTCGGCTTGTAGAGCCAGTTCCGCAGCGACCGCTCCTGGCCCCGGGCCAGCCGTTGCACCGTCTTGACGTCGCCGGCGTTGCGCTGGATCAGGGCGAGGGTGTGCAGCACCTGGTCGTGCACCATGGCGGCCAGCTCGGCCCGCTCCTGCTCCCGGATCCGCCCCTCGCGCTCCGAGCGGAGCTGGTTCCACGTGCGCCAGAGCACCGGACCGGTCACCACGCCCACCCCGGCCAGCCCGACGAGCGCGAAGATGATGCCGTTGAGCACCGCGTCGAAGTTCTGCGCCGGCGAGTAGACCGCCGCCACGCCGATGATGCCCACCGCGACGAGCACCCCGCCGCCGATGAAGCGCAGCACGAACGCGCGCCGGTCGCTCTCCTCCACGACCGCGCCCAGCCAGGGCACCGCCATCGAGCCGCCCCACTGCCGGCGGCGCTCGGGCGCGGACTGGTGCCAGATCACGCCGGCGCCGACCGCGATGATGGCGACCAGCCAGCCGGCGGTGCCGGCCGCCCCGACCGAGTCGAAGGCGACGACCTGGAGCAGCAGCACGCCCAGCCCGATCGCCACGAAGGGCAGCAGCTGGGCGACGTCGCGGCGCGGTGGGACGGCGGTGTCGCCGGGCCGGAGCGGGACGACCGCCCAGAAGGCCGCGTAGAGCAGCAGCCCGAGCCCGCTCAGCCCGAGCAGCACCATGAACGCCACCCGGACCCGGAGCACCGAGATGCCCAGGTGTTCGGCGAGACCGGCGGCCACCCCCGCGGCCAGCCGGTGCTCGGTGGCCCGGTAGAGGCGCGGGGGGTGCGGGGTCACGGTGCTGCTGATCGGAGGCTCCCGGGTCGCGGACGGCGTGCCGGCGGTGGCCGACGAACCGATCGTCACACGTCCGGACCGCCCCGGACCACGGGGACGCCCCGGACATCCTCGGCCCCGGGATCTCAGGGTGGGGTCAGGGTCGGGTCCTGAGGACGCTCGGGCGGCCGGGGCAGCAGGATCGGAGGCATGACCGAGGACGCTGCCCGTCCGCCCCGCCCCGGGGCGGCAGCACAGGACGGGCAGC
>NZ_WBKT01000141.1 GCF_008868175.1 Micromonospora sp. AMSO31t
GTCGGGGGACGGGTGGAAGGTGATGCCGGCGGCGGTCCAGCGCGGGCCGTGGGTGGCGAGCCGCTCGCGGAACCCGGCCCAGTCGTGCGTCGACCCGGGCGACCAGCCGAGTTCCGCGACGGCGGGCAGGCGCGGGAACAGCATGAACTCGACCTCGGCGAGCGTGGTGACCGATTCCGTCCAGAGCGGCGCCTCGACACCCAGCACCGCCTCGGCCGGTACGCCGGTGAGGTGCGTCCCCGGATCCCAGTCGTACGCGCGGCGCACGTCGATGAGGCCCGCCCAGTCGTGCCCGATCGGGGTGTCGGCGGCGTACTTCATGTCCAGGTAGACGCGGTTGCCGGGGGAGAGGATGAGGCGGGCGCCCCGGCGTACCGCCTCGGCGGTCTCGGGGTCGTCGCCGTTCGTGCCCCACCACTGGAGCACCCGCCCGTCGACGTGCCCGGTCGGGGCGAGCTGGTGCCAGCCGACCACGGTCTTCCCGGTCGCCGCGACCAGTGTCTGCGCCCGCTCGACGAAGGCGCGGTAGGTGTCGGCCGGCACCTTGAACGCCTCGTCCCCGCCCAGGTGCAGCCAGGGGCCGGGGGTCAGGGCGGCCACCTCGCCGACCACGTCGGCGACGAAGGCGTACGTCCGCTCGTCGGCGGGGTCGACGTAGCTGAAGCCGACCTCGGTGCCGGTGTACGGCGGCGGCGGGACCTTGCCGGGCGCCAGCTCCGGGTAGGCGACGAGGGCCGCGTTGGTGTGCCCCGGCAGGTCGATCTCCGGCACTACGGTGACGTGGCGGCGGGCGGCGTAGGCGACGATGCGGCGGTAGTCCGCCCGCGTGTAGTAGCCGCCGGGGCCGCCGCCCACCTCGGTGGCGCCGCCGACCTCGGCGAGCCGGGGCCAGGAGTCGACGGCGATCCGCCAGCCCTGGTCGTCGGTGAGGTGCAGGTGCAGGTGGTTGAGCTTGTAGCGGGCCAGGTGGTCGACGACCCGCAGCACGTCCTCCACCGGGAAGAAGTGGCGGGCCACGTCGAGCATGGCGCCGCGGTAGGGGAAGCGCGGCCGGTCGAGGATGCTGCCGCCGGGCACCGCCCAGCGTTCGCTGACCGGGGCGGCGCTGTCGACGGCGGCGGGCAGGAGTTGCCGCAGGGTCTGCGCGCCGTGGAACAGGCCGGCGGTGGTTGCGGCGGTGATCCGCACGCCGGACGCGGTCACGTCGAGCCGGTAGCCCTCGTCGCCCAGCCCACCGGCCAGATCTGCGGCACCGCCGGCCGCTGCGCCGGCCGCATCGGCCGCGTCGGCCGGACCGGCCGCGTCGGCCGGGCTCACGGCATCGGCGAGGGGCGCCTCCGACAGCGTCAGGACGAGCAGGCCGTCGGCGGCGGGCGCATCGTCGGCGACCGGCAGGGGGAAGCCGGTGGCGGGGCGCAGCCACTCGGCCAGCTGCTCGGCGGCGTCCCGGCCGGCCGGGCTGACCCGGATCGCCGCCTCGGCGGACAGCGTGAAGTCCGCCGCCGGGTCTGGGAGCACCCGTTCCGGGGCGGGCACGACGTCGCCGAGGCGGACCGGTGCGGGTGGGGCGAGCAGGTCGCCGGTGGTGCGCGCGGCGGCGCGGGCCAGCTCGGCGGCGGCCGGTTGCCGGCCGGGGAGGCGGTCGAGCGGCTCGGGACCGCTCTCGGCGGGAGTGGTGGGGGTGGTCGGCACGGCGGCGGCTCCGGGGTGTATTTGCGCCGGATATGGCAATGGTCAAGTTCAGCAGAACCAGTGCCGTCAAGCGTACGAGGGGAATCGGAATTGCGTGATAGTGCGCGTGGAAGCGTTCCCAAAAACCGGTACGGACGCGGATAGTGGTGACCGTTGTGCCGAAAGTCACCGAACGGTCCCAGGCCCCCCGAAGTTCGCTTAACCTTCGCCCACCGATCGCTGACGACGCCGGGATTACCGGTGGTCGCTCCCGGGGTATGTCCGAACTGAACCTTCGTTAAGTGTCAATGGCGCGCGTGGGAGGCTCTGGTGGCAGCAGAAGAGACGGTCGAGCACAAGTACGTCTACGACTTCGCCGAGGGCAACAAGGACCTCAAGGACCTGCTCGGCGGCAAGGGGGCCAACCTGGCCGAGATGACCAATCTCGGCCTGCCGGTGCCGCCCGGCTTCACCATCACCACCGAGGCCTGCAAGGCGTACCTGACGACCGGCCGGGAGCCGGACGGGCTGGCCGCCCAGATCGAGGCGCACCTGGAGGCCCTGGAACGCGGGATGGGCCGCAAGCTCGGCGACCCGCAGGACCCGCTGCTGGTCTCGGTGCGCTCCGGCGCCAAGTTCTCCATGCCGGGCATGATGGAGACCGTCCTCAACGTCGGCCTCAACGACCGCAGCGTGGTCGGGCTCAGCGCCCAGGCGGGAGGGAACGACCGCTTCGCCTGGGACTCCTACCGCCGCCTCATCCAGATGTTCGGCAAGACCGTCTGCGAGGTGCCGGGCGAGGAGTTCGAGCACGCGCTCGACGACGCCAAGCGCGCCAAGGGCACGCAGAACGACCTCGACCTGGACGCCGACGACCTGCGTGGGCTGGTCGACGCGTACAAGAAGATCTTCGCCAAGCACACCGGGCGGGAGTTCCCGCAGGAGCCGCGCGAGCAGCTCGACCTGGCCATTCGCGCGGTCTTCGAGTCGTGGAACGCCGAGCGCGCGGTGGTCTACCGCCGGCAGGAGCGGATCCCGGCCGACCTGGGCACCGCGGTCAACGTGGTGGCCATGGTCTTCGGCAACCTGGGCGCCGACTCCGGCACCGGCGTCGCCTTCACCCGGGACCCCGCCAGCGGCGCGCAGGGCATCTACGGCGACTACCTGGCCAACGCCCAGGGCGAGGACGTGGTGGCCGGCATCCGCAACACCGTGCCGTTGCAGGAGCTGGAGCGGATCGACAAGAAGTCCTACGACGAGCTGCTCGACTACATGGCCCGGCTCGAGGAGCACTACAAGGACCTCTGCGACATCGAGTTCACCATCGAGCGCGGCAAGCTCTGGATGCTCCAGACCCGGGTCGGCAAGCGCACCGCCGCCGCCGCGTTCGTCATCGCCGGGCAGCTCGTCGACGAGGGCCTCATCGACCTGGACGAGGCACTGCACCGGGTCAACGGCGCGCAGCTCGCCCAGCTCATGTTCCCGCGCTTCCAGCTCGACCACGAGTTCCAGCCGGTGGCCAAGGGCATCGGCGCCTCGCCCGGCGCGGCCTCCGGCAAGGTGGTCTTCACCTCCGCGCGGGCCGTCGAGCTGGCCGCGGAGGGGGAGTCGGTGATCC
Organism: Micromonospora sp. AMSO31t; assembly: GCF_008868175.1. Lineage (GTDB taxonomy): Bacteria > Actinomycetota > Actinomycetes > Mycobacteriales > Micromonosporaceae > Micromonospora. Next base: position 3,290 of record NZ_WBKT01000141.1, read on the forward strand.
TGGTCCGCCGGGAGACCAACCCGGACGACCTCAACGGCATGATCGCCGCCAAGGGCATCCTCACCTCGCGCGGCGGCAAGACCAGCCACGCCGCCGTGGTGGCCCGCGGCATGGGCAAGACCTGCGTCTCCGGCGCGGACGAGCTGGACGTCAACGTGCCGGCGAAGAAGTTCACCGTCGCGGGGCAGACCGTCAACGAGGGCGACGTGGTCTCCATCGACGGCACCACCGGCAAGGTCTACCTCGGCGAGGTGCCGGTCATGCCGTCGGAGGTGGTGCAGTACTTCGAGGGCAGCCTCGAACCGGAGCACGTCGACAACGCGCTGGTCCGGGCCGTACACCGGATCATGACCCACGCCGACGCCACGCGGCGGCTGGCGGTCCGGACGAACGCCGACACCGGCGAGGACGCGGCGCGGGCGCGGCGGTTCGGCGCCGAGGGCATCGGCCTGTGCCGCACCGAGCACATGTTCCTCGGCGACCGGCGGGAGCTGGTCGAGCGGCTGATCCTCGCGTCGACCGACGAGGAGCGGGAGGCCGCGCTCGCCGCCCTGCTGCCGCTCCAGCGGGAGGACTTCGTCGAGATCTTCCGCGAGATGGACGGCCTGCCGGTCACGGTGCGGCTCATCGACCCGCCGCTGCACGAGTTCCTGCCCCCGCTGGAGCAGCTCGCGGTCAACGTGGCGGTCGCCCAGGAGCGCGGCGAGGACGTGGCCAAGGAGGAGGCGCTGCTCGCCGCCGTCCGGCGGATGCACGAGGAGAACCCGATGCTGGGCCTGCGCGGCGTACGCCTCGGCCTGGTCATCCCCGGACTCTTCGCGATGCAGGTCCGGGCGATCGTCGAGGCGGCGGTCGCGTGTGCCCAGCGTGGCGGTGACCCCCGGCCGGAGATCATGGTCCCGTTGGTCGGCGCGGTGCAGGAGCTGGAGACGGTCCGCGCCGAGGCGGAGAGGATCATCGCGGAGGTGACCCGGGAGAAGGCGGTCGACGTGCTGATCGGCACGATGATCGAGGTGCCGCGGGCGGCGCTGACCGCCGGGCAGATCGCCGAGGCGGCGCAGTTCTTCTCCTTCGGCACCAACGACCTCACCCAGATGGCGTGGGGCTTCTCCCGCGACGACGTCGAGGGCGCGTTCTTCTGGCGCTACCTGGAGCTGGGCATCTTCGGCATCTCCCCGTTCGAGTCGATCGACCGGGAGGGCGTCGGCCGGCTGGTCCGGATCGCCACCGAGGAGGGCCGGGCGGCCCGCCCGGGGCTGAAGCTCGGCGTGTGCGGCGAGCACGGTGGCGACCCGGACTCGGTGCACTTCTTCCACGAGGTCGGCCTCGACTACGTCTCGTGCTCGCCGTTCCGGGTGCCGGTCGCCCGGCTGGAGGCCGGCCGCGCGGTGCTCACCACCACCGGTTCGGACTCCCGCTGACGGGGTGACGCCTCCGGGGCCGCCGACGCTGACGTCGGCGGCCCCGCGTGCGTCTGGGCGCGCCTTTCCGCCCCGCCGGGCGTAACCTGGGCTCCCGCGTACGTGTCGATCAGGAAGGTGGCCGCATGACCAGCGTCTGGGAGAACCTGACGGTCGACGCCCAGGATCCGTCCCGGCTCGCCCACTGGTGGGCGGAGGCGCTCGGCTACCAGGTGATCAGCGACAAGCCGGACGAGGTGGAGATCCGCCGCACGCCCGACGCGCTGCCCGGCATCGTCTTCGTCCCGGTCAGCGGCCCCAAGGAGGGCAAGAACCGGCTGCACATCGACCTGCGCCCGGCCGATCAGGAGGCCGAGGTGGAGCGCCTGGTCGACATGGGCGCCCGGCACGTCGACATCGGCCAGGGGACCGTCGAGTGGACGGTGCTGGCCGACCCGGAGGGCAACGAGTTCTGCGTTCTGCGGCAGCGGGGATGACCGGTTGAGCGCCGGTTCCGGGCTCGACGCGGCGCGCCTGGTCACCGAGGCGCCCAAGGACACCGGCTACGGGCGGTCGCCGTACGAGCGGGACCGGGCCCGGGTGCTGCACTCGGCGGCGTTCCGCCGGCTCGCCGCGAAGACCCAGGTGCACACGGCGGGCACCGACGACTTCCTGCGTACCCGGCTGACCCACTCGCTGGAGGTGGCGCAGATCGCCCGGGAGATGGGCGCCCGGCTCGGCTGCGACCCGGACGTGGTGGACACCGCCGGGCTGGCGCACGACCTCGGTCACCCGCCCTTCGGCCACAACGGCGAGGACGCCCTGGACACGCTCGCCGCCGACTGCGGCGGCTTCGAGGGCAACGCGCAGACGCTGCGGGTGCTCACCCGGCTGGAGGCCAAGGTGCTGGCCCCCGACGGCGGCTCCGCCGGGCTGAACCTGACCCGTGCCTCGCTCGACGCGGTCGCCAAGTATCCCTGGGAGCGCCGGCCCGGCCGGCGCAAGTTCGGGGTGTACGCCGACGACCGCCCGGTCTTCGCCTGGCTGCGCGAGGGCGCCCCGCCCGGCGACCGGCGCTGCCTGGAGGCGCAGGTGATGGACTGGGCCGACGACGTGGCGTACTCGGTGCACGACGTCGAGGACGGCATCCACGGCGGCTACGTCAGCCTGCGCCCGCTGCTGGAGGACGCCGACGAGCGGCGGGCGCTCTGCGCCGACGTGGCGGCCGCGTACTCCGGGGAGGCCCCCGAGGACCTGGGCGAGGTGCTGGCCGAACTCCTCGCCGATCCGGCGCTCGCGCCGCTGGCCGCGTACGACGGCAGCCACCGGTCGCTGGCCGCCCTGAAGACCACCACCAGCGTGCTCACCGGCCGTTTCGTGTCGACCGTGGTGGCCGCCACCCAGGAGCGCCACGGCCCCGGCCCGCACCGCCGGTACGCGGCCGACCTCGTGGTGCCGCGCCGCATCCGGGCCCAGTGCGCCCTGCTCAAGGGCATCGCCCTGCGCTACGTCATGCGCCGCCCCGGGGTCGGCCCCCGGTACGCGCGGCAGCGGGAGATCCTCGCCGACCTGGTCGCCGCCCTGCTGGACCGGGCCCCGGACGTGCTCGACCCGGTCTTCGCGCCGCTGTGGCGGGCCGCCCCGGACGACGCGGCCCGGCTGCGCGTGGTGGTCGACCAGGTGGCCTCGCTCACCGACCCGGCCGCCCTGACCTGGCACGGCCGTCTGGTGGCGGGGCGCTGACCTGCTCCCGCCGGCGGTCGGCACCCGGACAGCCCGGTGGGAGCGATCAGCGACTTAGGTTAGCCTAAGAAGCATGACGGAGCAGCGCCCGAAGAAGCTCACCGCCGCCACGGTCGTCCGGACCGAGCGGCCCACCCCGCACCTGATCCGCCTCGTGCTCGGCGGTGCGGAGCTGGCCGGCCTGCCGGTGGGCGCCTACACCGACCACTACGTGAAGTTCATCTTCCCGCCCGCCGGGGTGCGCTACCCGCACCCCACCGACCTGGCCACCATCAAGCGCGAGTTCCCGGCCGAGCAGTGGCCGCGGCTGCGGGCGTACACGGTGCGGGCCTGGGACGCGGCGGCCGGCGAGCTGACCGTGGACGTGGTGCACCACGGCGACGAGGGGCTGGCCGGGCCGTGGGCGGCCGGGCTGCGCCCCGGCGACCGGGTGCTGTTCGCCGGCCCCGGCGGCGCGTACGCGCCGGACCCGGCGGCCGACTGGCACCTGCTGGCCGGGGACGAGAGCGCGCTGCCGGCGATCGCCGCCGCGCTGGAGCGGCTGCCCGCCGGCGCTCCCGCCAAGGTCTACGTCGAGGTGAGCGGCCCCGCCGACGAGCTGCCGCTGGCCAGCGTGGGCGCGGTGGAGCTGCGCTGGCTGCACCGCGCCGGCCGTCCCGTGGGCGAGCCGCTGGTCGAGGCGCTTCGCGCGCTGGACTTCCCGCCCGGCCGGGTGCACGCCTTCGTGCACGGCGAGGCCACCGCGGTGAAGGAGCTGCGCCGGCTGCTGCGGGTCGAGCGCGGGGTGCCCCGCGGGGACCTGTCGATCTCCGGCTACTGGCGGCGCGGCATGGACGACGAGGGTTGGCGCTCCACCAAGGCGGCCTGGAACGCCCAGGTCGAGGCCGAGGAGTCGGTGGTCCTCCCGGTCTGATCGATCCGCCGGCGCCGGGGACCGCGTGGTCCTGCGCCGTTCCGCCTCGGCGAGGTCACCCGCCCGCTGAGGATGGGGCCATGGCGGAGCAGGTGCGGCAGGACCGACCGGCGGGGAGTGCCGACCGGGTGGTGCTCGGGCTGGGCGTGGCCGGCGTGCTGGCGGTGGTGGCCTGGGGGATCCTGGGCGGCGGGTCCCTGTCGGCGTTCGGGAAGTCCGGGCTGGCCTGGGTGATCGACACCTTCGGCTGGTTCTTCGTGGTGGCCGCCGACGCGTTCCTGGTGCTGTCCGTGGTGCTCGCCGCGTCCCGGTTCGGCCGGATCCGGCTCGGCGCCGACGACGACGAGCCGGAGTTCAGCACCCTGGCCTGGGTCTCCATGATGTTCAGCACCGGCATGGGCATCGGCCTGGTCTTCTACGCCGTCGCCGAGCCGATCCAGCACTACGCCGCGCCGCCGCCCGCCGCCGGGGTCGAGCCGCAGACCGGGGCGGCCGCCGCGACGGCCATGCAGTACACCCTGTTCCACTGGACCCTGCACCCGTGGGGCATCTACGCCGTCGCGGCGCTGGCCCTGGCGTACTCGACCTTCCGCAAGGGGCGCGGCAGCCGGATCTCGGCGGCGTTCGTGCCGCTGCTCGGCGACCGGGCGTACGGGCCGGTCGGGCAGGCGATCGACCTGCTGGCGGTCTTCGCCACCGTGTTCGGTTCGGCGACCAGCCTCGGGCTCGGCGCCCTCCAGGTCGCGGCGGGCCTGGACAGCGCGACCGGCGTGCCGGACAGCACCGGGATCGAGCTGGTGGTGATCGCGGCGCTCACCGCCGCGTTCGTGATCTCCGCCTTCACCGGGCTGCACAAGGGGATCAAGTGGCTGTCCACCAGCAACGTGGTGCTGGCGGTGGGGCTGATGGTGTTCGTCTTCGTGGCCGGTCCGACCATCTACACGCTGGAGGTGCTGCCCGCCTCGGTCGGCGACTATCTCAGCCACCTGGTGGTGATGTCCACCCGCACCGGCGCCTTCACCGACCCGGCCTGGCTGGGCTCGTGGACCATCTTCTACTGGGCCTGGTGGATCTCCTGGGCGCCGTTCGTCGGCATCTTCATCGCCCGGATCTCCCGGGGGCGCACGGTCCGGGAGTTCGTCACCGGGGTGCTGCTGGTGCCCAGCGGGGCCAGCGTCGTCTGGTTCTCGATCATCGGTGGCACGCGCTGCGGGTGCAGCGCAGCGGCACCCGGGACCTGGTCGCCGACGTCGGGGCGAGCGCCGAGAACGCCCTCTTCGGGCTGCTGCACGCGCTGCCCCTGGCGACGGTCACCACGGCGCTGGCGGCGCTGCTCGTGGCGCTCTTCTTCGTCACGGGCGCCGACTCGGCCGCCCTGGTGCTCGGCTCGCTGAGTTCCCGGGGCGCGCTGCGGCCGCACCGGGGGGTGGTGGTGCTCTGGGGCGTACTCATCGGGGCGGTCGCGGCGGCGCTGCTGCTGGCCGGCGGCCTGGCCGCGTTGCAGCAGGCCACCATCCTGGTGGCGCTGCCGTTCGTGGTGGTCATGCTGGGCCTGGCGGTCGCCCTCGTGCGGGAGATGGCCGCCGACCCGGCGGTGCGGCCGCGGCCCGGCCCGCGCCGGTCGGGCCTGGCCGCCGCGGTGCGCGCCGCCCGGTCGTACGACGAGGAGAACCCGCCGCCGGTGACGCGCTGGTTCCACCGGCCCGGACGCTGACCTGACCGGTTTCCGACGGGAAGCGGGTGTACCTCGGGTTGTAGTAGAGGTGCTACATTTCGCGGTATGACTGCGGTCGAACTGCCGGGGGTCGCCACGGCCCCCCACCCGCCCGACGAGGACCTGGTCCTCGACGTCCGCGACCTGCGCATGCGGTACGGCACCGTCGACGTGCTGCACGGGGTCGACCTCACGGCCCGGCGCGGAGAGGTGCTCGCCCTGCTCGGCCCCAACGGCGCCGGCAAGACCACCACCATCGAGATCCTGGAGGGCTTCCGGCTGCGTTCGGCCGGGTCGGTCCGGGTGCTCGGCGTCGACCCCGGCCGGGGTGACGAGCGCTGGCGCGCCCGGCTGGGCGTGGTGCTCCAGTCGTGGCGCGACCACGGCAAGTGGCGGGTGCGGGACCTGCTTGCCCACCTCGGCGACTTCTACGCGCCGTACGCCACCGGCCGGATCGCCCGGCCCTGGCCGGTCGACGACCTGCTGGACACCGTCGGCCTCACGGCGCAGGCGGACCAGCGGGTGGCCCGGCTCTCCGGCGGCCAGCGCCGCCGGCTCGACGTGGCGGTCGGCATCGTGGGCCGCCCGGAGCTGCTGTTCCTGGACGAGCCGACGGTCGGCTTCGACCCGGCGGCCCGCCGGGAGTTCCACGAGCTGGTGCACCGCCTCGCCGACCTGGACGAGACCACCATCCTGCTCACCACGCACGACCTGGACGAGGCCGAGAAGCTGGCCGACCGGATCCTCATCCTGGGCGGCGGCCGGATCATCGCCGACGGTTCGCCGGACGAGCTGTCCCGCCGGGTCGCCGGTGACGCGGAGATCCGCTGGACCCGGGACGGCGAGCGGTTCGTGCACGCCACGGCCGACGCCACCGGCTTCCTGCGCGACCTGCTCCGCGAGCACGGCGACCGGGTGCAGGAGCTGGAGGTCCGCCGGGCCAGCCTGGAGGACGCGTACATGGCGCTGGTCTACGAGGAGGAATCCGGGGTCCGGACCGGCCGGACCGACCGGGTGTGGCAGCAGGGGAGCGACCGATGAACCCGACGATGGCGGCCGTCCGGGCCGGTCTCCGGCGCGGCGGGATCGAGCTGCGCAACACCTTCAGCAACGGCCAGGACCTGTGGAACTACTTCTTCCCGACGGCGGCGCTGCTGGTCACGATGTTCTTCATGCGCGGCTCGACCGTGCCGGGCACCTCGTTCTCGCTCGGCGCCCGCACGCTGCCCAGCGCGCTCGGCATGGGCCTGGCCTTCGGCGGCATGTTGGTGCTCGCCTCCCAGCTGGTCATGGAGCGCGAGGACGGCACACTGCTGCGCGCCAAGGCCACCCCGAACGGGATGCTCGGCTACCTGATCGGCAAGGTCACCCTGATGTCGACGGTGGCGCTGCTGAGCATGCTCCTCCAGCTCGTCCCGGCGCTGTTCTTCCTGGACGGCCTCCGGCTGGCCAGCGTGTCGGCCTGGTTCACCCTGCTGTGGGTGGCGGTGCTCGGCCTGGTCGCCACCCTGCCGTTGGGTGCGGTCTTCGGCTCGCTCATCGAGAACCCGCGCAACCTCGGACTGGTCATGCTGCCGAACATGGGCCTGATCGCCCTGTCCGGCATCTTCTATCCGATCAACGGCTACCCGGGGTGGCTCCAGGGCGTCGCCCAGGTCTTCCCGATCTACTGGCTAGGGTTGGGCATGCGCTCGGCGCTGCTGCCCGACAGCATGGCCGCGGTCGAGCTCGGCGGCTCCTGGCGCCACCTGGAGACGTTCGGCGTGCTCGGCGCGTGGGCGGTGCTCGGGCTCACCCTGGCGCCGGTCGTGCTGCGGCGGATGGCCCGCCGGGAGTCGGGCTCGCGGGTGGCGGCCCGTCGCGAGCGGGCCATGCAGCGGGTCGGATGAGGGGGCGCCGGTGAGCGAGGTCGTGCACAACCGGATCGCCGTGCTGCGTGCCGAGCGGGGAGTCTCCCGGCGGCAGCTCGCCGACGCGCTGGGCGTGCACTACCAGACGGTCGGCTACTTGGAGCGGGGCGAGTTCCGGCCCAGCCTGCACCTGGCGCTGCGGATCGCCGCCTACTTCGAGGTGCCGGTCGAGGTGGTCTTCTCCATCGAACCGTTCCCACGGATCGGCGACGCCGCCGCCGGGGCCGGCCGCTCGGCGTGACCGGGGGAGGGGCGGTGTCCGCCACACGCCCGTCCCCCCGACCGCCGGATCGTCGGTCCGGCAGGGCAGGATGTACGCCGAGGAGGTGGCGGAGATGGCGGGGCGGATCCGGGACGAGGACATCGCGCTGGTCCGCGAGCGCACCTCCATCGCCGAGGTCATCTCCGACACGGTGACGCTCAAGTCGGCCGGCGGCGGCAACCTCAAGGGCCTCTGCCCGTTCCACGACGAGAAGAGCCCGTCGTTCAACGTCTCGCCGGCCCGCAACGTCTGGTACTGCTTCGGCTGCGGCGCCGGCGGCGACGCGATCAAGTTCCTGATGGACGCCGAGCACCTGAGCTTCGTCGAGTCCGTCGAGCGGCTCGCCGGCCGCGCCGGCCTCCAGCTGCGCTATGTCGAGGACGACCGCTCGGCCCCGCGCGCCCGCCCCCAGCAGGGGCAGCGTCAGCGCCTGGTGGCCGCGCACGCGGCGGCCGTCGAGTTCTACCGCGGCCAGCTCACCACGGCCGGCGCGCGGACGGCGCGGGAGTTCCTCGCCCAGCGGGGCTTCGACCGGGCCGCCGCCGAGCGCTACGGCTGCGGCTTCGCCCCCGACGCCTGGGACCTGCTCACCAAGCACCTGCGCCAGCAGGGGTTCACCCACGACGAGCTGGTCACGGCGGGGCTGTCCCGCCCGTCCCGCTCGGGCAGCCTGATCGACCGGTTCCGGCGCCGGCTGCTCTGGCCGATCCGCGACCTCACCGGCGACGTGATCGGCTTCGGGGCCCGCAAGCTCTTCGACGACGACGACGGCCCGAAATACCTGAACACCCCCGAGACGCCCATCTACAAGAAGTCGCACGTCCTCTACGGCATCGACCAGGCCAAGCGGGAGATCGCCAAGCAGGGCAAGGTGGTGGTGGTCGAGGGCTACACCGACGTGATGGCCTGCCACCTGGCCGGCGTGCCCACGGCCGTGGCGACCTGCGGCACCGCGTTCGGCAGCGACCACATCGGGGTGCTGCGCCGGCTGCTCATGGACACCGACGCGGTGGCCGGCGAGATCATCTTCACCTTCGACGGGGACGCCGCCGGCCAGAAGGCCGCGCTGCGCGCCTTCGAGGACGACCAGCGCTTCGTCGGGCGCACCTTCATCGCGGTCAGCCCCGACAACATGGACCCGTGCGAGCTGCGCCTGGCCAAGGGCGACCTGGCGGTCCGCGACCTGGTCGCCCGGCGCGAGCCGCTTGTCGACTTCGCGCTCCGGCACATGATCAACCGGTACGACCTGGACACCGTCGACGGCCGGGTGGAGGCGATGCGCCGGGCCGCCCCGCTGGTCGCCAAGATCAAGGACCGGGAGAAGCGCCCCGAGTACGTCCGCAAGCTCGCCGGCGACCTCGGCATGGAGATCGAGCCGGTGCAGCGCGCGGTGCTGGCCGCCGCCAACGGGCAGCCCGCGGGCGCCGCCGACACCCCGGCCCGGCCCGCCCCGGCCCGGCCCACCGTGGACAGTCCGCACTCGATGGTCGAACGGGAGGCGTTGAAGCTCGCCCTCCAGGAGCCGGTGCTGGCCGGCCCGATGTTCGACGCGGTCGAGGCGGCCGAATACCGGCACCCCGTGCACGCCGCGCTCCGCGCGGCCATCGCCGCGGCCGGCGGGGCGGCGACGGCCACCGGCGGCGCGGTCTGGATCGAGCAGGTCCGCGACGCCTGCGACGACCTGGCCGGCCAGGCGCTCGTCGGGGAGCTGGCCGTGGAGCCGCTGCGCATCGACGGCGAGCCCGACCCCCGGTACGTCTCGATCACCATGGCCCGCCTCCAGTGGGGGTCGGTGACCGGGCGGATCAAGGACCTCAAGTCGAAGATCCAGCGGATCAACCCGGTGAGCAACAAGGACGAGTACTTCGCCCTCTTCGGGGAACTGCTCTCGCTGGAACAGCACGCGCGGGCGCTGCGCGAGCAGGCCGCCGGGGGGCTGTAGATGGGACTGTTCCACCGCAAGCCCAAGCTGCCGCCCGCCGACCGGCCGCCGCTGCGCGACGACGAGCGGGTGCTCGCCTGGGCCGCCGTCGGCAACGGCGAGGGCGACGGCGTCGTGGTGGCCAGCAACCTCGGCCTGTGGCTGCCCGGCCGCGGGGAGCGGATCGGCTGGCACGACGTCCTCAAGGCGGTCTGGTCCGGCCGCGAGCTGACCGTCACCCCCGCCGACCGGGTCGCCGAGCGGGACGGCTACCTCGTGGTCGCCGACTGCCCGGCCGAGACCTACCTGCTGGTCGACCCGGGCGACCTGCCCCACCAGGTGCGGGCCCGGGTCACCGGCTCGGTCGCGTACACCGCGCACCACCCGGTGCCCGGCGGCGCCGGCCGCATCGCCGCCCGCCGGGTGCCCGGCGTGGACGGGCTGACCTGGACGGTGCGCTTCGACCCGGGCACCCCCACCGACGACGAGGCGGTGACCGCCGAGACCGACCGGCTCGTCGCCGCCGCCCGGGCGGCCACCGCCCCCGCGAACCTCTGAGCCGTCAGCCGCTGCGGTAGTAGCGCGTCGCTCCCGGGTGCAGCGGGATCGGGTCGGTGGCGGCGGCGCTGTCCCGAGTGAAGTTCGCCGCCTCCGGGTGCACCCTGATCAGCTCGCCCTGCCAGGTGAAGAGCACCCGCGTCAGGTCGTACGCGAGCTGGTCCGGCATGTCCGCCGCCACCAGGATCACGTTCGCCACCGTGATGGTCGGGGTGGCCGCCGGGGTTCCGTAGATCTCCTTGGGCAGGATGGCCGTCGTGTAGACCGAGCCGTAGCGGGCGGCCAGCGGTTCGATCAGCTCGGTGAGGGGGAGCAGCCGGAACGCGCCGGGCGCGCTGGAGAGCAGGTCCTTGACGCCCGGGGTGGGCAGGCCGCCGGAGAAGAACATCGCGTCGAGGCTGCCGGCCCGCATCCGCTGCACGGTTTCCGGCAGCGACAGGTTGAGCCGCTGGATGCCGCGGTCCGGGTCGATCCCGCCGGCGGTGAGCAGCCGCCCGGCGATGATGTCGGTGCCGGACTTCGGCGAGCCGGTGGAGATCCGCTTGCCGCGCAGGTCGGCGAAGCTGTCGATCTTCCCGTCGGCGCGGACGATCACGTGGGTGTAGTTGCTGTAGACCCGGGCCAGCGCGCGTACCGGCTGCGGCTGGCCCTCGAAGCCGCCCCGGCCGCTGACCGCGTCGGCTGCCGTGTCGGCCAGGCTGAAGGCGATCTCCATGTCGCCGCCGGCCAGCCGGGTGATGTTCTCCACCGAGGCCCCGGTCGGCTCGGCCCGCGCCTCGTACCCGGGCAGGTGCCGGCTGATCAGGTCGGCGTAGCCGCCACCGAGCTGGTAGTAGACGCCGGTGGTGTTGCCGGTGGCCAGGAAGATCCGGCCGTCGTGCCAGGCCCTCGGCTCGCTGTCGGCCCCACCGCAGCCCGCCACCAGGGTGGCCAGCAGCAGGGCGGCGACCAGCCGCAGCGGGCGGCCGGTCACCGGCGGGCCGCCGGTTCCAGCGCCTCCGCCACCCGCTGGACCAGCGTCGCCGTCTCGTAGCCGATCTGGCCCAGGTCGCAGCCCGGCGCGGCGAGCACCCCGAGCAGCGCCCGCTCGCCGACCGCCATCACGAGCATCACCCCGCCGTCCATGTCGACGATCTGCTGGCGTACCCGGCCGGCGGACATCAGCCGGGCGGCGCCCACGGTCAGGCTAGCCAGGCCGCTGATCACGGCGGCGAGCTGGTCCACCTGGTCGGGCGCGAGGTCGGGGGACGCGGCCAGCCGCAGGCCGTCCTCGGACACCGCGAGGGCGTGCGACACGTCCGGCACCTGCTCGGCGAAGTTCGCCAGCAGCCAGTCGAGCCCGGCGGTCACGGGTGGGGTCATGGATGTCTCCCGGTGGGTGTGGTGTTCGGGGCACGGCGCATCGCGCTGGCCACCCCCTCGGCGAGGGCGGACAGGCGGGCGCGTACCACCTCGGGGTCGAGCAGGTCGTCCGCG
>NZ_WBKT01000142.1 GCF_008868175.1 Micromonospora sp. AMSO31t
GGGAGGTGCCGGGGGCGGGTAGGCTCGCCGGTCGGGCGCCCACACCCCGGGTGCCGCCCGCCGCCTCCCGCACCGGGAAGCGGCACACACCGGGCCGGACCCGCACGACGGGGACGACGGCGAGGAAAGTGCAGCCATGATCAGTGTTTTCGACCTCTTCAGCGTCGGCATCGGGCCGTCCAGCTCGCACACCGTGGGGCCGATGCGGGCCGCGCGGACGTTCGTGGCCGGTCTCAAGGCCGACGGCCAGCTCGCCGACGTCGTGCGGGTGCAGGCCGAGCTGTTCGGTTCGCTGGGCGCCACGGGCCACGGCCACGGCAGCGACCGCGCCGTGCTGCTCGGGCTGGAGGGGGAGGTCCCGGAGACCGTCGACACCGACACGGTCGGGTCGCGCGTGGAGCGGATCCGCGCGCAGCGGCGGCTCAGCCTCATGGGCAGCCAGGAGATCGACTTCGACCCGGACCGGGACCTGGTGCTGCACCGTCGGCGCTCCCTGCCGTACCACCCGAACGGGATGACCTTTGCGGCCTTCGACGCGGCGGGGCAGCAGGTCCGGGCGCGCACCTACTACTCCGTCGGCGGCGGGTTCGTGGTCGACGAGGCCGCCGCCGGGGCGGACCGGATCAAGCCGGACAGCACCCGGGTCCGCCACCCCTTCCTCACCGGCGCGGAGCTGCTGTCGGTGACCACCGCCACCGGCCTGTCGATCAGCGAGGTGATGCTCGCCAACGAGCTGTCCTGGCGCAGCGAGGCCGACGTCCGGGCCGGGCTGCTGGAGATCTGGCGGGTGATGCAGGAGTGCGTGGAGAACGGCTGCGCCCATGACGGCGTGCTGCCGGGCGGGCTGAAGGTGCGCCGCCGGGCGGCCGAGCTGCGCCGCAGCCTGGAGGCGGAGGGCGACGCCACCGACCCGCTGCACGCCATGGACTGGGTCACCCTCTTCGCGCTCGCGGTCAACGAGGAGAACGCGGCCGGCGGGCGCGTGGTCACCGCGCCGACCAACGGCGCCGCCGGGATCATCCCGGCCGTCCTGCACTACTACACCCGGTTCGTGCCGGGCGCCGACGAGGATGGCGTGATCCGCTTCCTCCTCGCGGCCGGCGCGATCGGCGTGCTGTTCAAGGAGAACGCCTCGATCTCCGGGGCCGAGGTCGGCTGCCAGGGCGAGGTCGGCTCGGCCTGCTCGATGGCGGCCGCCGGGCTGGCCGAGGCGCTGGGCGGCACGCCCGAGCAGGTGGAGAACGCGGCCGAGATCGGCATGGAGCACAACCTCGGGCTCACCTGCGACCCGGTCGGCGGCCTCGTGCAGATCCCGTGCATCGAGCGGAACGCGGTGGCCAGCATCAAGGCGATCACCGCGGCCCGGCTGGCGCTGCGCGGCGACGGGGTGCACGCCGTGTCGCTCGACAAGGTCATCAAGACCATGCGGGAGACCGGTGCCGACATGAAGATCAAGTACAAGGAGACGGCGCGGGGCGGCCTCGCGGTCAACGTCATCGAGTGTTGACCCCGAAGGGGTGACCCGGCGCGTCCGTACGGCGGGCCGGGACGCTCCGGGCGAGGATGGGACGGTGACGTCCGGCGTCGCCGCGCTCTGGTCCGCCCGCACCTCGCTGCGCATCCTGGTCCGGCGTGATCTCGCGGTGAAATACCAGCAGTCCGTGCTGGGCTACCTCTGGTCGCTCATCGAGCCCCTCGGCATGGGCCTGATCTACTGGTTCGTCTTCGGCGTGCTCTATTCCGGCGCCACCCGGCGGCACCTGGGCGACGCGGCCGGGTCGTACCCGCTGTTCCTCATCACCGGGATCTTCGCGTGGATGTGGGCCAGCTCCGCGCTGACCGAGGCGGCCAACGCGCTGACCGGGCAGGCCCGGCTGATCACCACGATGAACCTGCCCCGGCAGGTCTTCCCGATCGGCCGGGTCACCGGCCGGTTCGCCGAGTACGCCGCCGGGCTGCCCATCCTGGCCGCCATCGCGGCCCTCTATGTGGCCCACGGCCGGATCCACCTCGGCTGGACGCTGCTGGCCCTGCCGCTGGCCGTGGCGGTGCAGTTCGTCCTGCTCGTGGGGCTCGCGCTGCTGCTCTCGGCGGGCAACGTGCTGATGCGCGACATCGAGCGCATCATGCGGCTGATCATCCGGCTGCTGTTCTACGCGACCCCGATCATCTACCCGCTGAACCTGGTGCGGGACTCGGGCATGCCGGGCTGGCTGAAGGTCGCGTACGAGCTGAACCCGCTGGTCGGGATCTTCCAGCTGCACCACGCCATCTGGTATCCGGACGAGTTCCCCGACGCCCGGCTGCTCACCGTCACCGTGGCGGGCAGCCTGCTGGTGTTCGCGGTCGGCTGGTGGTCGTTCCGCCGCCTCGAACCGGCCGTGCTCAAGGAACTGTGAATGGCGGCGATCATCGAGGCGGACGGCCTCGGCATCCGGTTCGTCCGCAACCGCCGCCGGCAGCTCCGGCTGCGGGAACTGCTCATCCACCGGGGCTCCCGGGACCCGGACGCCGGCCGGTTCTGGCCGCTGCGGGACGTGTCGTTCCGGATCGAGCCGGGCGAGACGGTCGGCGTGGTCGGGCGTAACGGCACCGGCAAGAGCACGCTGCTGCGGCTGATCGCCGGGGTGCTGATCCCCGACGAGGGCGCGATCCGGGTGCACGGCCGGGTGGCGCCGCTGCTGGAACTCTCCGCGGGCTTCTCCGGCGACCTGACCGGCCGGGAGAACCTCTACCTGGTGGGCGGGCTGCACGGGTTGTCGTCGGCGTACCTGCGGCGGCACTTCGACGAGATCGTCTCGTTCGCGGGTGAGCAGGTGGAACGCGCCATCGACACCTCGGTCCGGCACTACTCGTCGGGCATGAAGGTGCGGCTGGGCTTCGCGGTGATCGCCCACCTGCCGCACCCCGTGCTGCTGGTGGACGAGGTGACCGCGGTCGGGGACGCCGAGTTCCGTGCGAAGTGCTATGCGACCATCGAGCGACTTCTCGCGGAAGGGCGCACGCTGGTGCTGGTGTCACACAACGAAAAGGATCTCACCCGGTTCTGTCGTCGGGGGCTCTACCTCGACGCCGGGCGGCTGACCGTCGACGGGACGATCGACGAGGCGCTGCGGGCGTACGCCGGCGCGACCCAGCGGTGACGCTGGCGATCGTGCTCGCCGCCGGGTCGGCGGCGGGCCTGACCACCGACGCCGGGGAGCGGCTGGCCGACCGGCTCGCCGGGCAGTGGCGCCGGGCCGGGGCGGATGAGGTGCGGGTGGTCGACGACCTGTCCGAGCTGGCCGACCTGGTGGCCGCCGCCACGGGGCCGGTGCTGGTCAGCGGGGCCGACCTGGTGGCGCACACCGCCGTACTCAGGCATCTGGCCACCAGCCCGGTGGGGCCGACGGTGGCCCTGGTGCTCACCGACCCGCCGGCCGCCGGGCAGGTGACGGTCCGCGAGGAGCGCGGCCAGGTGGTGGCCGTGGGCGACCCGGCGGGCGCCACGGGCGTGTTCGGCGGGGCGCTGCGGGTCGGCCCGGCCGACCTGCCGGCCCTCGCCGCCGCCGCCCGCACGGCGGCCGGGGGCGGCGTCGACCGCCTCTTCGCCGACCTGGCGGGCTGCGGCACGCTGACCTTCGCCCACCGGGTACGCCTGCTCGTGGCGCACCGGGTCGGCGACCCGGCGGAACTGGCCGCCGCGCAGGCCGCCGTGGCGGCGGTCGACGAGGACCGGGCCGAGCTGCGGCTGTCGGTGAAGGAGCGGGACGACTTCTTCACCACGTTTTTCGTGAGCACCTGGTCCCCGTACGTGGTGAAGGTGGCCGCCCGGATCGGCCTGGGCCCGACCGCCGTCACCATGATCTCGGTGGCCTTCGCGGTGGCCGCGGCCGTGCTGTTCGGCGCCGGCGGCCGGCCCGCGCTGGTGGCCGGCGCGGTCCTGCTCTACCTGGGTTTCGTGCTGGACTGCGTGGACGGCCAGTTGGCCCGCTACACCCGGCACTTCAGCGCCTGGGGCGGCTGGCTCGACACGATGGCCGACCGGGCCAAGGAATACCTGGTCTACGCCGGTCTCGGCTACGGCGCCTCGCACGCCGGCTTCCGCTACGGCTGGGCTCTGGCGATCGCCGCCATGACCCTCCAGACCGTGCGCCACATGACCGACACCTGGTACGGGGTGCTGCACGACGAGGCGGCCCGCCGCCCGCGCGCGGCGACCGGCGACGCGGGCGGCATCGGCGGGAAGCTGAACGCCGCCTCGACGAAGGTGCAGGCGGACACCGGCTCGGTGTCCTACTGGCTGAAGCGGACCGTGGTCTTCCCGATCGGCGAGCGGTGGGCGCTCATGGCGGTGGCCGCCGCGCTGTTCGGGCCGCTGGTGGCGCTGTGCGCCGTGCTGGTGTGGGGGGTGCTGGCGTTCGCGTACACGGGGGGGCTGCGCACCCTGCGGGCGCGGTGGATGCGGGTGCCGGTGCTGAGCACCGTCGACACGGGCCTGCACCGCGACGACGGGTTCCTGGCCCGGACGCTGCCCGCCGCCCGGCAGCCGCTGGCGCTGGCGGCGCTCGGCACGCTGGGCGCGGCGGCGCTGCTGGTCGTCGCGCTGCGGGTGGTGCACGCGGGCGCGGACCTGAGCGCCTGGGTGGTGCCGCTCGGCCTGCTGGTGCTGCTCGGCGGGGCGCTGGGCGCGCGGGCGGCGCACGACGGACCGCTGGACTGGCTGGTTCCGGCGGCACTGCGGGCCGGCGAGTTTCTCTTCGCGATCGCCGTCGGGGTGGCCGGGCGGGTGCCGCCGTGGCTCATCTTCGGGTACGTCTTCGTGTTGACCCTGCACCACTACGACCTGACCGCGCGGCTGGAGAAGCGGCAGGCCGCGCCGCCGCTGCACGCCGCCGCGCTGGGCTGGGAGGGGCGTTCGGCGCTGCTGACCATCGGGTCAATCGCCGGAATCGCGAGCATCGCTCTAGCTACACTCGGTGCGTACCTTCTCGTGGTTTTTGTCGCGAGCGTGGTCCTCGCCTGGGTGGTCCTGCCGGCCCGCGCCCCTGGGGGTGACCGCTCGCCGGGCTGACGGAGGGCCGGCCGGGATGACCCTGATCAGCTTCGTCGTACCGGCCTTCAAGGTGCAGGGTTACCTCCGGGAGTGTCTCGACTCGATCCTCGACCAGCCGTTCGAGGACGTGGAGGTCATCGGGATCGACGACGCCTCCCCGGACGACAGCGGCGAGATCCTGGACGAGTACGCGGCCCGCGACTCCCGGGTCCACCCGGTCCGGCTCACCGAGAACGTCGGGCTCGGTCCGGCCCGCAACATCGGGCTGGACCGGGCCGCCGGCGACTACGTCTGGTTCGTCGACGGCGACGACTGGCTGGTGCCCGGCTGCCTGCCCCATGTGGCGGACCGGCTCCGCGCCACCCGCCCGGACGTGCTGATCGTCGACCACGTCCGGGCCCACTGGAACAACATCGGCACGCGCAGCGCCATGCGGGACGTGTTCCCCCAGCCGCCCGGCGAGGCGACCTTCCGGTTGCGGGAGCGGCCGGAGACCCTGCGGCTGCTGCACACCGCCTGGAACCGGCTGGTCCGCCGGGAGTTCCTGGTCGAGCAGGGGCTGCGCTTCGCGCCCGGCTGGTACGAGGACGTCTCGTTCAGCTATCCCGTGCTGATGGCCGCCGAGCGGATCGGCGTGCTGGACCGGGTCTGCCTCAACTACCGGCAGCGCCGCACCGGGGCGATCACGCGCACCCGGGGCGACCGGCACTTCGAGGTCTTCGCCCAGTGGCACCGGGTGTTCCGGCTCATGGACCAGTGGGGGCCGGCCGTGGTGGACGGGCTGCGCCCGGCCGTCTTCGAGCGGATGATCTGGCACTACCTGACCGTGCTCGGCAACGGCGAGCGGATCGCGCCCGAACTGCGGCCGCCGTTCTTCGCGCAGATCCACGCCGACCACGCCCGCTTCCTGCCACCCGAGGGCTACCCGGTCCCGCCCGGCCTGGAAGGGGTGAAGCACCGGCTCGTGGCGGCCGGGCGGTGGCGGACGTTCAGCGCGCTCCGGGCCGCCCACCAGGCCGAGGAGCGGGCCCGGCGCTCGGCCCGGCGGGTCAAGCGGCGGGTGCTGCCGGTCGCCCGGCGCAACGCCCGTCGGGCCCGGGACGCGGCGCTGCGCGAGTACTACCGGGCCGAGTTGCACCGCCCGCTCGACCCGACGCTCGCCGTCTACGCGTCGTACTGGTACCGGGGCTACTCCTGCAACCCGGCCGCCATCTACACGGCCGCCCGCCGGCTCGCCCCGCAGGTGCGCGGCGTGTGGATCGTCCGCCGGGACCGGGTGGCCGGGCTGCCGCCGGGTGTCGAGTACGTGGTGGCCGGCACCCCGGACTACTACCGGGTGCTGGCGCGGGCCCGCTGGCTGGTGAACAACGTCAACTTCCCGGACTTCGTCCGCAAGCGGCCCGGCTCGGTGCACGTCCAGACCCACCACGGCACCCCGGTCAAGGTGATGGGGCTGGACCAGCAGCGCTATCCGGTCGGCGCGATGGGCATGAACTTCGCGAACCTGCTGCGCCGGGTGGACCGGTGGGACTACAGCGTGAGCTCGAACAGCTTCTCCACCCAGATGTGGGAGCGGGCCTACCCGGCCGACTACGCCACGCTGGAGGTCGGCTACCCGCGCAACGACCGGCTGGCGCTGGCCACCGCCGAGGAGTGCCGCCAGGCCCGCGCGGGGCTGGGCATCGGCCCCGACGAGTACGTGGTGCTCTACGCCCCCACGCACCGGGAGCACCTGCCGGGCTGGCGGCCGCCGTTCGACCCGGACCGGCTGCGTGCGGTGCTCGGCCCGGCCGGGCGGCTGCTGATGCGCAGCCACTATTTCCACGACCGGGAGCGGCAGTTGCGCGGCGTTTCCGACGGCGCCGTGCTGGACGTGAGCGGGTACGACCGGGTCGAGGATCTGTACCTCGCCGCGGACGTGCTGGTCACCGACTATTCGTCGGCGATGTTCGACTACGGGGTGCTCGACCGGCCGATCGTGGTCTACGCGCCGGACTGGGACGCCTACCGGGTGGCCCGGGGCGTCTACTTCGACCTGCTGGCCGAGCCGCCGGGCGCGGTCGCCGTCGACTTTCCCGGGCTGCTCGACGTCTTCCGCAGCGGCGCGGTGTGCGGCGCGGCCGCCGAGCAGGCCCGGGAGCGGTTCCGGGCCCGGTTCTGCGCATTGGAGGACGGGCACGCCGCCGAGCGGGTGGTCCGCCGGGTCTTTCTGGGCGAACCGGCCTGAAAAGGCGTTACTGAGCGGTCGCTTTACTGATGGAAGGCCGCCAATCTCGTTAATGGTTCTTTCACGAGTCGAACATGGCACGTTTACCCGATGCGCGGACGGCACGATCCTGGCCACAGTCATTCCCGGGTTCGGCCGAGAACTGGGGAGGCAGACGGTGACCACCGTCGCGCTCAAGGATGTCACCAAGGTGTTCCAGGACGGGACAGTCGCGGTCGACACCATCAATCTGGATGTCAACGACGGCGAGTTCATGGTGCTGCTCGGCCCCTCGGGCTGCGGCAAGTCCACCGTGCTGCGGATGGTCGCCGGGCTGGAGGATCCCACCTCGGGCGCCGTGATGCTCGGCGGCGAGGTGGCCAACGACCTGCCGCCCCGGGAGCGGAAGATCGCCATGGTCTTCCAGGACTTCGCGCTCTACCCGCACATGACCGTCGGCGACAACATCGGCTTCCCCCTCCGGCTCTCCGGCGTCGAGCCCGGGCCGCGCGGCGAGCGGATTCAGGACGTGGCGAGCGCGCTGGGCATCGGCGACGTGCTGGCGCGCAAGCCCAGCCAGCTCTCCGGCGGCCAGCGGCAGCGGGTGGCCATGGGGCGGGCCATAGTGCGCCGGCCCGGCCTGTTCCTCATGGACGAGCCCCTCTCCAACCTGGACAGCGGCCTCCGCGCCGAGCTGCGCGCCGAGATCTCCGGGCTGACCCGCGAGCTGGGCGTCACCACCATCTACGTCACGCACGACCAGGCCGAGGCACTCACCATGGCCGACCGGGTCGCCATCATGCGCAAGGGCGTGCTCCAGGACGTGGGCACCCCCACCCAGGTGTACGGGCGCCCTGCCACCCTCTACGTCGCCGCGTTCCTCGGCAGCCCGCGGATGAACCTGCTGGAGGCGTCGGTCTACGTCCACCTCGACCGGTACGTCACGCTGAACCTCGGCGAGCAGTCGCTCTACCTGCCGTGGGACGACATCCGCAGCCGGGCCGTGGCCCACTACCACGGCGAGCGGATCGTGGTCGGCATGCGGGCCGAGGCCCTCACCCCGGTCGCCCCGGACACCGCCGGTGACGTGCTGCACGGCCGGATCCGTTACCTGGAGCACCACGGCCACGAGTCCCTGGCCTTCCTCGACATCGGCGCCACGGCCATCGTGGTCGACGAGATGGGCAGCCGGCCCGAGGACAGCGCCCCCGGCCAGCGCGGCCTGCGCCGGTTCGGCCAGGTCATGCAGCGGCTCGCCGGGCGGCCGGCGGACGCACCCGTCTCCGCCGCGCCGAGCGGCAGCGGGAACCGCACCAGCGTGCTCCCCGACCCGGGCCGGCACCACCGCCGTCCCGCGGAGCTGGCGGTGCGGCTGGCCCCGTACCCGCAGGTGTCGGCCGGGCATCCGCTCGCCGTCCAGGTGCGGATGGATGCCCTGCACTTCTTCGACGAGCGCGGCGACCGGATCGACGTCGGCTGGCGCTGAGGTGCAAGGAAGGGCCCCCTCTTAACGCATTCGGTAGAGAAGGGGACCCCGCTTAACAGCTACGGCGGGTTGACGACCGGGCGGCGGTAGGGGCCCCAGGCCACGAACCGGCGGAACAGGTCGGCCGGCGCCGGGCCGTCGTCCGGGTTCAGGCGGTAGAGGTCCCGGGCCGCCTCGTGGAGCAGCCCGCACAAGTAGAGCGAGAGGCCGATCTGGTCGTCCGCGTACTCGGCCTTGAGCAGCAGGCGTGCCTGTGCGCAGGGCCACGGCTGTCCGCAGGCCCGGCAGCACCACACGGGCCGCAGCGGCGTGTGCGGCGGGGCATATGACGGGTACGCCCTCGGCCGCTCGCCAACCGTTCCGTCCGTTGTGGTCGCTTCGTTCGAGATCTTGGTACCGGGTGGCCCCTCCAGGGGCCGTTTGCCACCAAGATCTGCTTGCCGTGGTGGGTGCATGGCGCCTCGCTTCGTTGGGGTGGGCCCGCCCCGGTTCGGGGGATGGGGCGGGCCCCGGAGCGGCCCTTGACGGGTACGGGGCCGCTCCGCTGGGTGACAGTCTGGTCACCGTGGGGCTAGGGTCGGAAGCCGTTCCGTCCCCACCAGCCCGGCCGTGCGATCGGCCGCCCCCCGTTGTGCAGAGGTGTGCAGATGAGCCGGATGCCGATGCTGGAACTGTTCGCCGGGGAACTGCGCCGGCTGCGCGGCGACGCCGGGCTGTCGCAGGAAGCGCTCGGTGAGCGGGTGAACTATTCGGCCTCGCTGGTGGCGGCGGTCGAGCAGTGCCGCCGCCCGCCCCGGGAGGAGTTCGCCCAGCGCTGCGACGAGGCGCTGCGCGCGGGCGGCCTGCTGGTGCGCATCCGGGAGACGTTGGTCCGGGAGAGCCTGATGCCGTGGTTCCGCGAATGGGTGACCATCGAGCAGGAGGCGACCGCACTGCGCAGCTTCGAGCCGCTGGTGGTGCCCGGCCTGCTCCAGACCGAGGACTACGCCCGGGCGCTCTACGAGGGGGCGGCGCAGCTCGTCGGGGAGGAGATCGAGCAGCCCCTCGCCGCGCGCCTGGCCCGGCAGGAGGTGCTGAACCGGCCCGGTCCGCCGCAGTTCGTGGCGGTGCTCGACCACACCGTCCTGGAACGCCCGGTCGGCGGCCCCAAGGTCATGCGGGAGCAGCTGCGGCACCTGGTCGAGGTAGGTCGCCGCCCTCGGGTCCACCTGCACCTGGTGCCCCGGGAGGTGGGCGCCTACCCCGGTCTGAACGGGGCCTTCGTGCTCGCCACCCCGCCCGACGGCGACGACGTCGGCTACCTCGATAACCAGTTGCACGGCACCATCGTCGAGCGGACGGTGGACGTAAACTCCCTGCGGCAGATCTGGGAGTCCGTGCGCGCGGAGGCCATGCCGCATGGAGCGACCCTGGCGGCGATCTCGGAGGCGGCAGAGCAATGGACCTGACCGGCGCGATCTGGCGCAAGAGCACGCGCAGCAGTGGTAACCAGGGGAACTGCGTGGAGGTGGCCGACAACCTGCCCGGCGTGGTGGCCGTGCGGGACAGCAAGGACCGGCGCGGTCCGGTGCTGACATTCACGCCGCTGAGCTGGGTCGCTTTCGTCGGGCAAGCCCGCCGATCGGCTCTTGCCCAGCAAGTTACTCACGAGTAGCGTCTGGGCATGTCCATCGACTCTCGCCAGGTCGCGGCCGGTCTGCTGGAGGCCGTGCCGTTCGCCCGCACGCTCGGTATCGAATTCGTCGAGGTCGCCCCCGAGGCCGAGGGCGGTGTCCGGGCCGTGGTCCGGCTCCCCGACGTCCCGGCGCACCACAACCACGTCGGCGGCCCGCACGCCGGCGCCATGTTCACCCTCGGGGAGACCGCCTCCGGTGCCGTGGTGCTGGCCGCGTTCGGGCAGGTGCTCGACCGGGCCGTCCCGCTGGCCGTGACCGCCACCATCCGCTACCAGAAGGTCGCCCTGGGGCCGGTGCTGGCCACCGCGCGGCTGGGGCGTACCCCGGCCGAGGTGGTCGCCGAACTCGACGCCGGGCAGCGGCCGGAGTTCCCGGTCGAGGTGGAAATCGGCACCGAGGACGGCACCGTGACCTCGGCCCTCACCGTGATCTGGACACTTCGGCCGAACCGCTGAGGTCCGAATCCGGTTTGCCCGGCCGGTGCCCTGGATAGATTCAGACAATGCTGGGCCTACCCGCGCAGGTGACCGCCTGTCTCTTCGATCTGGACGGTGTGCTCACGCAGACCGCCAAGGTGCACAACGCCGCCTGGACCGAGACGTTCAACGCGTTCCTGAAGGTGCGCTCGGCGGCCACCGGCGAGCTGTTCCGTCCGTTCGACCCCGGCCCGGACTACAACCGGTACGTGGACGGAAAGCCGCGGGCCGACGGGGTGCGCTCCTTCCTGGCCTCGCGCGGGATCACCCTGCCCGAGGGGTCGCCGGACGACCCGCCCGAGGCGGACACCGTCAACGGGGTGGGCAACCGGAAGAACGTCATCCTGCTCAAGCGGATCCACACCGACGGCGTCGAGGTCTACGAGGGCTCGGTGCAGTACCTGGAGGCGGCCGCGAAGGCCGGGCTGCGCCGGGCGGTGGTCTCGGCCAGCGCCAACTGCCGGGACGTGGTCGCCGCCGCAGGGCTGGACACGCTGCTGGAGGCTCGGGTGGACGGGCTGGTCGCCCGCGAGCGCGGGCTGCGCGGCAAGCCGCACCCGGACACCTTCCTCGCCGGCGCGCAGCTGCTCGGGGTGGACCCGGCGAGCGCGGCCGTCTTCGAGGACGCGCTGGCCGGCGTCGCCGCCGGGAAGGCCGGCGGCTTCGGGTACGTGGTCGGCGTCGACCGGGTCGGCCAGGCCGACGACCTGCGCGCGCACGGCGCCGACGTGGTGGTCACCGACCTGTCGGAGCTGCTGACCGGGGCGCGCGCGTGATCCGGGAACGGGCGTACCCGGTCGAGCCGTGGCACGTCCGGGAGACCCGGCTCGACATGGACGTGCTGGCCCAGTCCGAGTCGGTCTTCGCCCTCTCGAACGGCCACGTGGGGCTGCGCGGCAACCTCGACGAGGGCGAGCCGCACGGCCTGCCCGGCACCTACCTGAACTCCTTCTACGAGCTGCGCCCCCTGCCGTACGCGGAGGCCGGCTTCGGCTTCCCCGAGTCCGGGCAGACCGTCGTCAACGTCACCAACGGCAAGCTGCTCCGGCTGCTGGTCGACGACGAGCCGCTCGACGTCCGGTACGGCGAACTCATCTCCCACGAACGGGTCCTCGACCTGCGCGCCGGCACCCTGCACCGCGAGCTGCACTGGCGCTCGCCGGCCGGCCGGGACGTGAAGGTCCGCAGCACCCGGCTGGTGTCGTTCACCCAGCGGGCGGTGGCCGCGATCCTCTACGAGGTCGAGGCGCTGGAGGGGCCGCTGCGGCTCATCGTCCAGTCCGAGCTGGTGGCCAACGAGACCCTGCCGCCGCAGAGCAAGGATCCGCGCGTCGCCGCCGTACTCGAATCGCCGTTGCAGGCGGAGGAGCAGCTGACCACCGACGACGGTGGCCTGCTCATCCACCGCACCAAGGTCAGCGGGCTGCGGGTCGCCGCCGCCATGGCCCACGACGTGGACGCCCCGGAGCGCGTCACCATCGAGTCCGAGGGCTACGAGGACTGGGTCCGCACCACCATCGGCTGCGTGCTCAAGCCCGGCCAGAAGCTGCGGGTGGTCAAGTACCTGACGTACGGCTGGTCCAGTCGGCGGTCGCTGCCGGCGCTGCGCGACCAGGTCGGTGCGGCGCTGGCCGCGGCCCGGCTGGACGGCTGGGACGGGCTGCGCCGGGAGCAGCGGGAATACCTCGACGAGTTCTGGGACGCCGCCGACGTGCGGGTGGAGGGCGACCCGGAGGTGCAGCAGGCGGTCCGGTTCGGGCTCTTCCACGTGCTCCAGGCCGGCGCCCGCGCGGAACGCCGGCCCATCGCCGCCAAGGGCCTCACCGGCCCGGGGTACGACGGGCACGCGTTCTGGGACACCGAGATGTTCGTGCTGCCGGTGCTCACCTACACCCAGCCGGGCGCGGTGCGGGACGCGCTGCACTGGCGCTACTCGACGCTCGGCCAGGCGCAGGAACGGGCCCGGACGTTGAACCTGTCCGGGGCCGCCTTCCCCTGGCGGACCATCGAGGGGCCGGAGTCGTCGGCGTACTGGCCGGCCGGGACGGCCGCGTTCCACATCGCCGCCGACATCGCCGACGCGCTGCGCCGGTACGTGCTGGTCACCGGCGACCGGGCGCTGGAGGAGGAGATCGGGCTGGAACTGCTGGTCGAGACGGCCCGGCTGTGGCGCTCGCTCGGCCACCACGACCGCACCGGGCGGTTCCACATCGACGGGGTGACCGGCCCGGACGAGTACACCGCCGTGAAGAACGACAACGTCTACACCAACCTGATGGCGCAGCGGAACCTGCTCACCGCCGCCGACTGCGCGATGCGCCACCGCGACCAGGCTCAGGACCTGGGCGTCACCGAGGAGGAGGCGGCCGCCTGGCGGGACGCGGCCAACGCCATGCACGTGCCGTACGACCCGGAGTTCGAGGTGCACGGGCAGGTCGAGGGCTTCACCCGGTTGCAGGAGTGGGACTTCGAGCACACGCCGCCGGAGAAGTACCCGCTGCTGCTGCACTACCCGTACTTCGACCTGTACCGGAAGCAGGTCGTCAAGCAGGCGGACCTGGTGCTCGCCATGCACTGGCGCGGCGACGCGTTCAGCGACGGCGAGAAGATGCGCAACTTCAACTACTACGAGCGGCGCACCGTGCGGGACTCCTCGTTGAGCGCCTGCACTCAGGCGGTGATGGCGGCCGAGGTAGGTCACCCCGAGCTGGCCCACCGCTATCTGCGTGAGGCCGCCCTCATGGACCTGCACGACCTGAACGAGAACACCCGGGACGGCGTGCACATGGCCTCGCTGGCCGGGGCCTGGATCGCCCTCGTCGCCGGCTTCGGTGGCCTGCGCGACCACGACGGGACGCTCTCGTTCTCGCCCCGGCTGTCCAGCCGGCTCAGCCGACTGGAGTTCTCCCTCCAGTGGCAGTCCATGCGGCTGCGGGTCGACGTCCGGCCGCACCAGACGACGTACTCCCTGCGCAACGGGGGGCCGGACACCGTGCTGGAGCTGCGGCACCACGGCGAGCCGCTCCGGGTCACCTCCGCCCAGCCGGTCACCGTGCCGGTGCCCCCCGCGCACCCCTCCGGGCCGCAGCTGGAGCAGCCGCCGGGCCGGGCACCGCTGCTGCACCTGCCCGAGAACATGACCTGATCGACGCCCCGGCCCGAGTTCGGGCCGGGGCGTCGTCGGCGTACCTCAGAACTGGCGGCCGTTGGACGGCCGGCCGCCGGCGTCGCGCGGCGCCGTCGCCCGCGCGTCGTCGGCGGTGCGTGCCACGGAGGCGCGATCCGCCCAGTCCGGCGAGTCCTTCAGCTCCTGTTTGCGGTTTTCCTGATCGGTGAGTTCCTGCTCTCGGGACCTGTCCTGTTTCGCCATGACGAGCCTCGCGATCCGTCGGGGTCCGTGGTCACCCCGCGCCTTCCCGATCCGGGCCGGCTCAACCGTCGAGGTGCCGGGCGAAGCTCAGCCGCAGGTGGTTCTTCGGCCGGGCGCCGACGATCGAGCCGACCACCTGGCCGTCCCGGAACACCAGCATCGTCGGCATCGACATCACCTGGTACGCCCGCGTGCTCTGCGGGTTTTCGTCCGAGTTCACGGTGACGAAGCGCAGCGCGTCGCCGAACTCCTCGGCCAGCTCCGCCAGGTGTCGCGAGACCGGGCGGCAGGGCGGGCACCACTCCGCCCAGAAGTCGACCACCACCGGCCGGTCGGCGGCCAGCACGGTGGCCGCGAAGGTCTCGTCGGTGACCGGGGTCAGTCGGCCCTGTTGCGTGTCCTGAGGCATGTTTCCTCCCGATGGGCGATCGCGCGGGCGAGCTGGTCGTGCAGCTGGTGGCGGACCGCGCCGAGCCGGTCGAGGTAGTCGTCCACCTCGGCGAGCTTGCGTCGCAGCACCGCCACCGAGTCGGGGCAGACGTCGCCGGAGCTGTTGCCGGCCCGCAGGCAGGCCACGAACGGCCGGATGTCGTCCAGCCCGAAGCCGACCGCCAGCAGCGCCCGGATCTCGTGCACGACGCGCAGCTCCGCCTCGTCGTAGACCCGGTAGCCGTTCGCCGACCGGCGCGGGCACACCAGCCCGTGGGACTCGTAGTAGCGCAGGGTCCGGGTGCTGGTCCCGGCCCGCTCCGCCAACTCGCCGATCCGCATCCCACCCACCCCGACCTGCTGCTCGCCCCCCTGACCGCCCTCACGCTAAACCTTGCCGCCGACGTCAAGGCAACCCGCGGAGGTGAGGTCGGGGTGG
>NZ_WBKT01000143.1 GCF_008868175.1 Micromonospora sp. AMSO31t
AGCTCCGGGATGACCTCCGCGGCGACCGTGGCGTAGGCCATGGAGCTGCTCGACGAGCGCTGGACGCTGCTCGTCGTCCAGGAACTGGTGAGCGGGTCGGAGCGCTTCAACGACCTGCGCCGGGGCCGAGGTGGTGGCCAGCGACCTGACCCCCGAGCTGCTGGAGATCGGGCGGGCGCTGGCCGCGGAGCGTGGCGCGCGACTGGAGTGGCAGGAGGCCGACGCCGAGGCGCTCCCGTACGCCGACGGGGAGTTCGACCGGGTGCTGTCCTGTGTGGGGGTGATGTTCGCGCCCCGGCACCGGGCGGCCGCCGACGAACTGGTCCGGGTCTGCCGGCCGGGCGGCACGATCGGTCTGGTCAACTGGACTCCCGAGGGCTTCATCGGGCAGTTGTTCGCCACCATGAAGCCGTACGCGCCCCCGCCGCCGCCGCTCTGGGGCGACGAGGAGCACGTCCGGGCCCTGCTCGGTGACCGGGTGACCGATCTCGTGCTGCGCCGTGCGGTGGTCACCGTGGACCGGTTCGCCGCTCCCGAGGACTTCCGCGACTACTTCAAGGCGCACTACGGGCCGACGATCGCGGTGTACCGGGCGAACGCCGCGGATCCCGAGCGGGTCGCGGCGCTCGACGGCGACCTCGCGGACCTGGCCCGGCGGCACACCGAGGCCGGGGTGATGCGCTGGGAGTACCTGCTGGTCACGGCCCGCCGACGCGGCTGACGGCGGCGCCGGCCGGGGTGGCGGTCCCGTGACCACCCGGCCGGCGAACCGTGTGCGCCGGCTCACTCGGATTCGGCGAGGATGGCGTACAGCTTGCGCCGGGTCTCGTCGAGCACCTGGGCGGCGCGCGCCCGCTGGTCGTCGGTGCCGGTCATCATCACCTGCCGCAGGGCGTTCATGGCCTGCGCGCCGGCGTCGCGGATGTCGTGCCAGCTGTTCACGGTCTGCTCGGCGAACTCGCCCCAGGGCGGGGTCTGCGCCGCCTCGGCGGCCTCGGCCTGCCCCTGCTCGGTGAGGGCGAACCGCTTCCGCCCGCCGTCGGAGTCGGCGGCGGCCGCGATGACGCCCTCGTCCTCCAGCAGTTGCAGGGTCGGGTAGATCGAGCCGGGGCTGGGCCGCCAGGCCCCGCCGGTCCGGGAGTCGATCTCCTGGATCATCTCGTAGCCGTGCATCGGCCGCTCGGTGAGCAGGGCCAGCACGGCGCCGCGCACGTTGGGCCGGCGGCCGCGCCCGCGGCCCCGCCCACCCCGGCCGTGCCCGTGGCCGTGCGGCCCGGGCGGGAACGGCGGCGGTCCCGGGGGTACGGGCGGGAAGCCGAAGCCCCGCATCCGCATCTCGTCGTGCACGGCGTGCATCCGTCGGTGGAAACCCATCGGGCTCTCCTTCTGTCGTCCTATCACTGATGCATCAACGATATATCGGCAATGCATCGCCGACAAGCCAAAATCTAGGACGGGACCATAAACCGTACGTACGTCTTGCTATGGTCTCCGGTGTGCGCCTGCTTCCCGAACCGGGCCCGTCCCGGACCCTCGCCCTGTCCACCCTGATCAACACCGTCGGCCGGGGCACCTGGCTCACCGTCAGCGCGCTCTTCCTCACCCGCTCGGTAGGGCTGACCGTGGGCCAGGTCGGCATCGGCCTCACCCTCACGGCGCTCGTGAGCCTCGTGACCAGCACGCCGATGGGCTACCTGGCCGACCGGCTCGGCCCGCGCGGCCTCCAGATCACGGCGCTGCTCGCCTCCGCCGGGTTCACGGCCGCCCTGGTGGCCGTCCGCTCCTTCGCGGGGTTCCTGGTGGTCGGGGTGCTCATGGCGGTCGCCGACTCGGCGACCCGGGGCGCCCGGGGCGCGCTGATCGCCGGCGCGGTGCCTCCGGACCAGCGGGTACGCACCCGGGCCTACCTGCGCGCGGTCACCAACGTCGGGATCTCGGTCGGCACCGTGCTGGCCGGCTTCGGCCTGGCCGCCGACACCCGGACCGCGTACGTGTCGCTGATCCTGCTCGACTGCGCGACCTACCTGGTGGCCGCCGCCGTGCTGCTCCGGCTGCCACCCGTGCCGCCGGTGCCGGCGCCGACCCACGGGCCGCGGCTGATCGCCCTGCGGGACCGGCCGTTCCTCGCCTTCACGGTGCTCGACGGGCTCATGTCGATGCACTTCAGCCTGATCAACATCGCCCTGCCGCTCTGGATCGCCGGGCACACCACCGCGCCGCGCTGGCTGATCTCCGCCTGCCTGCTGGTCAACACCGTGGTGGTGGTGCTCTTCCAGGTTCGCGCCTCGCGGGGCACCGAGGACCTCGCCGGGGCCGGTCGGGCGGCCCGCCGGGCCGGCGCGGTGATCGCGGTGGCCTGCGCGCTCTTCGCGGCCGGCGGGGGCGTGCCGGTCGGGGTGGCGGTGCCGCTGCTGCTGGGCGGCGCGCTGGTGCACGTGGTGGGGGAGCTGTGGCACGCGGCGGCCGGCTGGGGCATCTCCTTCGGTCTCGCCCCCGCCCACGCGCAGGGCCAGTACCAGGGCGCCTACGGGATGGGCATGCAGCTCGGCTCGATGGTCGCCCCCGTGGTGGTGACCACGCTGGCGGTCGGCTGGGGCGTGCCGGGGTGGCTGATGCTCGGCGGGCTGTTCCTGGTGCTCGGCGCGCTGGTGCCGCCGGTGGTGCGCTGGGCCGCCCGGACCCGGCCCGCCGTGCCGGAGCCGGCCGCCGTTCCGGTCGGCTGAGCCGCCACTCACCACCGATCGTCCGGCGTCCTCAGGTCGACCCGCGCGGGCCCGGGTGCATCTGGCAGGCTGGTATTCGTGCTCACGGTGCCGGTACGCCAACTCGGGGAGTCGGAGCGCCGTGCCGTCGAGCGGTTGCTCGACCTCGACCCGTACGCGGGCGCTCAGGTCGCCGAGCGGGTGGCGGCGCGCGGGCTGGCCTGGTGGCGGGCCGAGGGGCGCATCCTGGGCTACGGTCCGCGCCGCAACCTGGAGTCCATCTGCTGGCTCGGCGGCAACCTGACCCCGGTGCTCGCCTCGGAGTCGGCGGTGGCCGCCTTCGCGGACCAGTTGAGCACCGAGGAGCGGCTCTGCTCCTCGATCGTGGGCCGGGCCGACGCGGTGCTCGGGCTGTGGGACCGCCTCTCCGCCCACTGGGGGCCGGCCCGGGACGTACGCCCGAACCAGCCCCTGCTGGCCACGGACGCGCTGCCCGCCGTGGCGCCCGACCCCGAGGTGCGCCGGGTGCGCGGCGGTGAGGTCGACCGGCTCTTCCCGGCGGCGGTGGCCATGTACACCGAGGAGGTCGGGGTGTCGCCGCTGGCCGAGGACGGCGGGCGCGGCTACCGGCGGCGGGTGAGCGACCTGGTCCGCGCGGGCCGGGCCTACGCCCGGTTCGTGGACGGCACGGTGGTCTTCAAGGCCGAGCTGGCCGTGGTCACCCGGCGCACCGCGCAGGTGCAGGGGGTGTGGGTCGCGCCGGAGTGGCGGGGCCGGGGCATCGCGACCGCGGCCATGGCGGCCGTGGTGCGGGACGCGCTGGAGCGCGTCGCCCCCTCGGTGAGCCTCTACGTGAACGACTTCAACCTGCCCGCCCGCCGGGTCTACGAGCGCTGCGGCTTCCGCCCGGTCGGCACGCTCGCCACCGTGCTGTTCTAGCGGACCACCCGGGCCATGGCCCGGATCACGCCGCTCCACCTTGCGCCGAACCGGACAGTCGGCGCTATGCTGAGCATGTTTTTGTACTGACCGGTCAGTCTAGATGTCGGGAACGGTGCGATGAAGATCGTGGAAGCCAGCGGGCTGGGGCTGCGCACCCGCCGAGGCTGGGTCTACCGCGAGGTCGACCTCACGGCCGAGGCCGGCGAGCTGCACGCCGTCACCGGCCCGCCGGGCAGCGGGCGTACCTCGCTGCTGCTCGCCCTGGCCGGGCGCTTCCCGCACACCCACGGCGAGCTGCGCCGCCGGGGCCCGGCCGCGCTCGGCCAGGTCGCCGGCGTGCACGAGCCCGACCCGACGCTGACCGTCGCCGAGCACATCCAGGAACGGCTCCTGCTGCTCGGGCCGGTGCCGCGCCGCCGCCGGCAGCTCGTCCCGGTCGCCGCCGTCCGCGCCCGGCGGGCCTACCGCCGCGACGCCCTCGCCGCCGCGATCGCCGGCGCCGGCCTCACCGACGCCCCGCTCGACCCCGACCGGTACGGCCGCGACCTCACCCCCGTCGAGCGCCAGGTGCTCGGGCTGGTGCTGGCCAGCCTGAGCGGCCCGAGCCTGATCGTCGCCGACGACGTGGACGCCGGCGCCGACGCGCCCGAGCGGGCGTGGATCTGGGCCGCGCTGGCCCGCCTCGCCGACCAGGGGTACGCCGTGGTCGCCAGCGCCCGCGCCGTCGAGCCCGGCGTGACCGCGGTCGTCCACCGGATCGGCGACCCGACCCTGCCCAGCCCGGCCCTGACCCCCGAGGTGACCGCATGAGTGTCGTACGACTCGCGTTGTTCGAGCTGCGCCGGATGACCCGGGGCCGGCTGCCGCGCGCCGCGCTCGCCGTCCTCACCGTCATCCCGCTGCTCTACGGGGCCCTCTACCTCTACGCCTTCTGGGACCCGTACGGGAACCTCGACCGGATCCCGGTCGCGCTGGTCAACGCCGACCGGCCCGCCAAGGCGAGCGACGGCAGCGAGGTGCACGCCGGCCGCGACCTCACCGACGAGCTGCTCGACCGGAAGGTCTTCGGCTGGACGGTGACCGACCAGGCCGACGCCACCGAGGGGCTCCGCGACGGCCGCTACCACCTGGTCTTCTCCATCCCGGCGGACTTCTCCAGCACCCTGGCGGCCAGCCCCGAGCCGGACCGGCCGGCCCGCCGGGGCGAGCTGAAGGTGGTCAACGACGACGCCACCAACTACCTCTCCGGGCTGCTCGCGCGCTCCGCGTTCAGCGAGATCCGGGCCGCCGCCGCCGAGGGCACCGCCGCGTCGTACTTCGACAAGATGCTCATCGGCTTCACCGACGCCAAGGCCGAGACCGGCCGGGCCGCCGACGGCGCCGGAAAGATCCACGACGGGCTCGACACCTCGCAGCAGGGCGCCGGCCGGATCGCCGACGGGCTGGGCACCGCCGAGGACGGCGCCGGGCAGCTCGCCGGCGGGCTGAACACCTCCGCACAGGGCGCGGCCAAGCTCGCCACCGGCCTGGACCAGCTCTACACCGGGGCGGCGCAGATCGCCGACGGCGCGAACCGGGCGGCCACCGAGACCCGGGCCGCCGCGAAACAGGTCGACGCCGCCGCGGACAGATACGAGCCGCTGCTCCGCCGGAACGC
Source organism: Micromonospora sp. AMSO31t (assembly GCF_008868175.1). Taxonomy (GTDB): domain Bacteria; phylum Actinomycetota; class Actinomycetes; order Mycobacteriales; family Micromonosporaceae; genus Micromonospora. The sequence goes on from NZ_WBKT01000143.1 coordinate 5,302, forward strand.
CGGCGACATCCAGCGGGCCGCCACCCTGGTCGCCGAGGGCGCGCAGGCGCTCGCCGACGGCCTCGACGCGCTGCCGGCCAGGGCCGACGAGGTGGTCGGCCAGGCGGAGAAGGTGCGCGACCGGCTCGACGCGCTGGTGAAGGAGCACCCGGAACTGGCCGACGACCCGAACCTGGTCGCCGCCCGCAAGGCCGCCGACCAGGCGGTCAAGGCCGCCCGGGCCATGGTCGCCGCGCTCGACAGGACCGACCTCGCCGCGCTGCGGAAGCAGATGACCGAGGTCGCGCAGACCGCCCGGGAGGTGGCCGCCGCCGCGCCGCACCTGGCCGACGACGTGGCCTCCGCCCGGGCCAAGGTGGACCAGCTCGCCGGCGGGCTCACCACCCTGGCCCAGGGCAGCGCCCAGCTGCGCGACGGGCTCGGCGACGCCGCCGACGGCGCCGACCAGCTCCGCGGCGGGCTCTACCGGCTCGCCACCGGCGCCCGGCAGCTCGACGGCGGTCTCGCCCAGCTCAGCACCGGCAGCAACCGGCTCGCCGACGGGCTGACCAAGCTGGAGGGCGGCGCCGGCGACCTCGCCGACGGGCTCGCCGCCGGGGAGAAGAAGCTGCCCGGGTACGACGACGCGGGCAGCCGCGCCGACATCCTCGGCGACCCGGTCGGGCTGATCCGCCACTCGCACAACCCGGCCGGTTCGTACGGGGTGGGCTTCGCCCCGTACTTCCTGGCGCTGGCACTCTGGGTCGGCGCGATGATCACGTACATGCTGCTGCGGCCGGTGAACCGGCGGCACGTGATGTCCGGCGCGCCCGGCTGGCGGGTCGTGCTCGCCGGCTGGCTGCCCGCCGCGGCGATCGGGCTGGCCCAGGTCGCGGTGCTCTACACGGTGGTCACCCTGGCGCTGGGCCTCGACCCGCGGCACGGGGCGGCGACCTTCGGGCTGCTCGCGCTCACCTCGCTGGCGTTCACCGCGATCATGCAACTGCTCGGCGTCGCGCTCGGCCCGGCCGGCCGGCTCGCCGCGCTGGCCCTGCTCATGCTCCAGCTCACCTCCTCCGGCGGCACCTACCCGGTGCAGACCTCGCCCGGCTTCTTCCAGGTCATCCACCCGTGGCTCCCCATGACGTACGTGGTGGGCGGCCTGCGGCACACGATCAACGGTGGGCCGGCCGGGCCGGTGGTCACCGGGGCGCTGGTGCTGCTCGGGTTCGGTGCGGGCGCCCTGGCGCTCACCGTCGGCGCGGCCCGCCGGTCCCGCCGGCTCACCCCGGCCAAGCTGCACCCCGAGCTGACCATGTGAGGATGGGCGGGTGACGGACGGACGGACCCGCCGGCGGGAGGACACCCGGCAACGACTCTTCGTGGCGGCGGTGGAACTCATCGCCGAGCAGGGCTTCTCGGCCACCACGGTCGACGACATCGCGACCCGGGCCGGGGTGGCGAAGGGGACCGTCTACTACAACTTCGAGTCGAAGACCGTCCTCTTCGAGGAGTTGCTGCGCCACGGCATCGGCCTGCTCACCGCCGAGTTCCGGGCCGCCGTCGCCGGGCTGCCGCCGCGCGAGGCGCTCGCCGCGCTGGTCCGCGCCGAGCTGGACTACATCCGCCGCTACCGGGCCTTCGCCCAGCTCCTGCTCTCCGAGATGTGGCGGACCAACCGGGAGTGGCAGCAGACCCTGCGGCTGCTGCGCGGCGAGGCCATCGAGGTGATCGCGGAGACCGTTCGCGCCGGCGTGGCCAGCGGCGATCTCCCCGCCGACCTGGACGTGCGCACGGCCAGCTCGGCGCTGTTCGGCGTCGGGCTGGTGGTGGCCGTGGACTGGCTGGTCTTCCAGCCCGAGCGGCCCATCGAGGACGTGCAGGAGGCGCTGCTCGGCATCGTCCGCCGGGTCGCCCAGACGTGACACCGCGGCCGTAAATCGTTTGAACGGCCAGGCCGGCCGGGTGAGGCTGGGGGCACCGCCCCCACCGAGCCGAGTCCGGAGGACCGTCCATGCGCCTGCTCCGCGACCTGTGGGCCACCGCGCCACGCCGGATGGCGGTCGTCCTGCTGCTCATCCTGCTGGGCGCCGGCGGCCAGGCCGCCGCCTCGGCGCTGGCCGGGCCGGTGCTGGTGCACCGCTCGCCCGGCTGGTTCACCGTGCTGGCCGTGGCGCTGGTCGCCGCCGTCGTCACCGACCTGCTCATCGGCCTGCTGATGGCCGGCCTCACCGCCGACTGGTCCGCCGACGTCCGCCGCCGGCTCTGCCGGGTCGCGCTCGGGCAGGACCTGCCCACCCTGGAGACCACCCCGGTCGGCGAGCTGCTCGACCGGATCGACAACGACGTCTACCAGGTCGCCGCCGAGATGCGGAACACCGGCGTACGGCTCGTGCAGGGCGTCGCCGTCTGCCTCCTCGCCACGGTCAGCGCGCTGGTCGTCTGGTGGCCGGCGGGCGTCGGGATGATCCTGCTCACCGCGCTGCTCGGCGTGGCGCTGCGCGGCCCCACCGCCCGGATCGCGCCGGCCCGGATGGTCGAGGAGGAGGCCTGGTCCGACCTGGCCGCCGTCATGGAGGAGGCGGTGCACGGCCAGGACGACGTGCGCACCAGCCTGGCCCGCCCGTACGTGCTGCGCCTCTACGCCCGGCGGGCCGCCGAGGTGATCGCCCGGGGCGGCCGGGTCTTCCGGCTGTCCGCCCGGGTCACCGCGCTGGCCGCCGGCGGCGTCCGGGTCGGCATCGCCGCCGTGGTCCTGGCCGGGGCGTGGGCGCTGGCCACCGGCCGGGTGGACGCCGCCCGGCTCACCGCGATCTGGCTGCTGGCCCTGGCCTTCGGCGCGACGGTCGAGCACATCGCCCGCTGGGTGCCGCACCTGCAACAGGCGCTCGGCGCATGGGCGCGGGTGCAACTGCTCGCCGACTCCCGGCAGGAGCCGACCGGCGGCGCCGCTCCCGTCGACGGGGACCTGACCGTGCGCGGGCTCACCTTCCGCTACCCCGCCACGGGCGAGGACCGCGGCCCGGCGCTGCGCGACGTGACGCTCACCTTCGCCCGCGGCCGGTCCTACGCCCTGGTGGGCCGGACCGGATCCGGCAAGTCGACGCTGGCCAAGGTGCTCACCCGGGCCGTCGACGTGCCGGCCGGCACCGTCTTCCTGGGCGACACCGACGTGGTCGACCTGGACATCGAGGCGCTGCGCCGGTGGATCGCCGTGGTGCCACAGCGCACCGAGATCCTGGCCGGCACCCTCGCCGAGAACGTCGCGCTCTTCGACCCGGACCTGCTCGACGACGCCACCCGGGCGCTCGCGGAACTCGGGCTGACCGGCTGGATCGCCGAACTCCCCGACGGGGTGCACACCCGGCTCGGCGAGGGCGGGCACGTGCTCTCCGCCGGGCAGGAGCAGCTCGTCGCGTTCGCCCGCATCCTGGTCCGCGACCCGCACGTGGTGATCCTCGACGAGGCCACCGCGCGGCTCGACCCGGTCACCGAGAACCGGGTACGCCTGGCCACCGAGCGGCTGCTCACCGACCGGATCGGCATCGTCATCGCGCACCGGCTCTCCTCGGTGCGCCGCTGCGACGAGGTCGTGGTGATGGCCGACGGCGCGGTGCTGGAGGCCGGCCCGATGCGCGAGTCGGCCCGCTTCGCCGAGCTGCTGGCCACCAGCCACGCCAGCGCCTACGCGGGCGCGGGCGGTGGGGCGGGCAGCGGTGGCGGCTCGGCACCAACGACCCGCGGTACGGGCTGCTCTCCGTCTGCGTGTTCATCGTGATGACCCTGCTCGGGCTGGACGGGTCGGTGCTGCCGTGGCTCTGGGCCGAGGTGGTCGGCGGGGGAGACCCGTGGCTGCCGGCGCTGGGCATCGTCGCCGCGCTGCTGGTGGTGCTGCCGCTGCCGTACCTGACGAACCTCTGGTTCCCGCAGTGGTGGATCCGGCAGATGCTGCGGATCAGCGCGCGGCTCGTGCACGGGCAGACCGGGGCCCGCCGGGTCAGCGGGCACACCCCGGCCGAGGTGGTGGCCCAGGGCGGCGACACCGACCGGGTGGTGCAGCTCGCCGACAACCTGATGGACCAGTTCATCTCACTGGCCGTCGTGATCACCATGACCCTGGTGACCGGCAGCGTCGTACCGGCGCTGTTCTTCGTCGGGACCATGGTGGTCTCCGGGCTGGCGGCGACCCTGTTCGGGCCGCGGCTGGAACGCACGGCCGGCGGCACGGTCAAGGCCCGCGCCGCCTTCGCCACCGCCCTGGTCTCCTCGCTCTCCGCGGCCCGCACGGTGAAGCTCGCCGGCGCCACCCGCCCGGTGCTGCACCACCTCGCGAAGTTGGACACCGTGCGCAGCGACCGGCAGCGGCGGGAGATCGCCATGCAGGTGTGGGCCCGCTCCACCCCGTCGGTCGCCAGTGGCCTGCTGCCGATCGGGGCGTGGGCGCTCTACCTGGCCGGCGGGCTCTCCGCCGGGGCGACCCTGGTCGCGGTCTCCACCCTCGGCGCCGCCCGCTGGTTCGCCTGGACCACCGCGTCGCTGGTCTCGCACTACCCGTCGGCCCGCGTGTGGACCAGGCGCACCGTGTCGATGAGCGGGGTGGCCACCTACTCGGCGACCGTGCCCGGGCTGGACCTGGCCGCCGGCACCGCCCCGGCGCCGGAACCGCCGCCCCGGCACCCGCTGCGCCGGCTGGAGCTGACCGGCTTCGGCGCGCTGCACTCCGACGGCACGCTCGCCGTCCGCGACGTCGACCTGACCGTCGACCGTGGGCAGTTGGTGCTGGTGGTCGGGCCGGTCGGCGCGGGAAAGTCCTCGCTGCTGCGGGCCCTTGCCGGGATCGTGCACCACACCGGCACGCTGAGCTGGAACGGCGAGCCGGTCACCGAGCCGGAGCTGTTCCTCCGCCCCAACCAGGTCGGCTACGTGGGGCAGTTGCCCCGGGTGCTCTCCGGCACGGTGGCCGACAACATCGCGCTCGGGCACCAGGTGGACGCGGCCGGCGCGGTGTCGACCGCCCAGCTGGACCATGACCTGGCGGCCGCCGGCGGCGGGCTCGGGCTGCTCATCGGGCACAAGGGCACCCGGCTCTCCGGCGGGCAGCTCCAGCGGCTGGCGCTGGCCCGGGCGCTCGCGCCGCGTACCGAACTGCTGGTCGCCGACGACGTCTCGTCCGCGCTGGACGTGACCACGGAGCTGGCCCTCTGGGCGGCGCTGCGCGAGCACGGGGTGACCGTGGTCGGCTCGACCGCGAAGCGGGCGGCGCTGGTGCGCGCGGACCACGTGGTGGTGCTGGTCGACGGCACGGTGGCGGCCCAGGGGCCGTGGCAGGACCTGGAATCGCGCTGGGGCCACCTGGCGGGCTGACCGCGGGGCTGGCACCACCTCGCCCCGCAGCGCGGATCTTGGCGACTTTCCGTTCGGAAAATCGCCAAGATCTCGGCGCTCGCGTCAGAAGGCGCGGGTGTACTGGTTCGGCCAGGCGGGGGTCTGGGTCAGCTTCGCGGCCGCGCGGTGGGGCCAGTACGGGTCGCGGAGGAGTTCGCGGCCCAGGAGGACCAGGTCGGCCTCCCCGGCGGCGACGATCTGCTCGGCCTGCTCGGGCTCGACGATCAGGCCGACGGCGCCGGTCGGCACGCCCGCCTCGCGGCGGATCCGGGCGGCGAGCGGCACCTGGTAGCCGGGGCCGATCGGGACGCTCGCCCGGGCGGCGGCGCCGCCGGAGGAGGTGTCCACCAGGTCGACGCCGGCGGCGGCCAGCTCGCCGGCGAGCACCACGCTGTCCTCGACGGTCCAGCCGCCATCCACCCAGTCGGTGGCGGAGATCCGGGTGAGCACCGGCACGGCCTCGCCGACTGCGGCCCGCACCGCCCGGGCGACCTCCAGGGTCAGGCGCATCCGGCCGGCCCGGTCGCCCCCGTAGCCGTCGGTGCGGTGGTTCGTGAGCGGGGAGAGGAACTCGTGCAGCAGGTAGCCGTGCGCGGCGTGGATCTCCACGGCGGCGAAGCCGGCGGCGAGGGCCCGGCGGGCGGCGGTGGCGAACGCCTCGACCACCTCGGCGACGCCGGCCTCGTCGAGCGCGGTGGGCGTGCGGTAGTCCGGCAGGAACGGCTCGGCGCCGGGGCTGACCGGGGTCCAGCCGCCGTCGGCGTCCGGGACGCCGCCCCGGTGCTCGGCCCACGGCCGGTACGTGGACGCCTTGAACCCGGCGTGCGCGAGCTGCACGGCCGGCACCGACCCCTGGGCGGCGATGAACGCGGTGATCGGCCGCCACGCGTCGACGTGGGCGTCGGACCAGAGCCCGGTGTCCTGGGGGCTGATCCGCCCCTCGGGCACCACGGCGGTCGCCTCGGTGATGATCAGGCCGGCGCCGCCGACGGCGCGGGAGCCGAGGTGGACGCGGTGCCAGTCGGTGGGCAGGCCGTCCGGCCCGGCGCTGTACTGGCACATGGGGGCGAGCGCCACCCGGTTGGGCAGGGTGACGCCGCGCAGGGTGAGCGGGGTGAACAGGGCACTCATACGGTCATCCTTCAACAGGCGTCGGGGGGAGGGCCGAAGCCCTCCCCCCGGCTGACGGTTGCTCAGGCGGCCACGGGGGTGAGCTGCTCACTCTCCGGGGCGTCGACCAGGTCGCGCTTGCCGGCCGCGTCGTACGCGGTCCGGTCCAGCGTGCCCTCGCGGGCGGCCACGACGGTCGGCACCAGGGCCTGGCCGGCCACGTTGGTGGCGGTGCGGACCATGTCCAGGATCGGGTCGATGGCCAGCAGCAGGCCGGCGCCGGCCAGCGGCAGGCCCAGCGTGCTGAGGGTCAGGGTGAGCATGACGATCGCGCCGGTCAGGCCGGCGGTGGCGGCCGAGCCGACCACCGAGACGAAGGCGATCAGCAGGTAGTCGGTGACGCCCAGGTGCACCCCGAAGACCTGCGCCACGAAGATCGCGGCGAGGGCCGGGTAGATGGCGGCGCAGCCGTCCATCTTCGTGGTGGCGCCGAACGGCACGGCGAAGGAGGCGTACTCGCGGGGGACGCCGAGGCGCTCGACCGAGCGCTGGGTCACCGGCATGGTGCCCACCGAGGAGCGGGACACGAAGGCCAGCTCGATGGCGGGCCAGGCGCCGGCGAAGAAGCGCAGCGGGTTGAGCCGGCCGGCGGCGATGAGCACCACCGGGTACACGACGAACAGCACGAGGGCGCAGCCGACGTAGACGGCGGTGGTGAACTTGGCGAGCGGGGCCAGCAGGTCCCAGCCGTACGAGGCGACGGCGTTGCCGATGAGGCCGAGGGTGCCGATCGGGGCGAGCCGGATGACCCACCAGAGCGCCTTCTGCACGATGGCCAGCACCGAGCGGTTGAGGGTCACGAACGGCTCGGCGGCCTCACCGATGAGCAGCGCGGCGGCGCCGACCACCAGGGCGAGGAAGACGATCTGGAGGACGTTGCCCTCGACGAACGCGCCGACCGGGTTGGTGGGCACGATGCCGGTGAGGAAGTCGGTCCAGGAGCCGGTCTTCTTCGGCGCAGTGGCACCGGCCAGGTCGAGGGTGACGCCCTTGCCGGGGTCGGTGAGCAGGCCGAGGCCGATGCCGATGCCGACCGAGATCAGCGCGGTGATGCCGAACCAGAGCAGCGTCTTGAGCGCCAGCCGGGCGGCGTTGGCCACGCCGCGCAGGCTGACCACGCTGACCACGATGGCGGTGAAGACCAGCGGCGGCACGGCCAGCTTGAGCAGCTGGACGAAGAGGCCGCCGACGGTGTCGAGGGTGCTGGTCAGCCAGGCGAGGTCGTTGGCGCGGGCGAGGAAGCCGAGCGCCACGCCGAGGACGAGGCCGAGCAGGATCTGCACGGAAAAGGGGATCTTGCGCAGGGCGGAAGCCATGGGGATCTGTCCAAGGTCTGGTGGTGGGTGAACGGGGCAGCGTCAGGAGAGCGGCTGCGCCGGACAGATGCCGCTGGCCTGCCGTCGGAGGTCGACGTACAGGCGCACGGTGAGGTGCCAGACGTTGGTCATCGCCTGCCGACGCTACTCCCAGCCGGCTCCCAGGTGGAAGGAGCGACAGGCGTGACGATCCTTACAGGCGACGTTCCCGCCCCGCTGATCCGTTCGTCACGATCGCCCGCCGGTGCGCCAGGCCCAGCACCGCGGCCGTGGCCAGCCCCCACACGGCGGCCACCGCGAGCAGCAGCCGCTCCAGCACCCCGACCAGGCCGCCGCGCCCGACGAGCAGCATGGCCAGCCCGACCGCACCGGACAGCGGCAGCGCCAGGGCCGCGCCCACCCCGGCGACCCGGCGCAGCGCCCGCCCCGCCGCCGGGGTCGCGAGCAGCGCCAGCATGGCGAAGACCACCGCGGCGGTCGCCCCGATGCTGGCGCCGCCGTGCACCAGATCGGCCACCGTGGCGGCCTCGAACGGTGGCAGCGGGCAGCCGGTGGAGCAGGTCACCGCACCGGAGAGCGCCGTGCCGGCCGCGGCGGCCACGAGCAGCGCCGCCGCCGTGCGCAGCGCCGGGGGCAGCGCCGCCGCGAGCAGCAGCAGCGCCGCCGCCAGGGCGAAGACTCCGATCCGGTACGCCCCGGCGTACGCGCTGTCGGTGACGCCGGCCTCGCTGACGTACCCGGTCAGGCCCGGGCCCGGACCGGCGACCACGGCGACCGTCACGGCGACCATCCCGGCCACGACGCAGCCGGCGGCCGCGGAGGCGGCGGCGGCCCGGAGGACGCCGGGCTCAACCACGCCCGTGCGGCGTGGTCCAGCCGGACAGGTCCGGACCCAGCGGCACGATCCGGGTCGGGTTGATCATCTCGTGGGTGGCGTAGTAGTGCCGCTTGATGTGGTCGAAGTCCACCGTCTCGCCGAAGCCCGGCGTCTGGAACAGGTCCCGCGCGTACGCCCAGAGCACCGGCATCTCGGTCAGCTTCTGCCGGTTGCACTTGAAGTGCCCGTGGTACGCCACGTCGAAGCGGACCAGCGTGGTGAACAGCCGCACGTCGGCCTCGGTGATCTGCTCGCCCATGAGGTAGCGCCGCCCGGACAGCCGTTCCGACAGCGCGTCCAGCCGGGCGAACAGCGCCGTGTACGCCTCGTCGTAGGCCTCCTGGGAGGCGGCGAAGCCGCACCGGTAGACGCCGTTGTTGACGTCGCGGTGGATCTCCGCCATCAGCGCGTCCAGCTCCGGCCGCAGCTCGACCGGGTAGAGGTCCGGCGCGCCCGGCTTGTGGAACCGCCGCCACTCGGTCGAGAAGTCGAGGGTGAGCTGCGGGTAGTCGTTGGTGACCACCCGCCCGGTCAGCGTGTCGACCAGCGCCGGCACGGTCACCCGGCCGGTGTAGTCGGGGTCGGTGGACAGGTAGGCGTCGCTGAGGAACCCGATGCCGAGCACCGGGTCGAAGCCGTCCTGGTCGAGGCTGAACCGCCAGCCCCGCTCGTCCCGGATCGGGTCGACCGTGCCCAGCGAGATCACCTCGTCCAGCCCGAGCAGGCCGCGCACGATCCGGGCCCGGTGCGCCCACGGGCAGGCGCGGCACCAGACCAGCCGGTAACGGCCCGCCTCCAGCGGCCAGCGGCCCTGCTCGTCGGGGCCGCCGCCCTCCGGGGAGGTGGAGTGGGGGGTGACCCGACCGGTGAACCGGTTGGGCTGGCGGACGAACGCGCCGCCGCCGGCGGTCTCTGCGCTGAACTGGGCCCGGGCCATGCGGCCAACCTATCCGTTCCGGGCGTGGATATCCTGGCGCCGGGCGTCCCCGCGATCCGGCGGGCGACCCGC
>NZ_WBKT01000144.1 GCF_008868175.1 Micromonospora sp. AMSO31t
GGTGCGGGGTGGTTCTCCGCGGACGGCGCGCGGTGGTCGCCGGTGGGCCTGCCGGTGGCGGTGCCGACGGGCGGTGACCGGTCGGTGGCGGTGGCCGCGGCGGGTGACGTGGCGTTGCTGGTGGTGGACGACGGCGGGCGGGCGGAGGTGTGGTCGGCGCGGGGTTCGTGGCGCCCCGAGTCAGCCTCTCACCAGCGGATTTCCGGTCAGTATCGGATGTCCGATTTTCCCATCGTGCGGACCCGTGTGTTACAGCACATCTGTGAATCCGGCCACTCAACGTAACGGTTAGGTCAACCCGGCTCCTCAGGTCTACCTTCACGACCCGCTGGTGGGATAACGTCCCGGCCCAGACCGGGATCGCGGTCGGTCCGGCCAACCCCTGCAAGGTCCAATTCGCGGTGGGTGGTTTCCGGGCCATCGGACGGAGGAGGGTACGAGCCGTGAGGCAGAAGCTCGCACGGGTGCTGGGTGGCGTGGCCATCGGTGCGCTCGTTTTCAGTGGCGCGGCCTGCAAGGCTGACAGTGGTAGCGACGCGGGGGGCAGCAAGGCCGCCTGCGACCTGAAGATCGGCTTCTTCGGCCCGTTGACCGGTGACGCCGCGGGTCTCGGTATCCACATGCGCAACGGCACGAAGCTGGCCATCGACCAGTACAACAAGGACAACGCGGACTGCAAGGTCCAGATCGAGGAGTACGACTCGCAGGGCGACCCGGCCAAGGCGCCGGCCCTGGCGCAGAAGGCGGTCGGCGACACCAAGGTCGTCGGCATCATCGGCCCGGCCTTCTCGGGTGAGTCCGAGGTGGGCAACCCGATCTTCGACGAGGCCGGCCTGCCGGCCATCACCCCGTCGGCGACCCGCCCGAGCCTGAGCACCAAGAACTGGAAGATCTTCCACCGGGGCGTCGGTAACGACACCTCCCAGGGCCCGGCCGCCGGTCGGTACATCAAGAACGTCCTGAAGGCCGAGAAGGTCTACGTCATCGACGACCAGTCGGCGTACGGCGCCGGCCTGGTGGACGAGGTGAAGAAGGTCATCGGCGCGGTCGCGGGCGAGGACAAGATCCAGGTCAAGCAGACCAACTTCTCCGCCCAGGTCACCAAGGTCGTGGGCAGCGGCGCGAACGTCCTCTTCTTCGGTGGCTACTACACCGAGGCCGGCCTGCTGCTCAAGCAGCTCAAGGGCGCGGGCTGGAAGGGCACGATGGTCGCCGGTGACGGTGTCAACGACGCCAACTTCATCAAGGTCGCCGGCGAGCAGGTCGCCGAGGGCACCATCCTGACCTGCCCGTGCGCCCCGGCCACCGCGGCCAAGGGCTCCTTCGTGACCGACTACAAGGCGGCCTTCGACAACGCCGAGCCGGGCACCTACGCCGACGTGTCGTACGACATCACGAAGATCATGCTCGAGGGCATCAAGGCCGGCAAGGGCACCCGGGCCGACCTGCTGAGCTTCATCAACTCCTACAACGGCACCGGCGGCGCGACCGGCGTCACCTACAAGTTCGAGTCCACCGGCGAGTTGGACCCGGCCCAGGTGAAGGTCTGGGCGTTCAAGGTGAACGCGGGCAAGGTCGTCCCCGACATCGAGATCCCCAAGGCCTGACCGGTTCGTCCGGTCCCGGCACGGGACACCAGGCGTGCGGCCGGGAGTGACTTTCTCCCGGCCGCACCGCTTGGCCGCACAGTTGGAGCCCCCACTTGAACTTCGATGAGCTGTTCGGGAACTTCCCGGCGCTGACCATCACCGGCCTGGAGCAGGGCGCGATCTACGCGCTCATCGCCCTCGGCTACACCCTGGTGTACGGCGTTCTGCGCCTGATCAACTTTGCTCACTCCGAGGTCTTCATGGTCGGTACCTTCACCGCCCTGTGGACCTGGCAGGCCCTCGGCTACAACCAGAACTCGGCCGCCCCGGCCCTCGGCCCGCTGATCCTGGCGGTGGTCGCCGGTCTGGTGGTGGCGATGGCCGCCTCGGCCGTCACCGCGGTCACGGTCGAGCTGGTCGCCTACCGGCCGCTGCGCCGCCGCAACGCGCCGCCGCTGGCCTTCCTCATCACCGCGATCGGCGCGTCGTTCGTGCTCGCCGAGTCGTTCGGCATCGGCACCCGCCGGGCCCCGTTCGGCATGCCGGACCTGCTCCCGCAGAAGACGGTCTTCACCGTCTTCGGCGCCGCGGTGACCAACGTCCAGCTGCTCATCCTCGGCGTCACGCTGATCATGATGGTCGCGCTGGACCAGTTCGTTAACCGCAGCCGCCAGGGCCGCGGCATCCGCGCGGTCGCCCAGGACGCGGACACCGCCGCGCTCATGGGTGTCAACAAGAACCGGGTCATCCTGCTGGTGTTCGTGCTCGGCGGTCTGATGGCCGGCGTGGGCGCCCTGCTGTGGGACATCCGGTTCGGCTACACCAAGTTCAACGTCGGCTTCCTGATCGGGCTCAAGGCCTTCGCGGCCGCGGTGCTCGGCGGCATCGGCAACCTGCGCGGCGCGCTGCTCGGCGGCCTGCTGCTCGGCGTGGCGGAGAACTACGCCGCCGGCCTCTTCGGCGGCGACTGGAAGGACTTCACCGGCTTCGTGCTGCTGATCGTGCTGCTGATGTTCCGGCCGACCGGTCTGCTCGGCGAATCTCTCGGGAGGGCGCGCGCATGACCGCCACCGTGGACAACAAGCGGACCGCGGGCTTCAAGAGCCGCTGGGCGGCCATGCCCAAGCAGGTCCGCTGGGCGGCGATCGCCGCGCTGGTCGTCCTGCTCTACATCCTGCCCAACAAGTGGTTCTACGAGTACCTCGGCTTCCCCATCGGCAGCGACTACTTCGCCTTCTACACGACCCGCTCGGACTTCGCCGGGGTGCTCTTCGACACCGCGGTGTTCGTCCTGCTGGCCGTCGGGCTCAACGTGGTGGTCGGTTTCGCCGGCCTGCTCGACCTGGGCTACTTCGGCTTCTACGCGCTCGGCGCGTACACGGTCGCGCTGCTCACCTCGCCGGAGAGCCGGTTCGGCACGAACTGGCCGTGGCTGGCGGCGGTGCCGCTGGCGGTGATGGTGACGATGGTCTCCGGCGTGATCCTCGGTGGCCCGACGCTGCGCCTGCGCGGTGACTACCTGGCCATCGTGACCCTCGGCTTCGCCGAGATGATCCGCCTGTACGCGGCCCGCAACGAGGGCATCCTCCAGGGCCAGCGCGGCATCCCGGGGATCCCGCACCCGCCGGGCTCCGGCACGGACGGCAAGCCGCTGTTCGGTGTGGTGGACGCCCGGCCGTACTACTGGCTGATGCTGACGCTGATCCTCGTCGTGCTGCTGCTGATCCGGAACCTGGCCAACAGCCGGGTCGGCCGGGCCTGGGTGGCGATCCGCGAGGACGAGGACGCCGCCGAGATCATGGGCGTGCCGACGTTCAAGTACAAGCTGTGGGCGTTCGCCATCGGCGCGGCCGTGGCCGGCCTGACCGGCGCGGTCTTCGCCGGCAAGCAGACGTTCATCAACTCCGACCAGTTCGTGCTGGAGAGTTCCATCCTGGTGCTGGCCGCGGTGATCCTCGGTGGCGCCGGCAACATCAAGGGCGCCATCGTCGGCGGCGCGGTCACCTGGTACCTGCCGGAGTGGCTGCGCGGCATCGGCGACCTCCTCGGGGTGGAGTTCGACGCCGCCGAGTACCGGATCCTGGTCTTCGGACTGGTGGTCATCGTCATGATGATCTTCCGGCCGCAGGGTCTGGTGCCCAACCGGCGGCGGGCGGCGGAGTTCGCCGACCGGCGCAAGGAAGCGGTTCCCCAGGAGACGGTGCCCAATGAGTGAGCCGCAGATGCACAGCGAGCGGGACGAGACCAGCGAGCGGGACATCGCCGACGACGGTCGCAGCACGGTCGGCACCCCGCCGGAGAAGGGCTCGGACACCCCGGTCGAGCCCACGCCGGGCGACACCGCCCCGGCCGGGCGGGAGCCGCTGCTGGAGGTCGACCACGTCACCCTCCGCTTCGGCGGTGTGGTCGCCCTCAACGACGTCGCCTTCACCCTGTACAAGGGTGAGATCCTCGGCCTGATCGGCCCGAACGGCGCCGGCAAGACGACCTGCTTCAACGCGATGACCGGCGTCTACCGGCCCACCGAGGGCGAGATCCGGTTCGCCGGGCAGCGGGTCAACGGCAGGCGCCGGAGCTGGATCACCAAGGCGGGCATCGCCCGGACGTTCCAGAACATCCGGCTCTTCCCGGAGATGACCGCGCTGGAGAACGTGATGGTGGGCGCGGACGCCCACCACAAGACCAGCGTGATCGCCGCGATGCTGCGGCTGCCGCGGCACTGGCGGGAGGAGCGGCAGGGCCGCGAGCGGGCGCTCGAGCTGCTGCGCTTCGTCGGCATCGAGCGCCGCGCCGGGGACCTGGCCCGCAACCTCTCGTACGGCGAGCAGCGCCGGCTGGAGATCGCCCGGGCCCTGGCCACCGAGCCGAAACTGCTCTGCCTGGACGAGCCGGCCGCCGGCTTCACCCCGGCGGAGAAGGAGGAACTGCTCGGCCTGATCCGGAAGATCCGCGACAATGGCACGACGGTGCTGCTGATCGAGCACGACATGCGACTCGTCATGGGCGTGACCGACCGGATCGTGGTGCTGGAGTTCGGCAAGAAGATCGCCGAGGGCCTGCCGGCCGAGGTCCGGGACGACCCGAAGGTGATCGCCGCGTACCTGGGGGTGCCGACCGATGCTGCTTGAGATCAACGACCTGACCCTGCTGTACGGGCGGATCCAGGCGCTGCACGGGATCAGCCTGCACGTCGACGAGGGTGAGGTGGTGGCCCTGATCGGCGCGAACGGCGCCGGCAAGACCACCACCATGCGGGCGATCTCCGGGCTGCGCCCGGTGGCCTCCGGCTCGATCGTCTTCGACGGCACCGACGTCACCCGGATGCGGGCCGACCTGCGGGTGGTCCGGGGCATCGGGCAGGCGCCCGAGGGCCGGGGCGTGTTCCCCGGGATGACCGTTGTCGAGAACCTGGAGATGGGCGCGTACACCCGCCGGGACCGGTCGGGCATCGCCGAGGACATGAAGATGGTCATGGACCTCTTCCCCCGGCTGCACGAGCGGCGCAAGCAGGCCGGTGGCACGCTCTCCGGCGGCGAGCAGCAGATGCTGGCGGTGGGCCGGGCCCTGATGGCCCGCCCGAAGCTGCTGCTGCTCGACGAGCCCTCGATGGGGCTCGCGCCGATGCTGATCCAGCAGATCTTCGAGATCATCACCCGGATCAACGAGCAGGGCACCACCATCCTGCTGGTGGAGCAGAACGCCCAGCAGGCGCTCTCCCGGGCCCACCGGGGCTACGTGCTGGAGACCGGCCGGATCGTCAAGGAGGGCACCGGCCGGGACCTGCTGCACGACCCGGCGGTGAAGGAGGCGTACCTCGGCGTCGCCTGAGGCGTAGCCCGGCGGCCGGCCGTCCCCTCGCGGGGCGGCCGGCCGCCGCCTTTCGCGGTCCCGCCGTCCGTCGGGTTGTCGGCGGTACGGACTAGAGTCGCTGCCGTGACAGCTACGACGCCGCGCCTGCTCCTCGTCGACGGACACTCCCTGGCATACCGGGCGTTCTTCGCCCTGCCGGTGGAGAACTTCTCCACCACCACGGGGCAGCCGACCAACGCCGTCTACGGCTTCACCTCGATGCTGATCAACGTGCTCCGCGACGAGCAGCCCAGCCACATCGTGGTCGCCTTCGACGTCTCCCGCCGTTCCTTCCGCACCGAGAAGTACGCGGAGTACAAGGCCGGCCGCAGCGAGACCCCGACCGACTTCAAGGGCCAGGTCAGCCTCGTCAAGGAGGTCCTCGCGGCGCTGCGCATCCCGGTGGTGGAGAAGGAGGGCTACGAGGCCGACGACGTCATCGCCACCCTCGCCTGCCAGGCCCGCGACCAGGGCATGGACGTGCTGATCACCACGGGCGACCGGGACGCGTTCCAGCTCGTCGGCGACCAGGTCACCGTGCTCTACCCGCGCAAGGGCGTCTCCGACCTGGCCCGGATGGACCCGGCCGCGGTCGAGGCGAAGTACGGCGTGGGCCCGGGGCGCTACCGCGACCTGGCCGCCCTGGTCGGCGAGACCAGCGACAACCTGCCCGGCGTCCCCGGCGTGGGCCCGAAGACCGCCGCCAAGTGGATCAACCTCTACGACGGGGTCGAGGGCGTGGTGGCCCGCGCCGACGAGATCAAGGGCAAGGCCGGCGACAGCCTGCGCGAGCGGCTGGCCGACGTGATCCGCAACTACGAGATCAACTGCCTGGTCACCGACCTGGAGCTGCCGGTGCGCCCGGAGGACGCCCGCTGGCAGGGCTGGGACCGGGAGGCCGTGCACCAGGTCTTCGACACCCTCCAGTTCCGCATCCTGCGCGACCGGCTCTACCAGTACCTGGAGGCCGTCGAGCCGGAGGCCGAGGCCGGCTTCGACCTGGCCGGGCAGGTGCTCACCGAGCCCGGCGCGCTGGCCGGCTGGCTGGCCACGCACGCCCCGGCCGGCAGCCCGGTCGGCGTGGCGGTCAAGCTCGACACCGGCCCCAACCGGCGGCACACCGCCACGGTGACCGGCATGGCCCTGGCCACCGCCGGCGGCGCGGGCGCCTGGTTCGACCCGGCCAAGCTGGCGGCCGACGACGAGGCCGCGCTGGCCGGCTGGCTCGCCGACGAGGCCCGCCCCAAGGTGCTGCACGACAGCAAGCCGGCCGTGCTGGCCTTCGCCGCGCACGGCTGGGACCTGCAGGGCATCTCCCGCGACACCCAGATCGCCGCCTACCTGGCCCGCCCCGACCAGCGCTCCTACGACCTCACCGACCTGGCGCTGCGCTACCTGCACCGGGAGCTGCGGGTCGACGTGCCGGAGAGCGGCCAGCTCACCCTCGACGGGCTCGGCGACGACGGGGCCGCCGAGCAGAATCTGATGCTCCAGGCCCGGGCCACCCTCGACCTGGCCGACGCGATCGACGCCGAGCTGTCCCGCGACGGCGAGCAGTCCGCCCGGCTGATGGCCGGCGTCGAGCTGCCGCTCATGCGGGTGCTGGCCACCATGGAGCGCACCGGCATCGCGGCCGACACCCACTACCTCTCGGAGCTGGAGGCGCACTTCGCCGCCGAGGTGAAGGCCGCCGCCCAGGGCGCCTACGCGGCGGTCGGGCGGGAGTTCAACCTGGGCTCGCCCAAGCAGCTCCAGGAGATCCTCTTCGGCGAGCTGGGCCTGCCCAAGACCAAGAAGATCAAGACCGGTTACACCACCGATGCGGACGCCCTCCAGTGGCTCTACGCGCAGAACCCGCACCCGGTGCTCGAGCACCTGCTGCGCCACCGCGACGTCGCCAAGCTCAAGATGACCGTCGACGGGCTGCTGAAGTCGGTCTCCGACGACGGCCGGATCCACACCACCTTCAACCAGACGGTGGCCGCCACCGGCCGGCTCTCCTCGACCGAGCCCAACCTGCAGAACATCCCGATCCGCACCGAGGAGGGGCGGCGGATCCGGCGCGCCTTCGTGGTCGGCGAGGGCTACGAGTGCCTGCTCACCGCCGACTACAGCCAGATCGAGATGCGGATCATGGCGCACCTGTCCTCCGACGACGCGCTGATCGAGGCGTTCAACTCCGGGCACGACTTCCACGCCGCCACCGCCTCCTCGGTCTTCACGGTCGAGGTCGACCAGGTCACCGCCGACCAGCGCCGCAAGATCAAGGCCATGAACTACGGCCTGGCGTACGGGCTGAGCGCGTTCGGCCTGTCCCAGCAGCTCGGGATCACCGCCGAGGAGGCGCGCGGGCTGATGGAGAACTACTTCGCCGGCTTCGGCGGGGTGCGCGACTACCTCCAGGAGGTGGTGGCGCGGGCCCGGCAGGACGGCTACACCTCCACCATCCTGGGCCGCCGCCGCTACCTGCCCGACCTGGTCAGCGACAACCGGCAGCGCCGGGAGATGGCCGAGCGGATGGCACTCAACGCCCCCATCCAGGGCTCCGCGGCCGACATCATCAAGGTCGCCATGCTGCACGTCGACACCGCGCTGCGCGACGCCGGGCTGCGCTCCCGGATGCTGCTCCAGGTGCACGACGAGCTGGTCTTCGAGGTCGCCCCGGGCGAGCGGGAGACCCTGGAGGCGCTGGTGCGCAAGGAGATGGGGGAGGCGCACCCGCTCTCCGTGCCGCTGGAGGTCTCCGTGGGCGAGGGCCGCGACTGGAACAGCGCCGACCACTGACACCGACGCGCCGATGGTCAGGATCCCGGACAGTTGCCGTTCGGAGCGAACGGTGACTGTCCGAGACTGCTAAAGCGCCGGACCGGTTGTCGACGAGACCCGTGGCGGGCGGGGGGCGGGGCCCGACGCCGGCGGCCGGTCGGCGTCGTCGGCGAGGGCCGCGGCCGCGTCGCGCAGGGCGGCCGCGAGCCGGTCCCGGACCGCGAGCTGGGCGGCGATCCGGGCGTCCAGCACGGCCAGCCGCTCGCGTCCCACCCGCAGCCCGGCGGGGGAGGGCGGCGCGGCGGCCACGTCCCCGTCGAGGCAGGGCAGGAAGACCCGGACGTCGTCCAGGGTCAACCCGGCGCCGAGCAGGTGCCGGATGTTGCGGACCCGGGTGACCGCCACAGCGTCGTACTCCCGGTAGCCGTTCGCCGCCCGCGCCGAGGTGATCAGGGCCCGGCCGGTCACGCGACCAGCGCCCCGCCGTCCACCGGCAGCACCACGCCGGTGACGAACGCCGCCGCCGGGTCGCAGAGCCGCAGGATCGCCCACGCTACGTCCTCGGGTCGGCCGAGCCGCCCGAGGGGCGTGTGGTCGAGCTGCCGGCGGCGTACCGCGGCGCGCTGGTCCGGGGAGAGGCCCTGGTGTTCGCCGATGGGTGTGTCGATGGCGCCCGGCTGCCACCGCCACGACCCGGACGCCGCGCGGGGCCAGCTCCACCGCCCAGCTCCGGGTCAGCGAGTCGAGGGCGGCCTTGCCCGCCGCGTACACCGAGCTGCCCGGCCAGGCGTGCTGGCCGACGGTGGTGGTGACATTGACGATCATGCCGCGGGTCGCGGCCAGCGGCTCGACCGCGGCGTGCGCCAGCCGGATCGGCGCGATCAGGTTCGTGTCGAGCTGGCGGCGGGCCGCCCGCTCGTCCAGCGCGGCGAGGGGGCCGCCGCCGGCGATTCCGGCGTTGTTGACCAGCACGTCCAGCCGGCCGTACCGGTCGAGGGCGGCGCCGACCACCCGGGCCGGCGTGTCGGCGTCGGTCACGTCGGCGGTGACCGGGGTGATCCGGGGGTCGTCGGCGGCGGTCTCCGCCAGTGGCCCGGGCCGCCGGCCACGGCGAGGACGCGGGCGCCCGCGGCGCCGAAGGCTCGGGCGGTGGCCCGGCCGATGCCGGTGCCCGCGCCGGTGACCACCACGACCCGCCGCTGTTCGTCGTTCATGTCGCCGATCGTCCGACCCTGCCGTCAGTGACAGGGCCAGGCGCCCGGCCTCAGCGGCCCGGCCCCCGGCGCTCCTTCGGCGGGGTGCCGTGCGGTTCGAGGGCCTTGCGGGACGGGCCGCCGGGCGGCGGGAGCGGCCCCTTGACCGGGTCGTGGCCCCAGTTCATGAGGGAGTACCGCCACCGCGTCCGGCGCACGTCGCCGCTGGGTCGCTGGGCCATGTGCCGCCGGACGTACCCGACGACCTTGCGCATGTGCTTGTAGTCGGCCGCGGTGAGCTGGTCGCGCTTGCGGCGCAGCAGGTCGATGATCCGCCGGCCGGACTCGTGGCCCACCGATTCGCCGCCCCGGGTGCCCTTGCGCCAGCCGACGTGCTTGGACTCGTCGGTCTCCAGCCACTTCTGCAGTTCGCCCGGCTTCATGTTCACCGCGTCGGTGAACTCCCGGTACGTCTGCTGCGGGTCGTCACCTCGGTTCATGGCGCAGCACCTCCGGTCGGTGGGCGACGTCCCGGCCCGAGTCGTCGTTGCGGATCCGGTACTGCGGCTCCTCCGGCGAGGCGTTCACGGCGTGCCCGCGCACGTGCGTGCGGTCGACGAGCTTCTCCTTGACCACGCCGTACGCCCGGCCGCTGTGGCTGGCCCAGGAGACGTGGTCACCGCTGCGGAACTCCTTCTCGGCCATGCACTCGGCGTACCCGGGCCTGGTGAGCGGAAACGACGCCCTCAGCCGACGGCCGGCTTCTCCGCCACGAAGATCGCGGTGCCGGGGAAGAGTCGGCCGCGCAGCGGGCTCCACTGCCCCCAGATCCCCTCGTGTCCCGCCGGCCACTCCGGTTCCACGAGGTCCAGCAGGCGGAAGCCGGCACCGACCAGTTCCCGGATCCGGTCGCCGAGTGTGCGGTGCTGCTCGACGTACGTGGCCATGCCGTGCTCGTCCTGCTCGACGTAGGGGGAGCGGTCGAAGTAGGAGTGCACGGCGGTCAGCCCGCCCTCGCCCGGGTCGTCCAGGAAGATCCAGCGCATCGGGTGGGTGACCGAGAAGACCCACCGGCCGCCCGGGCGCAGCACCCGCGCCACCTCGCGCATCGCCGCCGCCGAGTCGTCCACGAACGGGATCGCGCCGAACGCCGTGCACACGGTGTCGAAGGCGGCGTCGGCGAACGGCAGGGCGAGGGCGTCGGCCTGCACGAGCGGCACGCGTACCCCGGTGCGGGCGGCGGCCTCGGCGGCGTGCCGCAACATGCCCGCGGACAGGTCCAGGGCGACCGGCCGGGCGCCCTGCGTGGCGAGCCAGCGGGCGGCGGCGGCCGCGCCGCAGCCGAGTTCCAGGATGCGGCGGCCGGTCACCTCGCCGAGCAGCCGGGCGTCGGCCTCGCGCAGCCCCTCCGGGCACCAGACGAAGTCCACCTCGCCGAGGAACGCGCCGTGCTCGGCCTGGTAGGCGTCGGCATCGGCGTCCCACCAGCCCCGGTTGGCGCGGCGCACCTCGCCGGCGCCCACCCGGCGCCGGGTCACCCTGTCGTCGTCCACCCGCCCACGCTAGGCCCCGGGGCGCCGGCTGCGGCGGGCGGGCCGCTCCCCGACGGCGCTGTGGCGGGTGGGACAGATGTGACGGACGAGACAGCTGTGGCACCTTACCGCGCGAAATCTCCGCTTTCGCAGCTGACGAGCCCGAGGAGACCTGGGAGGGCTTGCACGCTGTGGTAATGCAGCGGGTAGGCTAGACGATGCGCTCGCGGATCGTGTGCCTCGGCAGGGAGCAGGTGCGCGGTCACCGGAGCCACTAATGATCTTCTCATGGCGATCGTTCGGTGTGCCCGGCGACGGATCCGCTGGCGCGGACAGGTCACCGCGACGCCACGCCTGCTGTGACAACCCATCCGACCGGAGCAACCGCCCACATGACGAGCAGCATCGAGGCCCCCTCGAGCGCCAACAAGGTCACGCACGACGATCTCGGTTCCGAGGAAGCTTTCCTCGCCGCGATCGACGAGACCATCAAGTACTTCAACGACGGCGACATTGTCGAAGGCACCGTCGTCAAGGTCGATCGGGACGAGGTCCTGCTCGACATCGGCTACAAGACCGAGGGCGTCATCCCCTCTCGGGAGTTGTCGATCAAGCACGACGTGGACCCCGCCGAGGTCGTCTCGGTCGGTGACCACATCGAGGCCCTTGTCCTCCAGAAGGAGGACAAGGAGGGGCGTCTGATCCTCTCCAAGAAGCGGGCGCAGTACGAGCGGGCCTGGGGCACGATCGAGAAGATCAAGGACGAGGACGGCGTCGTCCGCGGCTCGGTCATCGAGGTCGTCAAGGGTGGTCTCATCCTCGACATCGGCCTGCGCGGCTTCCTGCCCGCCTCGCTCGTCGAGATGCGGCGGGTCCGTGACCTGCAGCCGTACGTCGGCCGTGAGCTCGAAGCCAAGATCATCGAGCTGGACAAGAACCGCAACAACGTGGTCCTGTCCCGCCGGGCCTGGCTCGAGCAGACGCAGTCCGAGGTGCGCACCGAGTTCCTCAACAAGCTGCAGAAGGGCCAGGTCCGCAAGGGCGTCGTGTCCTCGATCGTCAACTTCGGCGCGTTCGTCGACCTGGGCGGCGTGGACGGCCTGGTGCACGTCTCCGAGCTCTCCTGGAAGCACATCGACCACCCGTCCGAGGTCGTCGAGGTTGGCCAGGAGGTCGAGGTCGAGGTCCTGGACGTCGACCTGGACCGCGAGCGGGTCTCGCTGTCGCTGAAGGCGACCCAGGAGGACCCGTGGCGTCAGTTCGCCCGCACCCACGCGATCCAGCAGATCGTGCCGGGTAAGGTCACCAAGCTCGTGCCGTTCGGCGCCTTCGTCCGGGTGGACGACGGCATCGAGGGCCTGGTCCACATCTCCGAGCTGGCCGAGCGCCACGTGGAGATCCCGGAGCAGGTCGTGCAGGTCGGCTCCGAGGTCATGGTCAAGGTCATCGACATCGACCTGGAGCGCCGCCGGATCTCGCTGTCGCTCAAGCAGGCCAACGAGGGCTTCGTCGAGGGCGAGGAGCACTTCGACCCGACCCTCTACGGCATGGCCGCGACCTACGACGACCAGGGCAACTACATCTACCCGGAGGGCTTCGACCCGGAGACGGGCGAGTGGCTCGAGGGCTACGACAAGCAGCGCGAGACCTGGGAGCAGCAGTACGCCGAGGCGCGTCAGCGCTGGGAGGCCCACACCAAGCAGGTGCAGACCTCCCGGGCCGCCGACGCCGAGGCCGCTGCCAACCCGGCCCCGGCCGTCACCGGCACCACCACCTCGACCTCGGCCCCGAGCCGTCAGGCCGAGGAGCCGGCCGGCACGCTGGCCACCGACGAGGCGCTCGCCGCGCTGCGGGAGAAGCTCGCCGGCGGCAAGTGACCCGGTGACGACCACGGCTCGGCACGTCCGAGCCTGGCGCAGTCGCTGACGGGCCCCGTCCCCGCGATCCGGTTCCACCGGGTCGCCGGGGGCGGGGCCCTCGCCATGTCCGGGGCAGGTTGGCACCGCAGACGGCGATCGGGTTGACTGTCCCGGTGCTGAGGGTGGGGTTGACCGGTGGGATCGGGTCCGGCAAGAGCGCGGTGTCCAGCCGGCTGGCCGCGCACGGCGCGGTGGTCGTCGACGCGGACCGGATCGCCCGCGAGGTGGTCGCCCCGGGCAGCGAGGGCCTCGCCGAGATCGTGGCGACCTTCTCCGACACGGTCCTCGACGCTGACGGGGTGCTGGACCGGGCCGCCCTGGGCGCCGTGGTCTTCGGCGACGAGGCCGCCCGCCGCCGGCTGGAGGCGATCACCCATCCCCGGGTCCGCGCCCGCACCGCCGCGCTGGTCGCCGCGGCGCCCCCCGACGCCGTCGTGGTCAACGACGTGCCGCTGCTGGTCGAGGTGGGGCTCGCGCCCACGTACCACCTGGTGCTCGTGGTGCAGGCGGCCGTGACCACCCGGCTGGAACGGCTGGCCCGCGGCCGCGGCATGGACCGCGCCGAGGCCGAGCGGCGGATCGCCGCGCAGGCCGACGACGCGCGCCGCGCGGCGGCGGCCGACGTGCTGCTCGGCAACGACGGCACGCTGGCCGACCTGCACGCCGCCGTGGACGCCCTCTGGCAGGGGCGACTGCTGCCCTACGAGCGCAACGTGCGGGAACGCCTCGCCGTGCGGCCCGAGCAGGTGGTGCTCACCGAACCCGACCCGACCTGGCCCCAGCAGTACGCCCGGCTGGCCGCCCGCATCCGGCACGCCGCCGGCGCCGACCTGCGGATCGACCACATCGGCTCCACGGCCGTGCCCGGGCTGGCCGCCAAGGACGTCATCGACATCCAGCTCACCGTGCCGTCGCTCGCGGAGGCGGACGGTCCGCTCGCCGACCGGCTCGCCGACGCCGGCTTCCCCCGGCTGCCCGGCGAGTGGTGGGACAACCCCCGTCCGCCCGGCAGCCGCCGCGGGGCGAAGCGGTTGCACGGCAGCGCCGACCCGGGCCGCCCGGTGCACCTGCACCTGCGGGTGGCCGACTCGCCCGGCTGGCGGTACGCGTTGCTGATGCGCGACCACCTGCGCGCCGACCCGGAGCAGCGGTCGGCGTACCTGCAGGTCAAGCGGGAGCTGGCCGCCTCGGCGCCGGACAGCGCCACCTACGGCACGCCGAAGGACCCCTGGTCTGACGAGGAGCACCTGCGGGCCGAGGAGTGGGCCGCGCGGACCGGCTGGCGGCCCTGAGCCGGCTCAGGGGCGTTTCGCCGGCGGGCTGACCGTCCGCTCGGCGCCGGGCAGCGCCGGCACCCGCCCGGGCGCGAGGTCCAGCCGGATCCAGACGCCCTGCCCGGTCCGCAGCTCCAGCCGGCGCGGCAGCCCGCCCCGGTCGAGCCACCAGCGCAGGCCGCCGCGTACCTCGATGACGTCCACCGTCCGGTCCGCCACCCGGTCGTCGCGGATCCGGACCACCGCGGCGGCCGTGCCGCCACCTCGCAGCGCGGTGTCCAGCAGCCGTTCCACGTCGTCGCGGGGCGGTCGCCCGGCCACCCGGACCAGGCCGTCCGGCGCGGGCAGCGGCGGGGCCGCCGGACCGCCCGCCGGCATCACGAGCCGGGCCACGCCTCCCGGGCGCGCCCGCAGCAGCGTCCGGCGTCCCGGGTCGTCGCCCTCCATCGAGAGGTACGCGGCCGAGCCCGCCCAGCTCACCCACCCGGTGCCGCGCAGGTCGGCGGACGGGGCGGACAGGGTCAGGCCGGCTCCACCGGCCGCTCGCAGCCGGGCGGGCAGCCGGGCCAGCCGGTCGGCCTCGGCGTCGGTGAGCGCCCGGGGCAGCCCGGGACGCCCGCCGAGCGCGTCCACCGGGCGCAGCGTGGGACGGTCGGTGCGGGCCAGCTCGACGGTCACCGCGGTCCCGTCCGGCAGCTGCCCGGCCAGCCGGTGCAGCCGGGCGTCCCGGTCGACCCAGAGGCGGGGTTGCCGGTCCCGCGGGGTGCTCGGGCGGGCGGCCGGCCGGAGGGCGGCGAGCGGGGCCTGGAAGACGTCCACCGGTACCCCGTGGACGGTCTCCCCGCGCAGCCAGCGGGCCTCGGGTTCGGCCGCGTCGACCCGGGCGGCGCCGAGCCCGAGCAGCAGGTCCCGCA
>NZ_WBKT01000145.1 GCF_008868175.1 Micromonospora sp. AMSO31t
GGGGCGGGGGCGTGCTCGGCCTCACCGGCCGGCTCGGTGGCCGGGCGGGCGCGCCGGACGGAGTGGGCGAGGGTCTCTGGCGTGGGTCTCGTCATGGCGGTTCAGGCCTTCGGCTGGAGTGGGTGATGCGCTTCTCAGGGTGGGACGCGGGCGTCCCGGCGATGCTCCGACGGCAACAAAAACGGCCCACGTGCAGATGCACGGGGCCAGCGCACTCTCAGTGGGAGAGTGCGCTCAGGTAA
The DNA here is from genome assembly GCF_008868175.1 of Micromonospora sp. AMSO31t. Lineage (GTDB taxonomy): Bacteria > Actinomycetota > Actinomycetes > Mycobacteriales > Micromonosporaceae > Micromonospora. Next base: position 243 of record NZ_WBKT01000145.1, read on the forward strand.
GTACTCGCAGCGACCGGTTCGACGACATGCGGTCAAGCCTGACGCATCTCACGCGATGAGTCAACTGATCCCACATTTTGGTTCACGGACGTGGGCGTGTCGCCTCCCGAAGCGCCGTCCACGGCCGGTGCGACCTGCGAAGATCCCTCATTCGAGGTACGCGGTGCGGGCACCTGGGCGGGCGGGTTCGACCGGAGCCGGGGCAGCAGCGGCGACGGCCCGGTCCGGGCCGGCGGGGCCGGCGCGGCGGGCGGCACGGAGGTCGGGCGGTTGCCCGGCGAGGTGGCCGCCTCCAGCATGGCCTCCAGGTGCTCGGCGGGCACGCCCCAGCCGAAGGCCGCGCCCTGCCCGAAGCGGCAGCCGGCGGCCACCACGGCGGCCAGCTCGGTGGGGGTGGTGACGCCCTCGGCGATCACCTCCAGCCCGAGCTGGTGGCCGAGGCGCATGACGATGTCGACCATCGGAGCGAACGCCGGGCCGTCGCGGCCCACCGGCCGGACCGGCTCGTGCTCGGCCACCAGGCTGTGATCGATCTTGAGGATGTCGATCGGGAGCCGGCGCAGCTGCCCCAGCGAGGAGTAGCCGGCGCCGAAGTCGTCCAGCGCGATCCGCACCCCGGTCAGGCGGAGCGCGGTGAGCCGCCGGATCAGCTCGTCGAGGTCGGTGGCGACGGCGTGCTCGGTGACCTCCAGCACCAGCCGCTGCGGCGGCACGTGGTGGGCGCGCAGCGCGTCGGCGACCTGGACCACGTATTCCGGGGCATGCAGCTCCCGGGGCGACACGTTCACCGACACCCAGACGTCGTGCCCGTCGGCCAGCCACCGGGAGAGCTGGTAGCAGGCCTGGTGCAGCACCCAGGCCCCCAGCTTGGAGATCATCCCGCACTCCTCGGCGAGCGGGATGAACTCGTCGGGCCGGACGTTGCCCAGCTCCGGGTGGTGCCAGCGGAGCAGCGCCTCGGCACCGACCGGGCGGACCGAGGGCAGCGAGGCCACCGGCTGGAAGGCCAGCCGCAGCTCGTCGCGCTCGATGGCGCCGCGCAGCTCGTGCTCCAGCATGGTGCGCCGGCGCAGCAGCTGGTCGTAGGTGGCGTCGTAGCGCTCGATCCGGTTCTTGCCGCGCTGCTTGGCGTAGCGCAGCGCCAGGTCGGCGTTGCGCAGCAGCAGCTCGACGTCGGTCTCCCCGCAGGCGCCGGCCACCCCGATGCTCACCGAGAGGAAGACCGGCCCGTCCGCCTCCTCGTAGGGGCGGCCGAGCACCCCGAGCAGCCGCTCGGCCACCGGCCCGGGCTCGGTCGTGCCGTGCATGAGCACCGCGAACTCGTCGCCGCCGAGCCGGGCCGCCAGGTCGCCGGGGCGCAGGTTGCCGCGCAGCCGCCGCCCCACCTCGGCCAGCACCGCGTCGCCGACGTCGTGCCCGCGCATGTCGTTGACGTTCTTGAAGCCGTCCAGGTCGAGCCCGAGCAGCACGCAGGGGACGCCGGCCTCGGCGCAGCGGTGCAGCGCGCGCAGCAGGCCGCGCCGGTTGGCCAGGCCGGTGAGCGGGTCGGTGTGCGCCAGCTCGCGGAAGTGCGCCTCCCGCTCGGCCAGCCGGCTGGCGTAGCCGCGCACGTCGTTGAGGGCCAGGTACTGCCGGGCCACCAGGGCGAAGCCCTCCACGCTGCCCGCCGCGATCCCGAACACGTCGAACCGGCCGCCCTGCACCAGGTGGTACATGGCGGAGGCGGCCATCGCGAACATCGGCACGAAGGCGTACTCGCCGTCGCGGCGGATCAGGTCGACGTCGACCTGCGGGAGGTCCACCCGGTGCGCGGCCAGGGCGGTGGCCAGCAGGCCGGCGGCGATCACCGCGGCGCCGGCGAACGCCAGGGCGGGGCCGGCCTGGCAGAGCCCGGCGGCCAGGCCCAGGCCGCCGCAGGTCACCCCGGTCGCGCCGGCGCCGAGCAGGACCAGCCGGCCGCGCGGCGGCGCCGCCCGCAACACCATGATCAGGGTCAGCCCCGCGGTGAGCGCCGCGCTGACCGTGGCCAGCAGGATGGGTACGCAGGCGACGGGGGTCGCGTCCCCGAGCAGCCGGGTCGGCGGGCTGAACAGCGCCCACCCGACGAACCAGAGCGCGCCCGCCATGATCACGCCGTCGAGCAGCAGCCGGGCGGTGGCCGCCCGGGCCGCCGCCGTGCCGGGCAGCCGGAGCAGGGCGACGCCGAGGCCGAGCCCGGCGAGCGTGGTGCCGAGCGAGACGACGGTGGCCCAGCCGGTGCGCTGCCCCTGCCGGTGCGCCCAGTGGTCGCCGGCGGCCAGCGTGCCGGCCAGCCCGAGGAGCAGGCTGAGCAGGGCGACCCCGGCGGCGGCCGCGAGCAGCACGTGCGCCCGCCGGTGCGGCCCGCCCCGGCGGCGCGCCGACGCGGCGAGCAGGGCGGCGGCGCCGGCCGCGGCGAGCCCGCTCAGCACCGCGACGATGACCATGCCCGGGGACGACTGCACGACCTCAACTGTGCCGGATCGGCGCCCCCCGTGGGGAACCGGGTGTGCAACTGTTGGGACACGGCGCGCGTGCCCGGGGGCCACCGCGGCGGCGGTGTCAGACTGGTAGGCATGCCTGAGCTGCGGTCGAGGACATCCACCCACGGTCGGACGATGGCCGGCGCCCGGGCCCTCTGGCGGGCCACCGGGATGACCGACGACGACTTCGGCAAGCCGATCGTCGCCATCGCGAACAGTTTCACCCAGTTCGTCCCCGGCCACGTCCACCTCAAGGACCTCGGCGGCCTGGTCGCCGACGCGGTGGCCGAGGCCGGCGGCGTGGGCCGGGAGTTCAACACCATCGCGGTGGACGACGGCATCGCCATGGGCCACGGCGGCATGCTCTACTCGCTGCCGAGCCGGGAGCTGATCGCCGACGCGGTGGAATACATGGTCAACGCGCACTGCGCGGACGCCCTGGTCTGCATCTCCAACTGCGACAAGATCACCCCCGGCATGCTGCTGGCCGCGCTGCGGCTCAACATCCCGACCGTCTTCGTCTCGGGCGGCCCCATGGAGGCCGGCAAGACCGTGGCCATCGAGGGCGTCGTCCACTCCAAGATCGACCTGATCGACGCCATGATCGCCTCCTCGAACGAGGCGGTCACCGACGACCAGCTCGGCGAGATCGAGCGCTCCGCCTGCCCGACCTGCGGCTCCTGCTCCGGCATGTTCACCGCCAACTCCATGAACTGCCTCACCGAGGCCATCGGCCTGGCGCTGCCCGGCAACGGCTCGACGCTGGCCACCCACGCCGCCCGCCGGTCCCTCTTCCTCGAGGCCGGCCGCACCGCCGTGGAGATCGCCAAGCGCTGGTACGACTCCGACGACGCCTCCGTGCTGCCCCGGTCGATCGCCAACCGGGACGCCTTCGAGAACGCCGTCGCGCTCGACGTGGCCATGGGCGGCTCGACCAACACGGTGCTGCACCTGCTGGCCGCCGCCCGCGAGGCCGAGCTGGACTTCGGGGTGGCCGACATCGACGCCATCTCCCGCCGGGTGCCCTGCCTGGCCAAGGTCGCGCCGAACTCGCCCCAGTACCACATGGAGGACGTGCACCGGGCCGGCGGCATCCCGGCCATCCTGGGTGAGCTGGACCGGGCCGGCCTGCTCCACCGCGACGTGCACGCCGTGCACTCCCCCTCGCTGGAGACGTGGCTCGCCGACTGGGACGTCCGGGGCGGCTCGGCAACCGCCGAGGCGGTCGAGCTGTTCCACGCCGCGCCGGGCGGGGTCCGCACCACCGAGCCGTTCTCCACCACCAACCGCTGGTCCTCCCTGGACACCGACGCGGCCGGCGGCTGCATCCGGGACGGCGAGCACGCGTACAGCGCCGACGGCGGGCTGGCCATCCTGCACGGCAACCTGGCGCCGGACGGCTGCGTCGTGAAGACCGCCGGCGTCCCCGAGGAGTGCCTGACCTTCCGCGGGCCGGCCAAGGTCTACGAGTCGCAGGACGACGCGGTCACGGCGATCCTGGCCAAGGAGGTCGTGGCCGGGGACGTGGTGGTGATCCGCTACGAGGGCCCCAAGGGCGGCCCCGGCATGCAGGAGATGCTCTACCCCACCTCGTTCCTCAAGGGCCGCGGCCTGGGCCGCTCCTGCGCGCTGCTCACCGACGGCCGGTTCTCCGGCGGCACCTCCGGCCTGTCCATCGGGCACGTCTCCCCCGAGGCCGCCTCGGGCGGGCCCATCGCGCTGGTCCGGGAGGGCGACGAGATCGTCATCGACATCCCGGCCCGGTCGATCCGGCTCGACGTGCCCGACGACGTGCTCCACGCCCGCCGGGTGGCCGAGGAGAAGCGGGACCGCCCGTACACGCCCGCCGACCGGATCCGGCCGGTGTCCGCGGCGCTGCGCGCGTACGCCTCGATGGCCACCTCGGCCAGCGACGGCGCCTACCGCCGCGTCCCGGAGTGAGCCGCCCCCACAGCTCTCCGCGCCGCCGGTAGCGTCCGGCGGCGTGGAGACGACCGTGAGCTACGCGCGACTGATCCGACCGGCCATCGACCGGGTGTACGTGGGCGCCCGCTGGGCGGCCCGACCCCGGATGGAGAAGTTCTACGCCGAACGCGGCGCCGACCTCGGCTACGAGAACTCGTTCTTCTCCGGGGTGCTGGCCCGCCCGATGCCCGCCGAGGCCCTCGCCGACGGGCTGGCCTACACCGACGGCGACATGAGCCGCGAGCTGGCCCAGGGTGTGACCACGGTGGACGCCGACGGCGCCTGGCACCTCACCGAGCGGGGCCGGGAGCTGGCGCTGTTCGCGCAGCGGGCCACCGCCGAGGCCGCCGAGGAGCTGTGGTCGGACCTGCCGGGAATGCTGCCCGGCCTGCGCATCGTGCCCCGGCTGGCCGACCTCGTGGGCCGGGTGCTCGCACATGGGCAGGCCACCGGCGGACCGGCGTTCCGGGCCATGTCCCCGCCGTACGAGCCGGACGGCGCCTCGCCGGCACTGCTGCTGGTCACCCGCCTCGGCTCGCTGCGTCACCACCGCGCCGACGCGCACCGGGCGGCGTGGCGGGCCGCCGGGCTGACCGCCGACGAGATCCGGGCGCTGCCCGACGGGCCCGAGCGCGCCGCCATCGAGGCGGAGACCGACCGCCGCGACGAGCCCGCGTACGCGGTGCTGACCGACGCCGAGCGCTGGGAACTCCTGGCCGGCCTGGCCGCCCTGCCGAACTGACCGCCGACTGCGTGCCCGAAGCAAGATCTTGGCGAGTTGCCGTCCGCCTCGAACGGCAACCCGCCAAGATTGCCAACCGAATGCCCTGGGCGGGGCTCAGGCCGCGCCCTTGGTGAGGTCGTTGACGCAGCGCAGGACCGGTCGGGTGGTCAGGGCCGTCGCGTCGAGCGGCTCCGTCGCGGTGACCGTGAAGGTGGTGGACTCGCCCGGCAGCAGGGTGACCAGGGCCTGGTCGACCTGCGCCGACGGGTGCAGCCGGTCCGGGTGGAGCGTCACGTCACGCAGCACCGTCCGCGCGGTCACCCGCACCCGCTGGCCGTCGCCCGCCGACTCGACCGACGCGGAGAACTCCGCCGCCGGCCACTCGACCTCCCGGTCGGTGGCGAAGAACCACAGCGCCCGCTCGGCGGTGTCCCCCGCCGCCGCGACCAGCAGTTCCCGCCGGGCCTCGTCCGGCCGCGCCACCTCCGCGGGCAGCGCCAGCACCACCGAGGAGTACGCGGGGACGGCGAGGTCCACCGAGGTCTTCGCCCTCGGCTCCCCGGCGAGGGTGAGCCGGGTGACCGTGGCCGGCGCGTGCCACGCCTCGCCGGTCTCGTTCACCGCCACCAGCGCCAGCCCGCCGTCCGCCGGCTGCACGGTGAGCAGCCGGGCCGCGTAGGCGCGGCGGAGCGCGTACCAGAGGGGTTTGCGCCGGCCGTCGCCGTCGACGGCCGACCAGGAGGTGACCGGCCAGCAGTCGTTGAGCTGCCACACGATGGTGCCCATGCAGACCGGCCGGTGCGAGCGGAAGTGCTCGACGCCGAGTTGGATGGCCCGGGCCTGGTTGAGCTGGGTGAGGTAGTGCCAGTCGTCGAAGTCGGCGGGCGCCGGCAGGTGGGCGTCGAGGCCGCGCCGCAGTTTCCGGTCCCCGTCGGCGGCCTTCTGGTGGTGCGCCATGCCGGGTGAGTCGTGGGCGAGCGGCTCGTCGGAGAGGGCTCGGCGCAGCGTCGCGTACGCGGGGGGCGCCTGGTAGCCGAACTCGGCGACGAAGCGGGGCACGTACTCGCGGTACTTCGTGTAGTCGTCGGTGTTCCACACGTCCCAGATGTGCGTGGTGCCGTGGGCCGGGTCGTTGGGGTGCACGTCCTCGCTGCCCGACCAGGGGCTGCCCGGCCAGTACGGCCGGGTCGGGTCCAGCTCGGCGACGACGGCGGGCAGCAGCTCCAGGTAGTAGCCGCGCCCCCAGGTGCGGCCGGCGAGCGCCTTCTGCCAGTCCCAGTCGTGCCAGCCCCAGATGTTCTCGTTGTTGCCGGTCCAGAGCACCAGCGAGGGGTGGCTGGCGAGCCGGGTGACCTGCTCCCGCGCCTCCGCCTCGACCTCGGTGCGGAACGGCTCCTCCTCGGGGTAGGCGGCGCACGCGAAGAGGAAGTCCTGCTGCACCAGCAGTCCGAGTTCGTCGGCCAGCTCGTAGAAGTCCTCCGACTCGTAGCGGCCGCCGCCCCAGACCCGCAGGAGGTTGACGTTCGCGCCGGCGGCCTGCGCGAAGCGCTCGGCGAGACGGGCCCGGGTGACCCGGTTGGGGAAGGCGTCGTCGGGGATCCAGTTGACCCCCTTCACGAAGACCGGCACCCCGTTGACGTGCAGGGTGAACGCGGAGCCGTGGGCGTCGGGGGCGGTGTCCAGCCGTACCGAGCGGAAGCCGATCCGGCGGGACCAGCCGTCCAGCGCCCGGCCGTCCGCGGCGCGGAGGGTCACGTCGAGGTCGTGCAGGGGCTGCTCGCCGTACCCGACGGGCCACCAGAGCGCCGGGTCGCGGACCGTGAGGGTCGCCACGGCACGGCGCTCCCCCGCCGGGACGGTGACCTCGACGGCGGCGCCGGCCACGGTGGCGTGGATGGTGAGCGGCTCGTCCCGCGTCCGCTCGACCTCGACGTGCAGCTCCACGCGGCCGCTGCCGTCCTCGACGGTGACCAGTGGGCGGACGGTCGCCAGCCGGGCGACCGACCAGGCGTGCAGCCCGACCTCCTGCCAGATGCCGGCGGTGACCAGCGTCGGTCCCCAGTCCCAGCCGAAGTTGCAGGCCGTCTTGCGGATGAAGTGGAACGGCTCCGGGTACGCGTTGGGCCGGTCGCCGAGCCGGTCCCGGTGCGCCTCGGCGTAGCGGTACGGCGAGTCGAAGCGCACGGTGAGGGTGTTGGCGCCGGGCCGGAGCAGCGGGCCGACCGGGAAGCGGTGGCCGCGGTGCTGGTTCTCGGTGCGGCCGGCCTCGGTGCCGTTGACGGTGATGGTGGCGACCGTGTCGAGGCCGGCGCAGACCAGGTCGACCCGCTCGTCGTCGCCGGGCCGCCAGTCGACGGTGGTCTCGTAGACCCAGTCGGTGCGGCCGATCCAGCCGAGGCGGTTCTCGTTGTCGTCGAGGTACGGGTCGGGGATGAGGCCGGCCGCCAGCAGGTCGGTGTGAACGCAGCCGGGGACGGTCGCCGGCACCGCCCGCCCGGCGACCTCCGGCGGCACCTGCGGGCCGGGCACGGCCCGTAGCAGCCAACCCTCGTGCAGCGTCTGACTGCTCACGACTTCACCGCGCCTTCCATGATTCCGCGGACGATCTGTCGTCCACCGATGAACAGCATGACCAGCAGGGGCACGGTGGCGATGAACGCCCCGGCCAGGACACGCCGGTAGATCACGTAGTTGCCGCTGGCCAGGTCGGAGACCGCGACCATGGAGGTCGGGAAGTCCGTGCCGCTCAGCGTGATGAGCGGCCACTGGAAGTCGTTCCAGGTGGCCACGAAGGTGAGCAGCCCGAGCACGGCCAGGGCCGGGCGGATGGCCGGCAGCACGATGCTGGCGTACACCCGCATGGTGGTGGCGCCGTCCATCCGGGCCGACTCGACCAGCTCGTCGGGGACGGTGTTGACGATGAACTGCCGCATGTAGAACACCCCGAACGCGGTGACCAGCCCGGGAGCGATGACCGCGAGCAGGGTGCCGTTCCAGCCGAGCTTGCCCATCACGATGTAGAGCGCCACGATGCCGAGCTGGTTGGGGACGGTCAGGGTGAGCACCACGAAGAGCATCAGGGCGTTGCTGCCCTGGAAGCGCAGCTTGGCGAAGGCGAATCCGGCCAGCGAGCAGAAGAACAGCACCGAGGCGGTGACCACGGTGGCGACGATGACGCTGTTGACCAGCGAGGCGGCGAAGTAGACGTCCTGGAGGGAGAAGACCTCGTCGACGTTGGTCAGGAACCGGTCGCCGGGGACGATCGCCGGCGGCAGCTTCGCGAGCGCCTCGTCGTCGCTGGTCGCGATGACGAACATCCAGTAGAGCGGGAACGCGGCGAAGAGCATGGTCAGCGCGAGGAACAGGTAGGTCCAGAGCCCGGCGGCGGTCTCCTGCGGGGCCCGGGCCACCAGCCGCGGCCGACGGCGCGGGGGTGCGACGGTCATCAGAGCCTCCTTCCGTTCGCGACTGCGGTACTCCGCTTCGCTGCGTTCCTCGCGCTCACCGCTGCCCTCCGGACAGTCGGTTCGTCACGAGGTAGTTCACGCCCGCGACGATCAGGATGATCAGGAAGAGGGCCCAGGACATGGCCGCGGCGTAGCCGAGGTTGAGGTCCTTCCAGCCGACCTTGTAGATGAGCTGGGCGATGGTCTGCCACTCGCCGTTCGGCCCGCCGGTGGCGGCCTGGGCGTTCGGGTCGAAGAGCATGGGCTCGGTGAAGAGCTGGAGGCCGCCGATGGTGGAGAGGATGACGGTGAAGAGCACCACGGGCTGGATCATCGGCACGGTGATCCGCCAGAGCTGCTTCCACGGCCCGGCGCCGTCGATGGCCGCCGCCTCGTAGACGTCGCGCGGGATGGACTGCATGGCGGCCAGGTAGAGCAGGGCGTTGTAGCCGATCCACTTCCAGTTGACCATCGTGGCGATGGCGATCCAGGAGTGCAGCTTGTCGGCCCGCCAGTCGATGGGGTCGTCCGGGCCGCCCAGGCCGAACAGGCCGAGCACCCAGTTGGCCATGCCGAAGTCGCGGGAGAAGAAGACGCTGAACACCATGGTCGAGGCGACGATCGGGGTCACGTACGGCAGCAGCACCCCCACCCGCCACCAGGTCTGCGCCCGCAGCTTTCGGTTGAGCAGCGAGGCGACGACGAGCGCGAGCAGCAGTTGGGGCACCGAGGAGAGCAGGAAGATGCCGAAGGTGTTGTAGAGGGCGTTCCAGAAGTCCTCGTCGCCGAGGAGCCGGCTGAAGTTCTCGCCGCCCGCCCAGTAGGGCAGCGTCGGGTCGTCCAGCCGGTAGTTGCGCAGCGAGACCACCGCGTTGAACAGCAGCGGGAAGAGCCCGAACACGATGAAGAGCAGGAAGAACGGCGCGATCATGAGGTACGGCATGTAGCGCATGTCGAAGCGGTACAGCCGGTCGCGCCAGGACAGCCGCCGGTCGTCGCCGCCGGAGCGGCCGCGCTCCGGCCCGGCTGGGCGGCTCGATGGTGCGGGCGCGGCACGGGTGGTGGACATCGGATCACTCCAAGGCCGAGGTGGGTGAGGCGGTACGGCGGTGACGGGGCTGGCCGCGGCCCACCCCGTCACCGGTGTCCGGTCAGGACCTGGCGGCCTTGTCGGCCTCCTTGACCGCCTCGCCCCAGGCGGCGTCCGGCTTGAGGCTCTTGTTCTCGACCCGCCGGATCACGTTCTCCACGGCGACCCGGGTCGGGCCGTTCTTCCTGCCCAGGTACTGCGGGGTGAGGCCCTGCGCCATCTTCGGGAAGATCTGGCCGACCGGGGCGTCGTTGAAGAACGGGTTCTTGAAGTCGGCGATCGCCGGGTCGGCGTAGAGCGCCGGCTGCGAGGGCAGGTTGCCGACCTTCTTGAAGATCTCGATCTGCTGCTCGGGCGCGACCAGCCACTCCAGCAGCTTGTACGCCTCGTCGACGTGCTTGCCCTGCTTGGGGATGGTCAGGAAGGAGCCGCCCCAGTTGCCGCCGCCACCGGGCACCGCGGCGATGTCCCACTTGCCCTGGGTGCCGGGCGCGGTGTCCTTGATGTGGCCGAGCATCCACGCCGGGCAGGCCAGCACGGCGAAGGCGCCGCTGGTGAAGCCCTTGTCCCAGTCGGCCTGGAAGCTGACCAGGTTGGCCGACAGGCCGGCCTGGACGGCCTTCACCGTGTAGTCGAAGGCGACCTTCGGGCCGCCGTCCATCTGGAGTTGCTCCTGGTCGGAGTAGAAGCCGACCTGCTGCTGCCCGAGGATCGGGTTGAACAGGTTGGTGCCGGCGTCGATGAACTTCTTGTTGGTCTTCGCGGTGTACTGCTGGCCGACCTCGATGAACCGGTCCCAGTTGGGCCAGAGGGCGGAGACCTGGTCCCGCTCGGTGGGCAGGCCGGCGGCCTTGAACAGGTCGGTGCGGTAGCACATGGCCAGGCCGCCGACGTCGGTGCCGAGGCCGATCTGGGTCCGGCCGTCGGCGGAGAGCGACTGCTTCCACTTCCAGGGCAGGTACTTGCTCTCGTACTCACCGGCGCCCTTGTCCAGCAGGTTGACGAACTTGTCGGACTGGCTGCGGAACTGGACCATGAAGCCCTCGTCGATCGCCGCGATGTCCGGCGCGCCGTTGCCGGCGACGAGCTTCTTCTGCAGGTCCTCGTGCTGCGCGTTGTACTCGCCGGAGTTCAGCTGGATCTTGACATTCGGGTGGTCGGCCTCGTACCTCGCCTTGAGGCCCTGGAGGCCGAAGTCGCCCCAGAAATTGATCTTCAGGGTGACCTGACCGCCGGCGGCGTCGGAGCCGCCCGTGGTGCTCTTGCCGCTGCAGGCCGCGACCATGACCAGGCTGACGGCACCCACGGTGGCCGCCCGGGCCCAGTGCGTCCAGGACCGTTTCATGTCATCCTCCGCGCCGAATGTGGGAACGCTCCCGATATCGAGGAACGTTGACTGAACCGGATAAGTGAGCACAACGTACGGGGCACCTCATGGGCTGTCAACGGCCGGTGCCAAGCGGGGCCGTCCGGTAGCCTGATCACCGCCGTTGGTGCGGGTTCAAGCGTTCTTCGGCGGCCGAACGGCCCGGCGAGCGATGGGTGAGGTCGTTCGCTTAACCGCGCAAGCGGCGAGCGAACGTGCCGCAGCGACCGCGGCGCGACCCCGGTGCAGTAGCGTGACAGCCGCCGGTCACCCCGGCGGTGAAACGGGCCCGCGAGGGCCGGACCAGTGGAGGAGCGCCGGTGAAGCGGCCGACCATCGCCGATGTCGCCCGGCGGGCCGGGGTCTCCAAGGGCGCGGTGTCGTACGCGCTGAACGGCCAGCCCGGCGTGTCCGAGGCGACCCGGCAGCGGATCCTGGCCATCGCCACCGAGATCGGGTTCAGCCCGAGCAGCGCCGCCCGGGCGCTCTCCGGCGCCACCGCCAAGGCGGTCGGCCTGGCCCTGTGCCGGCCGGCCCGGATACTGGGCATCGAGCCCTTCTTCATGGAGCTGATCAGCGGCGTGGAGGCCGAGTTGTCGGCCCGCTCCTACGCGCTGACCCTCCAGGTGGTCACCGACCAGGAGGCCGAGATCGCGGTCTACCGCCGCTGGTGGGCCGAGCGCCGGGTGGACGGCGTGTTCGTCTGCGACCTGCGCACCGACGACCGGAGGGTGCCGGCGCTGGAGGAGCTGCAACTGCCGGCCGTCGTGATCGGCGGTCCCGGGCACACCGGCAGCCTGGCCAGCGTCTGGTCCGACGACGCGGCGGCCCTGGTCGAGACCGTGGAGTACCTGGTCGCCCTGGGGCACCGGCGGATCGCCCGGGTGGGCGGGCTCCCCTCGCTGCTGCACACCGAGATCCGCACCGACGCCTTCACCGAGGTGTGCCGGCGGCTCGGGCTGGACGAGGCCACCACGGTCTGGTCCGACTACACCGGCGAGGAGGGCGCGCGGGCCACCCGCCGCCTGCTCAGCTCCGCCGCCCGGCCCACCGCGGTGATCTACGACAACGACGTGATGGCGGTCGCCGGCCTGTCCGTGGCCCAGGAGATGGGGCTGGCCGTGCCGGGCGACCTGTCCATCGTGGCCTGGGACGACTCCCCGCTCTGCCGGCTCGTGCACCCGCCGCTGACGGCGCTGGGCCGGGACATCCCCGCGTACGGGGCGCACGCCGCGCGGCAACTCCTGGCCGTGATCGCCGGCGAGCCGGTGACCGGCCTCCAGGACGAGACCGCCCACCTCACGCCGCGCGGCAGCACCGCACCGCCGCGGCCTCGGTGAACCGGTTCAGCGAACCGGCTGGACGGCCAGGTCAGCCGGGTGTCGACGGGAACTCCTCGAACCACGCCTCCATCCGCTCGGCGGGGGCCGGGCGGGCCAACGCGAAGCCCTGCCCGTAGCGGCAGCCGGCCCGGCGTGCCCCGGCGACCTGGGCGTCGGACTCCAGGCCCTCGACCACCACCTCCAGGCCGAGCCGGTCGCCCAGGTTGGCCACCACGTCGATGAGCGGGCGCTGCCCGTCCGCTGCCGGCCCGACCAGGTGCGGGCCCACCTTGAGCAGGTCGATCGGCAGGCGGCGGAGCTGGGCGAGCGAGGCGTGCTCGGCGCGGAAGTCGTCCAGCGCGGTGCGGACGCCGAGCGACCGGAGGCCGGCGAGCCGGGCCACCACGGTGGACAGCTCGGGGGCCACGGCCGGCTCGGCCACCTCCACCACCAGGCGCTCCGGCGGCACGTCGTACGCGGCCAGCGCCGTCGCCGTGCGGGCCACGAAGTCGGGCGCGGCCAGCTCCCGGGGCGTCACGTTGACCGCCATCCACAGCTCCCGGCCGCCCCCCGACCAGTCGGCGAGCTGCCGGCAGGCCCGGTCCAGCACCCACCGCCCGACCTCCCCGAGCAGGTCGAGGTCGGCCGCCACGGGCAGCAGCTCGGCCGGCAGCACCGTGCCCAGCACCGGGCTGCGCCACCGCAGCAGCGCCTCGGTGCCCACCGGCTGCCGGTCGGCCAGCGCCAGCACCGGCTGGTAGACCAGGTCCAGCTCGCCCCGGGCGACCGCGCCCGGCAGCTCCCGTTCCAGGTCGAGCCGGCGGACCAGCTGCTCCTCCAGGTAGGCGTCGTACCACTCGACCCGGTCGCGGCCGAGCTGCACCGCGCGCCGGCGGGCCAGGTCGGCCTGGCGCAGCACGTCCTCCGGCTCGCCGCCGGTGGTCTCGGCCAGCCCGATGCTGGCCCGGATCCGGCTCGCCCCGCCGGGTCGCGGGCACGGCTCGGCGAGCGCGGCCAGCAGGCGGATGCCCAGCGCGTACGCGGGCACCGGCCCGAGGTCGGTGAGCACGGCGAACTCGGTGTCGGTGAGCCGGGCCACCAGGTCGTGCGGGCCCGATCCGGCCCGGAGCCGGTGGACGACCTCGGCCAGCACCGGCCCGTCCAGCACCGCCGTCTCGTCGGCGCCGTGCAGGTCGACGACGAGCAGCGCGCCGCCGGCGCGCCGGGCGAGCGCGCGGACCAGCTCGGCCCGGTCGGCCGGTGGGGCGTCCGCGGGCCACTCCCCGTCGCCGGCCAGCAGCCGCAGCCGCGCCTCGCTCGCGGCCAGCCGCTCGGCCCGGCGCCGGTGGTCGGCGGCGGCCAGGACCTCCCGGACCACCATCGGCGGGATGACGGCCAGCCCCAGGGCGATCTCCGGTGCGGTGAACTGTCCCACCGTCCACAGGTGGTGACCGGCGGCCAGCGCCGCGATGCCGGCCGGCGCGGTCAGCCCGGGCCAGGCGGCCGGCGCGGCGCCCGTGCGGGGCCGCTCACCGGCCGCGGTACGCCGGGCGCCGCCCGCGGTCAGCAGCGCGCCGGCCAGCAGCGGTGGCGCGACGGCCAGCACGGCCCGGTCCGGGGCGGTGCCGGCGAGCAGCACCACGAGCAGGGCCAGCCCGCCGAGCGTGGCGGCCGCGCCGGCGTGGCAGAGGGCCGCGCCCGGTCGCCGGCGCCGCTCGGCGAACGCGGCGACCAGCAGGACGGCCAGCGCCAGCGCGCCGCCGACGCTCGCGGCCCGCGCGGCCGGCGGCACCGGGCCGGTCGGCAGCAGCACCCAGCCGGCGAAGACCAGACTGACGCCGAGGCCGACCACGTCCACGCCGCGGCGCAGCCGTTCCGCGCCGGAGAGCCGGGAGCGGCCGGGCAGCCGGAGCAGGGCGACGGCGTACAGCGGGGCGGTGACCGCCAGGCCGGCCAGGGCGACCGGCAGCCGGTGCGCGGGTTCGGTCAGCGGCAGCACCGCCACGGTGAGCCCGGCGGCCAGCACGGCAACGTCGAGGATCCCGGCGACCCGGCGGGACAGCGCCACCCGGCGGGCCCGCCGGCCGGTCGGCCGGGCGGCGGCCGGCTCGGGCCGGTCCGGCGGACCGGTACCGCCGGAGCGTTCGGCGGGCGTCGGCGTCGGTGCCGGCGCGCCAGGCCCAGACGGCGACCGCCAGCGGGATCAGCAGCACCCAGAGCAGCCACCAGCGCGCGGTGGCCAGCGGCAGCGCGCCGATGACCGCGACGAGCGCG
>NZ_WBKT01000146.1 GCF_008868175.1 Micromonospora sp. AMSO31t
CACCGCCCGGGACCGTGGCGCCGGAGACGGTCGCGCCGGGGGTGGTCGCGCCGGCGGCGGTGGCGGCGAGCGCCAGGCCGAAGCCGACGGCCAGGCCGAGCCCGATCGCCGAGAGCAGCGACGGCACCTGCCCGGTGGCCGGCAGCTCGGCGCGGACGACCGGTGCGGCGAGCGGCATCGCCAGCGCGGCCAGCAGCAGGCCGGCCGCGTCCCAGGGCAGCAGGTTCGGCGTGAAGCGGGCCAGCGCCGCGCCCGCGGTGACCGCCGCCAGGCCGACCAGCACGACCAGGGAGGCCTGCGCGGGGTCGCCGGCGAAGGTGAGCCGCAGCCCGACGAGCAGGAGCGGCCCCGCGGCGAAGCCGAGCACCACCCAGCGGGCGGCCACCGCGCGACCGGCCCGGTACGCGTAGCCGAGCAGCACCAGCGCGGCCACGGTGGCGACGGCGACCGGCGAGAAGTAGGCGAAGGATTCGACGAACTGCTCCCGGCGCGGCCCGACCAGGCCGTCCTGGCTGATCCGGAACACGTCGACCACCCACCAGCGGATCACCAGCCCGCCGAGGGTGACCAGCGCCGCGACGGCGGTCGCCAGCAGCGGGCCGATCCACGGCCGACCGGAGGGCGCGCCCGGGCCGGGCCGGTCGCGGTGGGCGAGCACCGCGGCGACGACCACGACCAGCATGGTCAGCCCGACCTAAGCCGGCCACCCGCGGCCGCTGTCCGGGTAGCCCACCCCCGTCGCCTGGCGGAGCAGGTCCTCGACGGCGGAGTGCAGCACCAGGCCGGCGGCCAGCCCGGCGGCGAGGGGCCAGCGCAGCGACCGGGCGGGCCGGGACAGCGCCAGCAGGGCCCCACCCAGCACCAGCCCGGTGCCGAGGGCGCCGACCAGCAGGGTCAGCACCTGCCCGGTGGTGGGCGACTGGCGGGGCACCAGGCCGACGCCGTGGTCGAAGGCCAGCTCGCCGGCCAGGTAGTCGAGCGCCAGGCCGGCCGCGGCGACCGGCCAGCCGGGCAGCCGGCCGAACGCGGCGACGCCGGCCAGCACGACGGCGAGGAGCGCGCCGCCGGCCAGTGCGACAAGCGTGACGGTGAACTCCACCGGCCCGAACGGGAAGCCCTGGGTCAGGTCGGCGAAGCCGGTCTGCCGGGCCACGGCGAGCCCGCGTTCCCCGAAGAAGGCGCCGACGGCGATGGCCGCGACCGTGCCGGCCACTGTGGACGGGTCACCGGCGGTGTGCGCGCGATGTCGTCCATGGCGATGCCTCCCCCGCGTCCGTGGACGGGCCGATGCTGTCACACGCCGCGCCGGCTCGCTGTCCCCGCGGAGCGGGGGCCGGATACCGCCACGAGGCCGAAAGTCGTGGAGCGGCGCGCGCCGGCTGCCTACGATCGGCTGATGACCGATACGGCGAGGACGGCCCGCGCCGACGTCCCCGAGCGTCCGACCCTGGACGGCATCGAGGAGACCTGGGCGCGCCGCTGGCAGGAGGACGGGACGTACGCGTTCGACCGCACGAAGGAGCGGTCGGACGTTTACGCGATCGACACCCCGCCGCCGACCGTATCGGGCGAGCTGCACATGGGGCACGTCTTCTCCTACACGCACACCGACACGGTGGCGCGGTTCCAGCGGATGCGCGGCCGCACGGTCTTCTACCCGATGGGCTGGGACGACAACGGCCTGCCCACCGAGCGGCGGGTGCAGAACGTCTACGGGGTGCGTCCCGACCCGGCGCTGCCCTACGACCCGGGCTGGCGGCCGCCGACCACGCCGGTGAGCGAGGCGGCCCGGAAGGACCCGGTGGCGACCTCCCGGCGCAACTTCATCGAGCTGTGCGAGGTGCTCACCGCGGAGGACGAGAAGGTCTTCGAGGCGCTGTGGCGGCGGCTCGGCCTGTCGGTGGACTGGTCGCTGACCTACACGACGATCGGGCGGGCGGCCCGGGCGACCAGCCAGCGGGCGTTCCTGCGCAACCTGGCCCGGGGCGAGGCCTACCAGGCCGAGGCGCCGACGCTCTGGGACGTCGGCTTCGCCACCGCGGTGGCTCAGGCCGAGTTGGAGGACCGGGAACGGCCGGGCGCCTACCACCGGCTGCGCTTCCAGGCCCCCGGCGGGCGCGAGGTGTTGATCGACACGACCCGGCCGGAGCTGCTGCCGGCCTGCGTGGCGCTGGTCTGCCACCCCGACGACGAGCGCTACGCGGGTCTGGTGGGCACGTCGGTGCGTACCCCGTTGTTCGGGGTCGAGGTGCCGGTGCGCGCGCATCCGCTGGCGGACCCGGCCAAGGGCACGGGCATCGCGATGGTCTGCACCTTCGGCGACCTGGCCGACGTGACCTGGTGGCGGGAGCTGCGGCTGGACACGCGGGTGGTGATCGGCCGGGACGGGCGGCTGCTGCCGGAGCCGCCGGCCGGCGTGCCGGCCGAGCCCTACGCGGCGGTGGCGGGGCAGACGGTGAACGGCGCCCGGCGCACGATCGTCGAGCTGCTGGCCGACGCGGGTGACCTGGTGGGCGAGCCGCGCCCGATCACCCACCCGGTGAAGTTCTACGAGCGCGGCGACCGGCCGCTGGAGATCGTCTCCACCCGACAGTGGTATCTGCGCAACGGCGGCCGGGATCTCGACCTGCGCGAGGAACTGCTGGCCCGGGGGCGGGAGCTGCGCTGGGTGCCGGAGCACATGCGGCACCGCTACGAGCACTGGGTGGGTGGCCTGACCGGTGACTGGCTGGTCAGTCGGCAGCGCTTCTTCGGCGTGCCGGTGCCGGTGTGGTACCGGCTCGACGACGTTGGCGAGCCGGACTGGTCCCAGCGTCTCACACCGGATGAGTCGATGCTCCCGGTTGACCCGTCCAGCGAGCCGCCGCCGGGTTACGAGGAGGCGCAGCGGGGGGTGCCGGGCGGCTTCGTCGGCGACCCGGACGTGCTGGACACCTGGGCCACCTCGTCGCTGACCCCGCAGATCGTCGGCGGCTGGGAGACCGACGAGGACCTGTTCCGGCGAGTCTTCCCGATGGACCTGCGCCCGCAGGGCCAGGAGATCATCCGGACCTGGCTCTTCGCCTCGGTGGTGCGGGCGCACCAGGAGCAGGGCGTGCTGCCCTGGCGGGACGCCGTGCTCTCCGGCTGGATCCTGGATCCCGACCGGAAGAAGATGTCCAAGTCCAAGGGCAACGTGGTCACCCCGATGGGGCTGCTGGAGCAGCACGGCTCGGACGCGGTCCGCTACTGGGCGGCCAACGGCAAACCCGGCATGGACCTGGCCTTCGACCCGGCGCAGATCAAGGTGGGTCGTCGGCTCGCCACGAAGTTGCTCAACGCGTCGAAGTTCGCCCTCGGGCTGGGCGCCGCGGACGCGCTGCGGGCCCCGGCCACGGCCCCGTTGGACACCGCCATGCTCGCCGAGCTGTCCGGCGTGGTCGCCACCGCGACCACCGCCTTCGACGGGTACGACCACACGGCGGCGCTGATCGCCACGGAGGCGTTCTTCTGGCGGTTCTGCGACGACTACATCGAGTTGGTGAAGGAGCGCGCCTACGGCACCGGGCCGGGCGCCGACTCGGCCCGGGCGGCGCTGGCCACCGCGCTCTCGGTGCAGCTGCGGCTGTTCGCCCCGGTGCTGCCCTTCGTCACCGAGGAGGTCTGGTCGTGGTGGCGCTACGGGTCGGTGCACCGGGCGCCGTGGCCGACCACCTACGAGGTGGGCCGGGCCGTGCAGGGGCCGGGCGACCCGGAGCTGCTGCGGCTGGCGGCGGACGCGCTGGGTCAGGTGCGCCGGGCGAAGTCGGAGCGGAAGCTGTCGATGAAGGCGGAGGTGCCGCTGGCCGAGGCGCTCGGGCCGGCGGCCCTGCTGGACCGGCTGACGCTGGTGGCCGACGACGTGCGGGCGGCGGGCCGGATCGCCAAGCTCGACCTGCTTCCCGACCGCACCCCCGAACTGGTCATCGCCTGCGCCTTCTGAGCCGCCGCACTAGCCCGGTCCGCCGGGAACGGAGTGGCTGCTCGGTCACTCCGTTCCCGGTGGGCGGCCGGCTCAGGTGGCCGAGCAGGCGGTTTCGAGCTGCTTCACGGCCGTCGTCAGCGGAGCCTTGCTCGGCGCCTTCTTCGGAGCGGTCGCCCAGGTGTCGGCCAGCTCCGACATCGCGGTCGCGACCCCCTTCACGGCGTCGTTGACCGTGTCGCTGCTGGTGAAGGCGTTCACGTAGAGCGACGCGGCGCCGGCGGAGTACTGGGCGCTGACCGCGGAGTGCCCGGCCGGCGGCCCGATCTTCTCCGCCGAGGCGACCTTCTTCAGCGCGGCCTTGATGTCCTTGTCGGCGGCGGCGCAAGCGGCCTTCGTGGCGGCGTCCATGGCGGGCGTGGCCGGCGCGGTGGCGCTCGGCGCGGCGGCCGGCGTCGTGGTCGTCGCGGCGGTGCTACCCGACGCCGCCGGCTTGGCGCCGTCGTCGCAGCCGGTCATGACGAGCACCGCCACGGCGGCCGGAATCAGCAGTGCGAGCCGAGTTGTGCGCATTCGTTTCTCCCCGTTGGTCTCGTGCCTGGGCCCGCCGGAAGCTACCAGACCGTGAGGTCGCCGCGGCGCCGGATATCGACGGCTCCGGTGGCGCGCGGTCCACTCGCGACGTGGGCGCTCGCGGATACGAGCGGGCCCTGCCCGGCGCGCCTGGTGTCGGCGGCGCCGGGCAGGGCCCTGTGCGCGCGGCGGGTCAGCTGGTCTCGCCGGCCACGCTGAACGAGCGGAGGCGGTCGATCGCGAGGGCGGTGAAGCCGACCGCGATCAGCGCGCTCATCACCGAGGCGACCGGCACCGACACGTCGCTGGTGAGCAGTCCGGTCGGCGCGATCCGGTCGGCGAGCGTGATCACGTACTGCTGGATGGAGAGCACCTTCGTGCCGCTGACGAAGTTGCCGAGCAGCCCCTCCCAGATCAGCACGTAGACGAGGCCGAGCAGCACCGGCCGCCGGGTGACCAGGCTGAGCGCGACGAAGAACGCGCAGTAGGCCAGCGACCCGATCGACGCGGCGACGGCGAGCGCCAGGCCGAGGCGTACCGAATGGGCGAGCACGCCCGCGACGTAGAGCGGCACGGCGACGGTGACCGCCGTGACGCCGGCGGCCACGGCCAGCTTCGGCAGGACGATCTGCCAGCGCGGCAGCGGCTTGGTGAGGATGTGCACCACCGTGCCGTCGTCGATCTCCGCGCCGAGCACGCCGGTGCCGACGATCAGCGCGACGACCGGTAGCACGACGGCCAGGCCGAGCCCGACCAGCACGGCCGGCCCCCACTCGCCCGGGTCGACGCCGAGCGAGCGGGAGAGGATCGCCAACACCAGCAGCAGCGCGGGCAGCGGGAGGAGCAGCAGGAACCGGCGCCGGCCGAACAGGCCGCGCGCGGTGATCCAGGAAACGGTCGACATCGTTCAGCTCCCCACCAGGTAGGAGAAGACGCTCTCCAGCGATTCGTCCTCGGGCGTCAGCGACCGGACCCGGAGGCTCCGGGCCAGCGCGATCTTCGGCAGCGCCCGGGTGAAGGCGCCGTAGTCGCCGGCCTGCACGGTGAGCCCGTCCCGGCCCAGTTCCACCCCGGTCACCGACTCCTCGGCCATCAACGCGACAGCGAGAGCCCGGTCGTCGGTGGAGCGGACCCGGAAGACGTGCGGCCGGTTGGTCATCAGCCGGCGGATGGTCCGGTAGTCGCCGGAGGCGGCCAGCCGGCCGGCGACCATCACCTGCACGGTGCCGGAGACCTGCTCGACCTCCTCCAGGATGTGCGAGCTGAACAGGATGGTCCGGCCGGCGTCGCCGAGCCGGTGCAGCAGGGCCATCATGTGCAGCCGCTGCCGCGGGTCCATCCCGTTGAACGGCTCGTCGAGCAGCAGCACCTGCGGGTCGTGCACCAGGGCGCCGGCCACCCGGGTGCGCTGCCGCATGCCCTTCGAGTAGGTGCCGATCTTCCGGTCCTGCGCGTCCTCCATCTCGACCAGCGCGATGGCCCGGCGGGCCGCCGCCTCCGGGTCGGACAGCCGGTGCAGCTTGGCGCTGGCCAGCACGAACTCGTACGCGCTGAGGAAGGAGTGGACGGCCTCCCGCTCGCTGACCAGGCCGAGCCGCCGGTAGACCTCCGGGTTGCGCCAGGTCGGCATGCCGTCGAGCGTGACCTCGCCCCGGGACGGGGAGAGGAAGCCGGCCATCATGTGCAGCAGGGTGGTCTTGCCGGCGCCGTTCGGGCCGAGCAGGCCGGTCACCCCGGGGCCGAGCCGCATGGTGACGTCGTTGACCGCCACCACGTTGCCGTACCAGCGGGAGACGCCGGCCAGGTCGAGGGTGGAGGCGGGGGTGGCCGGGGCCGCCGGCTCCGCGCTGATCGTGGTCATCGGGCGGCCACCTTCCGGTATCGCAGCAACAGCAGGGCGACACAGCCGGCCACCAGCAGCACGGCGACGGCCACGTAGACCGGCCCGAAGGCACCGATCTGATCTTCGGTCTGCCCGCCGGGGATGAGCAGGTCGCCGAGGGTGTACTGGCCGACAGCATGGACCAGGGCGGTGGGCGAGCCGAGCATCGCCAGCTCGTTGACCGTGCGGGACGGCATGATCGACAGGATGCCGACGATCGGGGCGGTCATCAGGAACACGGCCACGATGCCGCCGGCCCCGAACGCCCGCTTGCCGGTGAGCGAGGCGATGAGCAGTCCGACCGAGGCGAAGACCACCGCCCACAGGGCCGCGTAGAGCAGGCCGGGCAGCAGGTCGAGCAGCTCGTTCCAGACGCCGTGCATCCCGTCGTCGGTGGTGAACGCGGCGCCCAGGAACATCACCAGCTGCGGCGCGCCGAGCAGCAGCCAGAGCGCGGTGCCCAGCGCGCCGAGCTTGGCCAGGGCGTAGTCGCCGCGGGGCAGCGGGCGGGAGAAGTAGAGCGGCAGCACGCCGCTGTGCAGGTCGCGGGAGACCAGCTCCGGCCCGACCACCGCGACGAAGAAGATGACCAGCCAGCTCATCGCGTCGGCGAACTGGGCGTACGTCATGACGACCTGGCCGGTCTGGGTGCGTACCGCGGTCAGCCCGGCGGCGACGATCAGCACGATGCCGACCACCAGCCAGGGAAAGATCTTCGCCTTGGCGGAGCGGCCCAGCCCGAACGCGGTCCGCAGGCCGTGCAGGTAGAGCGCGCCGAAGACGTGCCGGCGGCCGAGCCGCGGGCCGGTGTAGCGCTGATAGCCGATGTCGTGGATGACGCCGGTCGGCTCAGACATGGCTGGGCTCCCTCGTGGCGAAGAGTTCGGCCACCCGGTGCCGCCGCTGGTCGAGCCGGTGCAACGGCAGGTCCAGCTCGGCGACCGCGCCGATGATCAGGTCATAGGTGGCGTCGTCGGCGAGCGGGACCAGCAGCAGCCGCCCCTCCCGGGACACCGGCAGGTCGAGCGCGGCGAGCCGGGCGGCCAGTTCGTCCGTACCCTCGCTCACCTCGACGGCGAGCACGTCGGTGGCGGTGGTCATCGCGGAGATCCGGTCGGCGCGCAGCAGCCGGCCGCCGTCGATGGCGACCAGGGTGTCGCAGATCCGCTCCACCTCACCGAGCAGGTGGGAGCAGACCACCACCGAGATGCCGAACTCGGTGCCGATCCGGTGGATCAGGGCGAGCATGGCGTCCCGGCCGGCCGGGTCGAGGCCGTTGGTCGGCTCGTCGAGCAGCAGCAGGTCCGGGTCGTGCACCAGGGCCTGGGCGAGCTTCACCCGCTGCTTCATGCCGGTGGAGTAGCCACCGACGGCCCGGTGCCGCTCCTCGTGCAGGCCGACGTGGCGCAGCGCCTCGGAGGCCCGCTCCCGGGCCACCGTGCGGGGCAGCCCGCTGATCCGGCCGAGGTGGGTGACCAGCTCGGCGGCGGAGAGGTCGGGCGGGAGGGCGTCGTGCTCGGGCATGTAGCCCACGCGGGCGCGGACGGCCGCGGGATCGGTGGTGGGGTCGAGGCCGAGCACGGAGACCCGGCCGCTGGTCGGGGCGAGCAGGCCCAGCAGGATCTTGATCAGGGTCGACTTGCCGGCGCCGTTCGCGCCCACCAGCCCGATGATCCCCGGCTCGACCGACACGGTGAGGTCGGCCAACGCGGTGACCCGGCCTCCGTACGTCTTGGTCAGCGACTCGGTCGCGAGCAGTGTCACGCGGCCAGCGTAGGTAGCCAGAGCCCCTCCCGGTATCGGGAAACGCTCGGGGTTGCCCCTGATTCCGCCCGGACGGGTCGGTAAGGCTTCCGTAAGCGGCCGGGCCGGTGACCGTGGGCCGCCGCGGCGGCAGACTCGACCCATGTCGATCCGCCTGCTCCGCGCTCCGCTGACCTGGGTCGCCGTCGCCGTCCTCGCCGCCGGCGCGGCCACCGGCCTGTACTGGTTCCAGCCGTGGAAGCTGGTCACCGACACCGAGGTGCACGAGAAGCTCACGGCGGTCTCCGCCGAGCCGGCGCCCCCGCCCGGCACCGCCACGCCGGCCGCCGCCCCCGCGTCCACCGGGCCGGTGCTGGTCAGCCGGGGTGACTTCGTCAGCCACGAGCACGAGACCCGCGGCGGCGCCCGGGTCGTCCGCACCGCCGACGGCCGGCACCGGCTGGAACTGGTCGGGCTGGACACCTCGAACGGTCCGGATCTTCAGGTCTGGCTGACCGACCAGCCCGTTCGGACCGGGCCGTCCGGGTGGCACGTGTTCGACGACGGCCGGCATGTGGCGCTCGGCCCGCTCAAGGGCAACCGCGGCGACCAGGCGTACGAGATACCGGCCGGGACCGACTTCAGCGGGCTGACCAGCGTCTCGATCTGGTGCGAGCGGTTCGCCGTCTCATTCGGCGCGGCCCCGCTCACCGCCGCCGGCTGAGACCGCCCCGGGACGGCCGGTTTGCCGGCCGGTTACCGGGAGGTGGAGTGGCGCTCTCGACCGATCGCCGGTGGGCTGAGAAACTGTGTGCCGGCCGGTGAGTTGGGGGTTTCATGAGCAACGGGTGGGTGCTGCCCGAGGACGTTCTCCGGGATGCGCCGGCGTACGCGCCAAGGCCCGGTGAGCTGGCCGATCTGGAGTTGCTGCTGACCGGGGCGTACGCCCCGCTGACCGGCTTCATGACCCGGGCCGACCTGGCCTCGCTGGGCCGGCGTGGCCGGCTCGCCGACGGCACGCCGTGGCCGGTGCCGGTGACGCTGCAGGTGCCGGCCGCGCTCGCCGAGGGGCTGGTGCTGGACGACCCGCTGCGCCGGGCGCTGGTGCTCACCGACGGCGAGGGGGCGCCGGTGGCCGCGATGGACGTCACCGACGTCTGGCCGGTCCGCGAGGGCGCGGCCGGGGTGGGCGGCGTGGTGCGCCGGCTGGGTGACGGTGGCCACGGGCCGTTCCAGCGGCTGCGGCGCAGCCCGGACGAGGTGCGGGGGCTGCTGCCCCCGGGGCGGGTGCTCGGCGTCTTCGCCGACCGTCCGCTGCACCGGCCGCAGCTCGCGCAGATCGCGCACGCCGCGCGGACGCTCGGCGCGCACCTGCTGGTGCTGATCCCGGTGGGTGAGGAGGCGACCGGCGGGGTGCCGGCCGAGGCGCTGGTGCGCAGCGTGTTCGCCGCCCGGGACCGGATGCCCCCGGCGACCCTCGTGGCGGTGCCGCTGGCCCGGCGTCGCGACGAGATCAGCGACGCGCTGCTGCGCGCCCGGGTCGCCGCCGCCTACGGGGTGACCCACCTGCTCTCCACCGAGGGCATGCTCTCCGGGGCGGGCCTGCGGGTGCTGGTCCCCCGCGAGCTGGCCTACGACAGCCGCGACGGTCAGTGGCGGTGGCGGGAGGACATCCCGCCGCGCAACCGCAAGCTGGCGCTCAGCCAGGAGGAGATCGACGACCTGCTGGACCGGGGCTTCCCGCTGCCGGAGTGGCACACCCCGCCGGCGGTGGCCAAGGAGCTGGCCCGGGCCCGCCCGCCGCGCCGCCACCGCGGTCTGGTGATCTTCCTGACCGGCCTGTCCGGCTCCGGCAAGTCGACGATCGCCCGTGGGCTGGCCGACCATCTGCGCGAGGGCGGCGACCGGACCATCACGCTGCTCGACGGGGACGTGGTGCGCCGAGAGCTCTCGGCCGGGCTGGGTTTCAGCAAGGCCGACCGGGATCTCAACGTGCGCCGGATCGGCTGGGTGGCCGCCGAGATCGCCCGGCACCGGGGGGTGGGCATCTGCTGCCCGATCGCCCCCTACGCGGCGGCCCGGGCCACCGCCCGGGAGATGGCGCACGCCGCCGGGGCCGGCTTCCTGCTGGTGCACGTGGCCACCCCGCTGGAGGTCTGCGAGCAGCGCGACCGCAAGGGCCTGTACGCGCGGGCCCGGGCCGGCCTGATCACCGGGATGACCGGGATCGACGACCCGTACGAGGAGCCGACCGACGCCGACCTGGTGGTGGACACCACCGACATGACCGTCGAGGAGGCGGTCCAGCGGGTCATGGAGCACCTGACCGAGACCGGTTGGGTGGAGCCCCGCCTCCAGCCGGCCTGACCCCCGGCACGACCGACCGCCGCCGTTCCGCCCCGGGACGGCGGCGGTTCCGCGTTTGCTTCCGTTGCTCTCCGTTGCGCGGTAGTGTTCGTCTTTGTTGGAACACGTTCGACCGCGTGGAGACGGGTCGGAGTCGGGAGGTGACGGCGGGGTGCTGGCGCGACAGCGGCAGGCGGTCATCCTGGAACGGGTCCGCGCCGCCGGAGGCGTCCGGGTCACCGAGCTGGCCACCGAGTTCGGCGTCTCGGACATGACCATCCGGCGCGACCTGGAGACGCTGCACGACCAGGGCCTGCTCGCCAAGGTGCACGGCGGGGCGACGCTGGCCGGCCCCGGCTCGACCGACGAACCCGGCTTCCGCGCGAAGTCGGTCCGCCAGTCCGTCGAGAAGGCGGCCATCGCCGGCCAGGCCGCGGGGCTGGTCCGCCCCGGCGCCGCCATCGCGCTCTCGGCCGGCACCACCACCGCCGAGCTGGCCCGCCGCCTGACCGACGTGCCGGGCCTGACCGTGGTGACGAACTCCCTGCCGGTGGCCGAGATCCTGCACGTCGGGGGCCGGCCGGACCAGACCGTGGTGCTCACCGGCGGGGTGCGCACCCCCTCGGACGCGCTGGTCGGCCCGCTGGCCGTGGCCGCGATCGGCGCGCTCCACCTGGACCTGCTCTTCCTCGGCGTGCACGGGATCAGCGAGCGGGCCGGGTTCACCACCCCCAACCTCATGGAGGCGGACACGGACCGGGCCCTGGTGGCGGCCGCCGACCGGCTGGTGGTGCTCGCCGACCACACCAAGTGGGGCACGGTCGGCATCTCCTCGATCGTCGGTCTGGACGCGGCGGACGTGCTGGTCACCGACGACCGGTTGGAGCCCGACGCGCGACGGGTACTCGAGGACAGGGTTGGCGAACTGGTGATCGTGCCGGGCACGGAGGGTGCGGAGTGAAGCGTACGCAGATCGAGCTGGCCGACGGCCGCGAGTTGATCTACTTCGACGAGCGGGACGACGCGGTCCGCGACCAGCCGGACCGGCGGGAGCTGCCGCCGCCCCCGCACGCGTCCCAGCTCCGGTACGACCCGTTGACCGACGAGTGGGTGGCGGTCGCCGTGCACCGGCAGACCCGGACCTTCCTCCCCCCGGCCGACCAGTGCCCGCTCTGCCCCTCCCGGGGTGACCGGCTCAGCGAGATCCCCGCCCCCGACTACGACGTGGTCGTCTTCGAGAACCGGTTCCCGTCGCTGAGCCAGCGGGTCGCCGAGGAGCCGGCCGAGATCACCCCGTTCACCCCGGTCCGCCCGGGGCTCGGCAAGTGCGAGGTGGTCTGCTTCACCGACGACCACAACGCCTCGTTCGCCAGCCTCTCCCCCGGCCGGGTGCGGACCGTGCTCGACGCCATCGCCGACCGCACCACCGCGCTGAGCGAGCTGCCCGGCGTGGAACAGATCTTCCCGTTCGAGAACCGGGGCGTGGAGATCGGCGTGACCCTGCACCACCCGCACGGCCAGATCTACGCGTACCCGTTCGTCACGCCGCGGACCCGGACCATGCTGGCCGCCGCCCGCCGGCACTTCGACCGCACCGGGGGCAACCTCTACGCCGACGTGCTCGCCGCCGAACGCGCGACCGGCGACCGGGTCGTGGCGAGCAACGAACACTGGACGGCGTACGTGCCGGCCGCGGCCCGCTGGCCGTTCGAGGTGCACGTGGCGCCGCACCGCCCGGTGCCCGACATCCCGGCCCTGGACGACGCCGAGCGGGACGCCTTCGGGCCGCTCTACCTGGACGTCCTGCGCCGCTTCGACGGGCTGTTCGACCTGCCGATGCCCTACATCGCCGCCTGGCACCAGGCCCCGGTGCGCGTCGACCGGGAGCTGGGGCACCTGCACCTGCAGCTGTTCAGCATCCGGCGCGCCAAGGACAAGCTGAAGTACCTGGCCGGCTCCGAGTCGGGAATGGGCGTGTTCATCAACGACATCGCCCCCGAGCGGGCCGCGGAGCTGCTCCGGGCCGCCTGACCCTCCCGCCCCACAACAGGGCGCGGGGGGCCCGGGACAGGGCCCCCCGCAAGGGAAGGGACGGCTGGCTGTGCGCGACAGCCGGGAAGGCTGGCTGATCGGCGCTCAAGCCGCGAGGCGACCGCGGTCAACCTTCCTGGACGGGACTGGCATTCCGTCCACCCTGCTCAACGAGGCGCGCCCGCCCCGGGTGACGCCGTGCCGCGGACACGACGGAGCCCGCCGGACAGGTCCGGCGGGCTCCGGTGCGAACGGTGACGGTCAGGCCGACAGCTTGCGGGCCAGGTTCTCGTCAAGCGCGTTCATGAACTCGTCGGTGGTCAGCCACGGGGCGTCCCGCGAGATGAGCAGCGCGAGGTCCTTGGTCATCTGGCCGCCCTCGACGGTCTCCACGATGACCTGCTCCAGGGTGTTGGCGAACTCGGTGACCGCCGGGGTGCCGTCCAGCTTGCCCCGGTGGGCCAGGCCCCGGGTCCAGGCGTAGATCGAGGCGATCGGGTTGGTCGAGGTCTTCTCACCCTTCTGCCACTGCCGGTAGTGCCGGGTGACCGTGCCGTGCGCGGCCTCGGCCTCGACGGTGCGGCCGTCCGGGGAGAGCAGGACGGAGGTCATCAGACCCAGCGAGCCGAAGCCCTGGGCGACGGTGTCGGACTGGACGTCACCGTCGTAGTTCTTGCAGGCCCAGACGTAGCCGCCCTCCCACTTCAGCGCGGCGGCGACCATGTCGTCGATCAGCCGGTGCTCGTAGGTGATGCCGGCGGCGTCGAACTCGGCCTTGAACTCGTTCTCGAACACCTCGGCGAAGATGTCCTTGAACCGGCCGTCGTACGCCTTGAGGATGGTGTTCTTGGTGGACAGGTAGACCGGGTAGCCGCGGTCCAGGCCGTACCGGAACGAGGCGCGGGCGAAGTCCCGGATCGACTCGTCGAAGTTGTACATGCCCATGGCGATGCCGCCGCCGGAGAAGTTGGCGACCTCCATCTCCATCGGCGCGCCGCCGTCGGCCGGGGTGTAGGTGACGGTCACCTTGCCGGGGCCGGGGACGACGAAGTCGGTGGCCTTGTACTGGTCGCCGTGCGCGTGCCGGCCGATGATGATCGGCTTGGTCCAGCCGGGGACGAGCCGCGGGACGTTCGACATGATGATCGGCTCGCGGAAGACCACGCCGCCGAGGATGTTGCGGATGGTGCCGTTCGGCGACCGCCACATCTTCTTGAGGCCGAACTCCTCCACCCGGGCCTCGTCCGGGGTGATGGTGGCGCACTTGACGCCGACGCCGTGCTCCTTGATGGCGTTGGCGGCGTCGACGGTGACCTGGTCGTCGGTCTCGTCGCGGTGCTGGATCGACAGGTCGTAGTAGTGCAGGTCGACGTCGAGGTAGGGCAGGATCAGCTGCTCCCGGATCTGCTTCCAGATGATCCGGGTCATCTCGTCGCCGTCGATTTCCACGACCGGGTTGTTTACCTTGATCTTCGCCATCGGCCGGCGCTCCTCTCGGGGGACACGTGCTCAAGCAGTACGAGCGTACTGGAAAGTGACCGGGGCTCCCCAGCCGGCCTCACCCCGCGGCAAAACGGGGTCGCCCGGGACGGGCCGCGGTGACATCCTTCCCGGATGCCGCTGACTCACACGGTCGGGTCTATCACGGTCACCGCCCTGCTCGACGGCGCGGGTCCCTTCTTCCAACCGCGCGCCGAGGCGTTCCCGGACGCGACCGCCGAGCAGTGGCGCGAGGCCGACCGGCGGGACCCGGACACGGTCACTCCGGACGGTCGCTGGTGGCTGCCGTTCCGGGCGTTCGCGCTGCGTGCCGGGGACGGGCCGGTCACCCTGGTCGACGCGGGGATCGGCCCGGCCGACGCGCTCGCCGCGAGCTGGGCGCCCGTGCCCGGCCGGCTGCCGGCCGAGCTGGCCGCCGCCGGCATCGACCCGGCCGACGTCCGCACCGTGGTGCTCACCCACCTGCACACCGACCACATCGGCTGGGCGGGCCCGCTCTTCCCGAACGCGGACCACCTGGTGCAGCGCGCCGAGCTGGCCGCGCTGGAGCTGTTCCATCCCGAGCTGCCGGCCCGGCTCCTGGGGCCGTTGCGCGCCGCGGGCCAGCTCCGGGTGGTCGACGGCGACACCGGCCTGACCCCGGGGGTACGCGTGCTCGCGACGCCCGGACACACCCCCGGCCACCAGTCCGTGCTGGTCGACGACGGCGCCGACCGCCTCCTGGTGACCGGCGACCTCCTGGTCCACACCCTCCAGTTGATCGACCCCACCCTGGCGTACGCCCACGAGGAGGGCGCGCCGACGGCGGCCACCTCCCGAACGAACCTCCTCGACACCCTCGCCCCGGTAACCCT
>NZ_WBKT01000147.1 GCF_008868175.1 Micromonospora sp. AMSO31t
CGGCCCGGGGGCTGGTGGCCTGGCTCGGGCGGCAGGGGGTGCGCACGGTCATCGCCCACATCCACCCGGACCACCGGGCCTCCGCCGCCGTCGCCACCGCCGCCGGCCTGGCACCCACCGACGTCCGGCACGAGGGCGAGATCCGGTGGGCGGGGCCCGCCGGGCGCTGACGCGTACGGTGGCGCCATGACGCAGGTCCTGCGGTACGCCGCCTTCACCACCGACCCGGCGGCGGGCAACCCCGCCGGCGTCGTCCTCGACGCGGGCGCCCTCACCGGCCCGGAGATGCAGGCCATCGCCGCCGACGTCGGATACTCCGAGACGGCGTTCCTCACCGCCGCCGGCCCCGGCGAGTTCGACGTCCGCTACTTCAGCCCGCAGGCCGAGGTGCCGTTCTGCGGCCACGCGACCATCGCCTCCGCCGTGGCCGTCGCCGAGCGCGCCGGCACCGGCGACCTGGTCTTCCGCACCCCGGCCGGCGTGGTTCCGGTCGCCACCGCCCGGGACACCGACGGACGGCCCACCGCGACGCTGACAAGCGTGGCTCCCTCCGACGCCCCGGCGACGCCGGACGACCTGGCCGAGGCGCTCGCCGCCCTGGGCTGGGCCGCGGCCGACCTCGATCCGTCGCTGCCGCCCCGCGTCGCGTACGCCGGGGCGCACCACCTGATCCTGGGGGCAGCGACCCGCGAGCGGCTGGCCGCGCTCGACTACGACTTCGACCGGCTGCGCGACCTGATGCTCCGGCGGGGCTGGACCACCGTGGCGCTGGTGTGGCGCGCCGCCGGCACGCGGTTCGACGTCCGCAATCCCTTCCCGGTCGGTGGCGTCGTCGAGGACCCGGCCACCGGGGCGGCGGCCGCCGCGCTGGGCGGCTACCTGCGTACCCATGGTCTGGTCCAGCCGCCGACCACGCTGCACCTGCACCAGGGGGCGGACCTGGGCCGGCCGGGCCTGCTGGTGGTCGACGTGCCGGCCACCGGCGGCATCCGGGTGACCGGCAACGCCGTGGTCATGCCCGGGAGCTGACCGACGCCGAGGCCCGGCTCCCCCCGAAGGAGAGCCGGGCCCCGGACGCGTCCTCAGTCGGTGCAGGACGGTGTGTCGAAGTGCCCCGGCGTGCCGGGGAACGCCGGGCCGGCCCCGTGGTCCCGGTTGTCCCGCGGGTAGGTCAGGGCCAGCTCCAGGAAGGCCGACGTGCCGGCCGTGGTCACGTCGCTCGCGCCGCGACCGGCGCCGGTCGCCCAGGCCACCTGCCCGAGGAAGTTCTGCATGGCCGGGCTGTGCTGGCGGACGTCGTTGAACCCGCCGTACGCCGAGTTGCAGTGGGTGAACAGGTTGTAGGCGCCGTTCCAGTCGAGCAGCCGGTCGCCGTTGTTCGGCCCGTTCTGCGTCACGTCGCCCTGGAGCACGTCCCGGTCCCAGCCGCCGTAGATCCAGTCGGTGCCGTGGTGGTGCTGGTTGTCGGCGAGGACGTCGTTGTCCAGGTTGGTCGCCTCGAACCAGCGGCACGGGTCGACCGTGCCGGCGGCCAGGTCCACCGGCCAGGCGCCCGCCGCGCAGTTGTCCGGGTAGGAGCCGCGCGGCCGGAAGTCGAGCAGGTCGGACCCGAGCACCGCGGCGACGGCCGGGCCGCCGGTCGCCCCGGCGCCGCCGAACAGGTGGTCGACGTACTGGTCCTGCTGGCCCCGGGCGGCGGCGCTGAACACGCCGTTCACCAGGCACTGCGGGTTCGTCGCGTCGAGCACCGGGTCGCAGCCCCGGCCGCCCCAGAGCACGTCCGCGCCCTCTCCGCCGAACACCTCGTCGCCGCCGCTGTCGCCGCCGGTGTTGCCGAAGAGCAGGTCGATCCCGTCGTCGCCGTGCAGCTGGTCGACGCCCGGACCGCCGCAGGCCCGGTCGTCGCCGCCGCCGAGGTCGGCGCGGTCGTCGCCGCTGCCGGCGGTGACCACCTCGACCCCGGCGCCGCCGAGGATGAGGTCGGCGGAGCCCTGGTCGGTGGGGGCCGGCTGGTCGCCGGCGAGGGTGGCGTCGGCGCAGGTCTCGGCGGTCAGTCGCCGGTCACCGAAGACGGTCGCCCCGCCGTCGCCGCCGACCACGTGGTCGCTGCCCAGGCCACCGACGAGCAGCTTGGCCTGCGACTGGGTGCCGGCCGGCAGCGGCTGGTGGACGACCTGCCGGGCCGGGCCGTACCCGTCGGTGCCGTCCGGGTCGCCCACGCTGGACGGCTCGGCGATCACGTAGTCCTCGTCCGGGCCACCGAACAGCTCGTCGGTGCCGTAGCCGCCGACCAGCACGTCGTCGCCGCCGTAGCCGTACACGTGGCCGGTCTGGCCGTTGGCCGAGTGGGACACGACCAGGTCGGCGCCGGCGCTGCCGTGCACGGTGTCCTGGCCGGAGCCGGTGTCGACCCGGTTGGTCAGCCCGGCGTCGCCGCTGCCGGCCGCGTCCGGGTCGGCCGGGACGCTGCTGCCGGCGGTGTGGATGGTGTCGTCGGCCTTGCCGCCGTTGAGGATGTCCGCGCCGGGGCCGCCGATGATCAGGTTCGTCCCGTTCGGCCGGTCGTCGAGGACCACGCCCACGACGTCGTCGCCGCCGTTGCCGTAGACCCTGCTGGCGCCGTGCCCGACGGTGACGTGGTCGTCCGCGCCGGCGGTCTCCTCGGTCGGGTCCTTGAGCCTGGTCCAGTCGACCAGACCGGTGAGGCTCTTGTCCCCGACCGAGGTGTGCACGGTGGTCGTGCCGGGCCGGTCCACGGCGCCGAGGTCGCTGTCGCCGGCCACCACGTCGTTGCCGTCGCCGGTGGTGACGGTGTCCCGGCCGGCGCCGCCGGCCACCCGGCTGACCTGGCCGGCCGCCTCCGCGGTGACGATCACGTCGTCGCCGCCGCGCCCGTCCACCCAGGCCGGGCCGGTGCCCGTGCGGATCTGGTCCCGGCCGTCGGAGCCGAGGACGACGGCCGCCTTGTCGAACGCCGAGGTCTTCGTGCCGTCGCCGCCGGTGTCACCGTCGCCGAGCAGCAGCACCGACAGGGAGACCTTGTCGGCGTCGGCCACCTGGTAGCCCCGCCCGTCGACGACCACCCGGGTCAGATTCGGGTCGAGGAACTCCTGCTTGCGCCCGAGCGCCTCCACCGCGAAGCCGTCGAAGTCGGCGTCGCCGTTGGCGAAGTGCACGGCGTACACCTTCACCACGTCACCGGCGTAGGTGCCGGCGCCGTTGTCCCACGCCTTGTCCCCACGCTGGTCCTTCGTGCCGAACTTGCCGGCGAAGACGACCAGCGTGTCCCCGACCGTGCCGCCCAGCTCGGGTGGCTTCGGTGTGCAGTCGGGTTGCGCGCGGAAGTCGAGCAGGGTGGCGTCGACCAGCGTGAAGTCGAAGGTCTTGGAGAACAGGAACAGGTCGATGGTGATGTAGACCTTGAGGAACACCGAGAGCTGCCCGCTGGTGGTGAAGAGGCAGACCGGGTTCACGAGCAGCGCCTGGAGGAACTCGCTGGTGCGGAACTTCCCGTCGTTGTTCGGGTCGTTCCAGCTGAACCCGACCGTCAGCCGGATGCCGCCCTCGATGCCCGCCTTGACGATGAGCACGCTGACCTCGGCCCCCGCGGCGATCTCGCCGCGCAGGGTGACCACCGGGACGGCCTTGCCGGTGCTGTCGGCGGTCTTGAAGTAGAGGCCGTCGAGGAGGCTGACCGCGTCGAGGTCGGTGCCGTCGGTGGCGGCCTCCACGGCGTGCCGGATGCCCGCGGTGTCGAGCCCGGCGATGAACCGGGCGGTCACCGAGGCGCTGCCGGAGAGGGTGACCAGCACCGGCGGCGGGGCGTAGACCGGGCCGAAGGACTGCCGCCAGCTGAACCCGAGCGACAGCGGACCGGAGTCGAAGCTGACCAGCTCGACGTCCTGCCCCATGAGCAGCCCGAACAGCGAGCCGGGGTTGTCGAAGATGGGGAAGCTGAAGCCGGTCTTCTGGGCGTTGGACTTCCCGTCGGCGCCCGCCGCGAACAGCTTCTCGCCGTCGTCCCCGGCGGCGGTGTCCACCGCGGACTTCACCTCGTCGGCGGTTTTCGCGCTGGTGAACGGGTCGTCCCGCTTGATCAGGCTCTCCGCGGACGCCGGCGATGCCTCGGTGGTGAGCGCCTTGGCCGGGTCGACCAGGAACTGGCCGAGCGGGATCGAGCAGCCGGCGTCGCAGTCGGGTATCCGGTTCACAAAGGTGATCACCGCGCGGACGGTGTCGACGAAGTCGAGCTTCGGGCCGCCGGTGAGGGTGCTGAACGTCTTGGCGAGCCAGACGAGGGTGATGTCCGGTCCGCCGGTGGCCTTCGACAGGTCCGACAGCACCGGGATGGGCGCGTACAGGGTGTCGATGACCGGCTGGAGCGGACCGGTGACCGCCTTGAGCTTCTCCACCACCGGCTTGAGGATCTTGCTGAAGAAGGCGCCGGCGTCCAGCGCGATGTCGGTGAACGTCACCTGGAGCGGGGTGGTGACCCCGCCGCCGGAGGCGCTCAGCCCGCCCTGCTTGTGCTCCAGGCCCCACTTCAGGCCGAACCGGGCGCTGACACCGGGCAGCGCGGAGCCCACCTCGTCGCCGGTGTTGACCGCCGCCGCCAGCTTCCAGTCGATGTTCACCTGGGCGGTGAGGTCGGTGGCGAGCAGGGAGCCAAGGTCGGTGAACTCGGCGAGCGTGAGCTTCGCGTCCGGGTCGGCCGCGCAGTCCGCGGCCACGGCCGGGTCGAAGCAGCTCTTCTCCCCCGCCGAGCCCTTGAGGTCGACCCCGAAGTACGCCCGCACCAGCGGCGCGGTGCCCTGCTTGGTGGCGTTCACCTGGATGAAGGCGAGCTGGGCGGCCAGGTCGCCGGTCATGTCGAAGGCGGCGCCGATCTGCACCTCGGGCGCGGTGTCCCCGTCGTGGGTGGGGACGTAGAAGCCCTCGTCCCGGTCGAGGACCAGGTCCAGGTGCAGCTTCCAGCCCAGCTTGGCCTGGATGCCGTCGGGGGCGCCCTTCTTCGCCTTCAGCGACAGGCCGGGGATGCCCAGGTCGAGCGGGACGTTGACGCCCAGGCAGGTGTCGCTGTCGCTCGCGTTCGTGCAGCCGTCCGCGGCCGAGGGCGCGCCCCGCGACGCGGTCAGCTTGATCCGGATGGACTGGAAGTCCTCCGGCTGGCAGGGGGTGGCCACCCCGCTGCGGCAGCCGACCACCGCGCTCACGCCGGGGTCGAGGTCGGCCAGCACGTCGTTGAGCCCGCTCTGCACACCGGCGCTGTCCAGCGTGGCGTTCGCCAGCACCGGGCCGATGGCGGCCTTGACGTCCGCGCGCAGTTCGGCCACGAACTTCTGGCCCTGTTGCAGGTCGTCGCCGACCAGGGGCAGCTTCCCGTCGAAGCTGGCCAGCCGGAGCGCGTCCTCCACCTTGGCCAGGTAGCCGTCGATGCCCACGTTGAAGTCGGTGAGCTTGAGCGACAGGTTGGCGAAGCAGGAGGTGAGGTCCGGGGTCTGCGCGTGCGGCGCGAGGTCCAGGCCCATGGTGAAGGTGAGCAGGTTGGTGGCGTCTGCGGGTTCGCAGTTGTCGACGAACAGCGGCGCGCGGGCGCAGATCGGCGTGGTCGCGCTGCCGATCCCGCCGCCGCAGTCCACGCCGGCGGTGGTGAACGTCGGGGTCAGGCCGAGCAGGTCGGTGACCGGCCCGTCGGCCGCGAGCCCGCCCAGGCCCACGCTGAGGTCGGCCTTGACGCTGGCGAAGTCGGGGTCCTTGCCGAGGTCGAGGGCGAGCGGACCGACCCGGGCGGCCAGCGCCGCGTCGTCCACCCCGCCCTTCACCGTCACCTTGGCCGAGGAGTTCTTGTCCAGCAGGGGCGCCGAGTTGAGCTTCAGCGGCAGCAGCAGGCCGAGCTGCGCGCGGGCGTCGACGTCGAGGGCGAAGGTGCCCGAGCTGTCGAGGCTGACCAGGTCGCGGGCGCCGTCCCAGGCGAAGGCGAGCGGCCCGGCCGTGCGGACGTTGCGCTTCCAGTCCAGGCCGACCCGCAGGTACGGGCCGCCGGCCCGCTCGTCGAGCGTGAACTGGATCCCGCTGTCCGCGCCGATCGCCGTGTTGAGCTGGTCGAGGGCGTCCTGGAGGGTGTCCGGGGGCGCGGCGAGCAGTTTGTCCAGCGCGTCAGCCAGCTCGGGCCGCAGCGCGTACGCCGTGCCGTTCTCCGGCTTCGGCGTGCCGGCCGCGTCGACCCGCAGGGTCTGGCCGTCCACCCGGTCCAGCACCCGGTACGCCCTGCTGCCGATCACCAGGGTGCGCCCGGCCAGCCGCGGGTCGAAGGCCGCGTCCCCGCTGCGGTTGGCGTCCTTGAGCAGGAAGTCCGCCCCGTCGGCGGTGAACGTGACGCCCTTGCCGGCGCCGCTCTCGTCCACGCCGAGCAGCTCCCGGGCTGAGCGGCCGAGCAGCGGGATCTCGGTGTTCAGCGGTCCGCTGCCGCCACCGGGCTCGGTGAGCGCGGCGTTGACCAGCCGCAGCGCCTCGACCACGACCGCGAAGAGGGCCTTCGGGTCGTCCGGGTTGAAGTCGACGGCGAAGATCCCGTCGAGGCTGCTGGTGTCCACCACCGGCTGCTCGCCGGCCTTCCAGCTGACGTCCACGCCGACGCCCTGGCCGAGGGCGCCGGTGGCGCCCGGCACGCTGACCGTGACGCGGCCGGTGGTCTTCACCGAGGAGGAGACGGCGAGCAGGTTGCCCGGCTCGGACTGCCACGAGCGCGCCCGGGCTCAAGCCGAGCAGCGGCAACGGCTGGCCGAGCAGGCCGACCCGGGACAGGCCGCCCTCGGCCCAGGTGGCCGTGCGGGACATCAGGGTCCGGAGCGCGCTTTCCCACGCCTCGTCCGCGTGGGCCGGCGCCGCCGTCCACACGAGGGCGAGCGCCGCGGTCACCACCGCCGCGGTCAGGCCGGCGAGCAGCCGTCGTAGAGCCACCATGAGCCACCTCTTCCTCGATGGCCGTCACCGACGGCGCTGGTCCCGCGCCAGCACATCGATCGCGGAAGAGACCCACAACTTCTGTGTCGAGATCGTGACGGAGCGTCAAACTGATCGGTTCGCCTGGCCACGCCGCACGTCCGGCCGGACTGATCGGTCAGCCAGAACCGCCGGATCGTGTAACGAAACGGCCCGCGACGACGCTGGTGACGGTCACGTCGTGCGGCCGCCGGAGGTCAGAACGGGGCGTCCACGGAGAGCCGCCGCACCTGGGTCAGGTACGGGTCCAGCTCACCCACCTCGAACCGGCAGGTGCCGATGACGTGCCAGAACTGGCCGCCCGGGTCGCCGTCCAGCTTGTACCGGCCGTCCGGGCTCACCGCCGCCCAGCCGTCGGGCAGCCCGATCAGGGTGGCCCGCAGCTGGGCGTGCTCCGGGTCGGCGACGTCCCACAGTCGCACGGTGCCGTCGTCGCCGGCGCTGGCCAGCAGGCTGCTGTCCGGGCTGAACGCCACCGACCAGACTCGCCGGGTGTGTGCCGCCAGGGTGCCGTGCAGCCGGCCGGTGCCCGGGTCCCAGAGCCGGATCACCAGGTCGTCGCCGGCCGTGGCGAGCAGGTTGCCGCTGGGGCTGAACGCGCAGGACCAGAGCCGGCCGGTGTGCTCGGTGAGCACCGTGCGCCGTTCACCGGTGAGCGCGTCCCAGACCACGGCGACGCCGTCGTTGCTGGCGCTGGCGATCAGCGTCCCGTCGGTGTTGAAGGACACCGCGTACACCCGATCGGTGTGGTGTTCGAGGGTGAGCCGGCAGGTCGCGGTGGCCGCGTCCCAGAGCCGGACGAGCTGGTCGTCGCAGCCGGTGGCGATGGTCTCGCCGTCCGGGCTGAACGCCATGGCGCGCACCCGGCCCCGGTGCGGGGTGAGGGTGGCGAAGTGCCGGCCGGTACGCCGGTACCACAGCCGTACGGTGTCGTCGTCGTTGGCGGTGGCGAGGGCGTCGCCGTCGGGGCTGAACGCGGTCGCCCAGACGTGGTCGGTGTCCACGTTGAGTTCCCGCTCGTCGAGGCCGGTGTCGGTGTTCCACAGGTGCACGCCGCCGTCGCCGCTCGGCGCGGCGACCAGCGACTCACCCGGGCAGAAGACGGCCGACAGCAGCCGGTCGGCCGGGCTGGCGAGCTGCCGGACCAGCCGGCCGGTGCGCGGCTCCCAGAGCCGGACCACGCCGTCGTTGCCGCAGGCCGCCAGGACCTCGCCGTCGTCCCGGAAGGACAGCGCCGTGACCCGCCGGCCGTGCCCGCGCAGGGTGTGCTGGAGCTGCCCGGAGCGCACGTCCCACAGCCGGGTGGTGCCGTCGTTGCTGCTGGTCGCCACCTGGGCCTGGTCGGGCCGCCAGACCACCGGCCAGACCGAGCCGCGGTGCCGGGTCAGCTCGTGCCGCAGCTGGCCGTCGGCGCTGTCCCAGAGCTGGATCGCCCCGTCGCTGGCGGCGGTGGCCAGGACGCTGCCGTCGCCGTTGAACCGGACGCTGTAGATCGCGCCGCGCTGCCGGCCGAGCACCCGGACCGGGCGGCCGGTCTCCAGCTCCCAGAGCCGCAGCGCGCCGTGGGTGTCGCCGGTCGCCATCAGGGTGCCGTCCGGGTGGATGTCGAGGGCGTACACGTCGGCTTCGTGGCCGCGCGGCTGGCGCAGCAGCTCACCGTCGGTGGCCCGGCGGATCCACACCCGGCCGTGCTGGCCGACCGCGGCCAGCAGCCGGCCGTCCGGGCTGTGCACCACACGGTAGACCACCTCCGGCTCGCGCACCTCGAAGGCGAGCCGGCCGGAGGGGATGTCCCAGCCCCGCACCACGCCGGCGCTGTCGACCACCACGACCCGCCGGCCGTCCGGGCTGAACGAGGTGCCCCAGATCGGCGCGGCGTGGCCGGGCCACTCCTGCCGCAGCCGGGCCGTCCGGGTGTCGTAGAGCCGGACCACGCCGGCCGCGTCGCCGACCACCAGCCGGCCCCGCGCGCCGTCGGTGAGCAGCGGCCACACCCAGCCGTCGAAGACGTCCTCGATGACGTGCCGCACGTCGCCGTGGTCGGCGTCCCAGAACCGGACGGTGAGGTCGGCCGCACCGGTCACGAGCTGGTGCGAGGCGGCGTCGAAGCGGACCGCGTAGACCCGGCCCCGGTGGCCCTGGAGGGTACGCACCGGCAGCCCGGCCGCCGTGTCGCAGATGAGCACACCACCGTCGTCGCTGCCCACCGCGAGCACCGACCCGTCCGGGCTGTACGCCACCGGCACCGGCAGCCGGCCCACCTCGAAGCCGTACGCCACGCCGACGGCGGGCGGGGCCAGGCCCGGCGCGACCGGGCGGCCCGGGGCGACCACGGCGCCGCGCAGCTCCGGCGCGCGCAGCAGCGCCGCGTCGGCGCTCACGTCGATCAGCGCCGTCCGGTGCCAGCTGCTACCGCTGATCCGCGCGCCACGCAGGTCGGCGCGGAACAGCCGGGCGCCGGCCAGCTCCGCGTCGCGCAGGTCGGCCCCGGCGAGGCGGGCATGGTCCAGGCGAGCGCCGCGCAGCCGGGCGTGCTCCAGCCTCGCCTCGGTGAGGTTGGTGGCGACCAGCCGGGTGTCGGTGAGGTCGGCGCCGGTCAGGTCCGCCCCGGCGAGTTCCCGGTGGGACAGGTCCTCGCCGCGCAGCACCGCGCCGCGCAGGTCGGCCCGGTCGGGCAGCCGCAGCCGGGCGCTGAGCCGCAGGGCGTTGGCCCGGACCGTCTCGCCGGCCGCCTCGTCGCCCAGCACCCGGGCGGTCCAGGCGGTGCAGCGGGCCGGATCGGCGAGGTCGCCGAGGAACTCCACGGTCAGCGCGGACAGCGGGCGCACCGCCAGCGCGGCCGGCTCCTCACCCCGGTTGAGCTGCGCGGCGACCCCCTCGGCGACCAGCCACTCCATCACCGAGGTGTGGATGAACCCGAACAGCCCGTCGTCGGTGCGGACCAGCAGGCTGCCGGCGCCCACCGCGTGGATGGCCTGCGGCCCGGACAGCCGGGAGTCGGCCAGCCCGGCGAGCTGACCGGCGGCCTCGGCCAACTCGGCCAGCCGCAGGTAGGACTCGCCGCTCTCCCAGAGCTGGAAGGCCAGCCGGCTCACCGCGTGCCACAGCTCGGGCCGGCGCAGGCTCACCGGAGCGCCCGGGATGCCCTGGGTGCGCC
Source organism: Micromonospora sp. AMSO31t (assembly GCF_008868175.1). Lineage (GTDB taxonomy): Bacteria > Actinomycetota > Actinomycetes > Mycobacteriales > Micromonosporaceae > Micromonospora. Next base: position 10,160 of record NZ_WBKT01000147.1, read on the forward strand.
GCTCCTCGAAGTCCAGCCAGGACTCCAGGATCTCCCGGTACAGCGCGGCCGCGCTGAACGTGCCGCCCGCACCGGCCACGGCCGCCAGCCGCCCCTCGTCGAGGTTGGCGATGAAGCCGAGCATCCGCGGGTTGCGGGAGAGGCCGAGCAGGTCCTTCACCCCGGCCAGCAGGTCCAGCCGCTCGCGGGCGGCCCGCTCGTCGCCGCCGTAGCGGTTGCGCAGGAAGGTCTCGATCTGGCCGGGGGTGAAGTCCTCGATGGCCACCACCCGGCGGTGCGGCAGCAGGCCCACCCGCTCCCCCAGCGCGGTCAGCACCTGCGAGTTGGTCTTGAAGTGCTGGGTCCGGCTGCTCACCACGATCTTCGCGTGGCCCTCGGCCGCCTGGAGCAGCGTCTCCAGGTGGTCGGCCGCCCGGTCGTAGGTCACCCGGGCGACCAGCTCGTCGAAACCGTCGAAGAGCAGCACGATCCGGCCCTGGCGGAGCATGTAGCGGAACGCCTTGAGGTCGATGACCTGCTCGCCGTGGTTGGCCAGGTGGGCGGCCACGAGCCCGTCGACCGAGTGCGCCTTGTCCAGCGCGCGCAGCTCCACCAGGATCGGGATCAGGTCGGGGGCGGCCGTGGGCAGCCGGCGGGCCACCTCGCGCAGCGCGAAGGTCTTGCCCCGGCCGAAGTCGCCGAGCACCAGCACGAACCGGCCGTCCGGCGCGGAGATCAGCTCCAGCAGCTCGTCCACCACGTCCTCGCGGACCCGCTGGTCGGCGCCCACCAGGTGCCGGTAGCGCTGCGGGACGTACTGGACCGGCGGGTAGAGCCGGTCGGCCTGCAGCCGGGCGGTCTGCGCCGCGACGTAGTCGCGCAGGTCGAGCAGGCCCTGGAACTCGGTCAGGTGCAGCAGCCGCACGCCGCGCCGCTGCGCCGCCTCGGCCAGCCCGCGCGGCACCCGGTCGCCGTCGTAGACCAGCTCGGAGGGGATGTCCGGGTCGGTGGCGTGCACCCGCCGGGCGAAACCGTCGACGTCGGCCGGGGACGGGGTGCCCACGTGCGCCCCGACCCGCTGCTGCCGGACCACCCCGTCCGCCCGGTAGGTGACGTAGAGGTGCGGCGGGTCGGCCTCGACGCGGCGGACCACCACCCGGTCGTGGCGCGCCTCGCAGACCTCGGCGAGCCGGTCGAGCAGGCGCTCCAGCGGAGCGGGCGCGGGCACGGCCGGTGGCGCCGGCGGGTCCTCGGCGGAGCCCTGGGTGGGTCCCTCCACCACGGTGGGCAGCCGGGGGTCGGGCACCTGGGCCGGGCCCGCCGCGCCGAAGGTCGCGTCGGCACGCGGCCAGCTCAGCCGGGTCGGCTCGCCCATGTCGTGCCGGTCGTCGCGGCCCAGCACCCAGCGGGTCATCCCGTCGGCGCCGAGCCGCAGCACCTGGGCCCGGCCGTCCCGCGAGGCGGTGGCCAGCGGCACCACCGGGTCGACCCGGGGGCCGGGCGCGGCGTCGGCGAGCAGCAGGTTGAGCATCGGACCGACCAGCCGGTTGAACGAGCCGCGGTCGCGCAGCGACACCCCGTCGGACACGGCCACCTCGTCCGCGTACGGGGTGCGCGGGCCGGGGGCGTGCGCCATGGCGCCGAGCCGCAGCCACCCGGACTGCTGGTAGTGACGCAGCCGCTGGGCGAACCAGGTGGACTGGGCCTCGCCGAGGAAGCCGTACCGGTCCTCCTCGCGGTGGGTGATGGCCACGGTGGAGTTCAGCCCGGCCACCACCACCCGCAGGTCCGGCACCGGGAACAGGGTCCACGGCTGCTCGCTGTCGAAGATGCGGTCCTCGAGGCCCTGGTAGAGCTCGTCGAAGAGGCGCGCGTAGTGCCGCCACTTCGGCCAGTAGGGCGGCTGCGGGTCGACGTCGTCGGCCTCGCAGGTGGCGAAGTAGGCGCGGCTGGCGGCCATGGTGACGTCGCGCGGGCCGGGCACCACGACGAGCCGGTGCGGCTCCAGGCCGAGCAGCACCCGCAGCCCGGTGAGGAAGCTCAGCGCGTCGGAGAACTCCCGGGGGCTGCCCGACTCGGTCAGGTTGCCGGCCACCACCAGCAGGTCCGGCCGGGGCACCCCGTCGTTCATCAGCAGGGTGAGGTCGCCCATCAGGTGTTCCTGGAGCTCGCCCGGGGTGACCGGGGCCCCCGGCTCGATCACCCCGCGGCCGAAGCGCGGCCCGGCGACCTGGAGCACGCTCAGGGTGCCGCGCGCCGTCGGCGCGGCTGCCGCGGCCGGCGGGAAGGGCGGCGGGTTGATCGGGGTACGCCGGGCGCGGCGCGGCGCGGGCGCGCCGGTGGCGGGCGCGGCGAGCACCCCGGCCGGGTCGTCGAGGTGGTGCGGGAAGGTGGGCTGCCGCATCGGCTTGGCCCGGCCGTCGAGCGCCTCCCGGATCCGGTCGAGCACCCGGCCCCGCGCCTGCGCCGGATCGCTCACGCCGACCAGGTCGACGTAGGTGATGGTGGCGAGCAGGCCGTCGATCGGGCAGTCCTCGACCCGCACGGTGACCAGCTTGTTGCCGGTGCCGTCCGGGTCGGCGCGCAGCGCCGCCTGCCATTCGAGCTTGCCGTAGGTGGAGTGCAGGTAGCGTTCGGACAGCACCGCCACGACCACCTCGGCCTCGCGGACCCCGCGGTCCATGAAGTCGATGAAGTTGGTGCCGGCCACGAAGTCCCACGCCTGGAGCAGGGTGCGGTAGCCGGCCGCCTCGAACTCCCATGCCAGCCAGGTCGCCCAGCGCTCGTCGGCCGGCGAATAGCTGATGAAGAAGTCGATGGGGCGGTCGGACCGGGTCGGGTGCGCGCCTACAGCCACATGGTCATTATGGCCACCGACCGTCAATCCGTGGATACCCTCGGCAGCCGCCGGCCGGTCGCGTCGGGCCGGTCCGGGCGGGCGGGGGTGTGCGAGGATCATGCCTCGTGGAGACCGTGGGCGAGCCGCCGTCCACCGCGCCGGACCGATCCCGCTGGGGGCGGCTGCACGTCCTGGACTGGATCGCGCTGGGCCTGGCCGTCGTGGGCGTCGTGTGCGTCCTCACAGGACTGCTCCCCCGCGCCGACGCCGAGGCCACCGTACGCCGGATCGTACCCATCCTGATCTTCCTCGGCACGGTGGTGGTGCTGGCCGAGCTGACCGCCGTGGCCGGGGTGTTCGACGCGCTCGCCGCCCGGATGGCGATCACGGCCCGGGGCAGCTACCGGGCGCTGTTCTGGCTCTGCGTCGGGTTCGCCTCGGTGACCACCATCGCGCTCAACCTGGACACCACGGCGGTCCTGCTCACCCCGGTGATGATCGCCCTGGCCCGCAAGCTGGGCGTGCCGCCGACCCCGCTGGCCATGACCACGGTCTGGCTGGCCAACACGGCGAGCCTGCTGCTGCCGGTGTCCAACCTGACCAACATCCTGGCCAGCGACCGGATCGGCCTGGAGCCGGTGCCCTGGGCGGCCCGGATGTGGTGGCCGCAACTGGTGGCCATCGTGATCACCATGCTGCTGCTCTGGTGGTGGTACTGGCGGCCGGCCCGCGCCGGAGCGGATCCGTTCGTCCCGCCGCCGCCGCACGTGCCGCCGGACCGGGCGCTCTACCGCACGGCGCTCGCCGCCTGCCTGCTCTTCGTCGCCGGAATCCTGGTCGGGGTCGAGATCGGACTGGCCTCCGGGGTGGCCGCCGCGATCCTGGTCGCCGGGTTCGCGGTGCGCGCCCGGGGCAGCCTGCGGCTCGCCCTGGTCCCGTGGCGGCTGCTGGTCTTCGTGACCGGGCTGTTCCTCGTGGTGCAGACCATTGGCCGGCACGGCCTGGACACCCTGCTGGGGACCCTGATCGGCGCCGACCCGGGCGCCGAGGGCGCGCTGCGGGCCGGCGGGGTCGGCGCGCTCTTCGCCAACGTGGTCAACAACCTGCCCGCGTACCTGGCCGGCGAGGCGGTCATCGCCACCGACCGGCACACCCAGTTGCTGGCCCTGCTGGTCGGCACCAACGTCGGCCCGCTGGCCACCCCGTGGGCGTCGCTGGCGACGCTGATCTGGTACGAGCGCTGCCGGGCCGCCGGGGTGGCCGTCCCGCTGGGCCGGTTCGTGGCCACCAGCGCGGCGCTCGCCGTGCTGGCCACCGCGGCCACCGTGGCCGCCCTGCTGCTCGGTCCCGGGTCCTGATCCCGGCGGGGGGGTCGCTAGCCCCGCTGCCGCTCCGGCGTGACGCCCTCGTAGCGGGCGCGCATCACCGGGCCGGCGGCGGGCCCGGCGGCGAAGACGAAGTGCTCGGAGTGCAGCTCGCGGCCGGTGGTCCGGTCCACCACGACCGGTTCCACCTCGGCGCCGGTCTCCCGTTCGACGAGGATCATGCTGCGCGTCGCCGAGAGCGGGCACTCGCGGTCCTCCAGGCGTCCTCCCTGCCATGCTGATACGACGCCGCCGCGCGTCCGTCCCGTGCTGCCCGAGGAGAGGAGACACATGGCACCGCCCCTGTCCGACCGGGACTCGCTCGCCGGCCGGCGCGCGCTGGTGACCGGCGGCACGAAGGGGGCCGGGTGGGCG
>NZ_WBKT01000148.1 GCF_008868175.1 Micromonospora sp. AMSO31t
AGGTGTTCCTCCACCATGTCCAGATTCCGTACCCGGCTGGTCGCGGTGCTCGCCGCGGTCGCGCTGGCCGTCACGGCCCCGCCCCCGTCCCCGGCCGCCGCAGCCGGCGGTCCCAACCTCGCGCTCGGCCGCGCCGCCACGGCCAGCAGCGTCAACGGCCCGTACGCGGCCGGCAACCTCACCGACGGCAACGCCGGCAGCTACTGGGAGAGCGCCGGCAGCACCTTCCCCCAGTGGGCCCAGGTCGACCTCGGTTCCGCCCAGTCGGTCGACCAGGTCGTGCTGAAGCTCCCCACCGGCTGGGAGACCCGCACCGAGACCCTGTCGGTGCAGGGCAGCACCGACGGCGGCACCTTCACCACCCTGGCCGCCTCGGCGGGGCGCACCTTCAGCCCGGCCAACGGCAACACGGTCACGCTGAGCTTCCCGGCGACCAGCGCCCGCCACGTCCGGATCACGGTCACCGCCAACACCGGCTAGGCCGCCGCGCAGCTCGCCGAGCTGGAGGTGTACGGGTCGGCGAGCGCGTCGGCCAACCTGGCCCTGGGCCGGACCGTGGCCGAGAGCGGCCACTCCGACGTCTACGGCGCGGGCAACGCCAACGACGGCAACCCGGCCACCTACTGGGAGAGCGCCAACAACGCGTTCCCGCAGTGGATCCGGGTCGACCTCGGCGCCGCCGCGGCGGTCAACAAGGTGGTGCTGAAGCTTCCCGCCGGCTGGCCGGCACGCACGCAGACGCTCACCGTGCAGAGCAGCACCGACGGGTCCACCTTCGGCACCCTCGCCGGCTCCGCGGGGTACGCGTTCGACCCCGGCAGCGGCAACACGGTCACCGTCACCTTCGGCACGGCGACCACCCGCTACGTGCGGCTGCTGGTCACCGCCAACACCGGCTGGCCCGCCGGCCAGCTCGCCGAGCTGGAGGTCTACGGCCCGGCCACCGGCGACACCCAGCCGCCGAGCGCGCCCGGCAACCTGGCGTTCACCGAGCCGGCCGCCGACCAGGTCCGGCTCACCTGGACGGCGTCGACCGACAACGTCGGCGTCACCGGCTACGACGTCTACGCCAACGGGACGCTGCGCACCAGCGTCAGCGGGTCGACTCTCACGTACACCGACACCCAGCCGGCCGGCGCCACCGTCGCCTACACCGTCCGGGCGCGCGACGCGGCCGGCAACCAGTCGACGCCCAGCAACACGGTCACCCGCACCGGCAACACCGGGGACACCACGGCGCCGACCGCGCCGGGCAACCTGGCGTACACCCAGCCGGCGTCCGGGCAGGTCCGGCTGACCTGGACGGCGTCGACCGACAACGTCGGCGTCACCGGCTACGACGTCTACGCCAACAACGCCCTGCGGGGCAGCGTCAACGGGTCCACCCTCGCCTACACCGACAGCCAGCCGGACAGCGCCACCGTCTCGTACTTCGTCCGGGCGCGGGACGCGGCCGGGAACGTCTCGGCGACCTCCAACACGGTCACCCGGACCGGCAGTACCTCGGGCGGCACCAACCTGGCCGCCGGCAAGCCCATCACCGCATCCTCGGTGGTGCACGTGTTCACCGCGGCCAACGCCAACGACGGTGACGTGACGACCTACTGGGAGGGCGCGCCGGGGGCGTACCCGAGCACGCTGACCGTCGCGCTCGGTGCCAACGCCAGCATCAGCGCCGTCGTGGTCAAGCTCAACCCCGACCCGGTCTGGGGGCCGCGCACACAGACTTTCCAGGTGCTCGGCCGGGAGCAGTCCGCCTCCGGGTTCACCAGCGTGGTCGGCTCGGCGACGTACTCGTTCACCCCGAGCAGCAGCAACACGGTGACCATCCCGGTCAGCGCCACCGCCGCGGACGTGCGGCTGCAGTTCACCGCTAACTCGGGCTCCTCCAACGGCCAGGTCGCCGAGTTCCAGGTGATCGGCACCCCGGCGCCGAACCCTGACCTCACGGTCACGGCCCTGTCCGCGGCGCCGTCCGCGCCCGTGGAGACCGACCCGGTCACCCTCTCCGCCACCGTCCGCAACGCCGGCACGGCGCCGGCCGCCGCCTCCGCGGTGACCTTCTCCCTGGGTACGACGAAGGTCGGCACCGCGGCCGTCGGGGCGCTCGCGGCCGGTGCGTCGGCGACCGTCACACTCGCCATCGGCGCGCGCAACGCCGGCAGCTACGAGGTGACCGCGACCGCCGACGAGGCGAACACGGTCATCGAGCAGAACGAGTCGAACAACAGCCGGACCGCCTCGCTGACGGTCAGCGCGGTGCCCAGCTCCGACCTGGTCGCCGGGGCGGTCACCTGGTCACCCGGCACGCCGAGCGCCGGCGCCGCGGTCAGCTTCGCGGTGTCGATCCGCAACCAGGGCACGGTCGCCTCGGCCGGCGGGGCGCACGGCATCACCCTCACCCTGCTCAGCGACACCGGCGCGGTGGTGCGCACCCTGACCGGCTCGTACAGCGGCGCCCTGGCGGCCGGTGCGACCAGCCCGCCGGTCAACCTGGGCACCTGGACGGCGGCGAACGGGAAGTACGCGGTGCGGGTGGCGCTCGCCGCCGACGCCAACGAGCTGCCCGTCAAGCAGCAGAACAACACCAGCGAGCGGCCGCTCTTCGTCGGGCGGGGCGCGAACCTCGCGTACGACATGTACGAGGCCGAGGACGGCCGGGTCGGCGGCGGGGCGCAGGTGCTCGGGCCGAACCGGACCATCGGCGACCTGGCCGGCGAGGCGTCCGGCCGCCGGGCGGTCACCCTGAACACCACCGGGGCGTACGTCGAGTGGACCACCCGGGCGCCCACCAACACCCTGGTCACCCGCTTCTCCATCCCGGACGCGCCGGGCGGCGGCGGGATCGACTCGACGTTGAACATCTACGTCAACGGGGTGCTGCACAAGCCGATCAACCTGACCTCGAAGCACATCTGGCTCTACGGGGCCGAGGCCGGCCCGAGCGACTCGCCGGGCGCCGGCGCGCCCCGCCACCTGTACGACGAGGCCAACGTGATGTTGAACTCGACCGTCCCGGCCGGCGCCACCATCCGGCTCCAGAAGGACCCGGCCAACAGCACCACGTACGCGATCGACTTCGTCAACACCGAGCTGGTGTCGCCCCGGGCCAACCCGGACCCGGCCCGCTACACGGTGCCGAACGGCTTCAGCCACGCCGACGTGCAGAACGCCCTGGACGCCGTCCGGATGGACCCCACCGGTAACCTCGTCGGCGTCTACCTGCCGCCGGGCACCTACGACACCGCCCAGAAGTTCCAGGTGTACGGCAAGCCGGTCCGGGTGGTCGGCGCGGGCATGTGGTACACCCGCTTCCAGACGCCCACCAACCAGCAGAACACCGACGCCGGTTTCCGGGTGGAGTCCTCGGCGAGCGGGTCGACCTTCGCCCACCTGGCCTTCTTCGGCAACTACACCAACCGGATCGACGGTCCGGGCAAGGTGTGGGGCGAGCTGAAGGACGTCGACAACATGACGCTGGACAGCGTCTGGGTCGAGCACACCGTCTGCGCGTACTGGGGGGTGAGCGTCAGCGGGCTGACCATCCGGGACAGCCGGTTCCGGGACACCTTCGCCGACGCGGTCAACATGACCAACGCCAGCACGAACAACCTGGTCACCAACTCGGAGGGCCGCTCCAACGGCGACGACGCCTTCGCGCTGTTCTCCGCGACCGACCAGGGTGGCTCGGGCGGCAACCACGGCAACGTGTTCGAGAACCTGAGCGCCACGCTGACGTGGCGGGCGGCCGGGGTGGCGGTGTACGGCGGCTACGACAACGTCTTCCGCAACCTCTACATCGCCGACATGCTGACGTACTCGGGCATCACCGTGAGCTCGCTGGACTTCGGCTACCCGTTCGTCGGCTTCGGCGCCAGCCCGCCCACGCAGTTCCAGAACGTCTCGCTGATCCGGGCGGGCGGCCACTTCTGGGGTCAGCAGACGTTCCCGGCCCTGTGGCTCTTCTCCGCCTCCAAGGAGTTCCGCGGCATCCGGATCTCCGACGTGGACATCGTCGACCCGACGTACTCCGGGATCATGTTCCAGACCAAGTACAACGGCAGCCAACCGGAGAACCCGGTCACCGACACGGTCCTGACCAACGTGTCGATCTCCGGGGCCAGGCGGAGCGGCGATGCCTTCGACGCCAAGTCGGGCTTCGGCATCTGGGTCAACGAGATGCCCGAGCCGGGGCAGGGCCCGGCGGTCGGCTCCGCCACCTTCACCAACCTCCGGCTCACTGACAACTACCAGGACATCAGGAACACGACCAGCACGTTCACCATCAACCGGAACTGACCCCTCGATCAGCGGCGCCGCCGGGAGGACCCGTCCTCCGGGCGGCGCCGCGCCGCGGGCGCACCGCTCACAACCCGGCGCAGGCCGCGCCGTCCACCGTGCAGCCCTCCGGCTCGTTGGCCGCCAGGTCCGGATCCCGCACGTCGAACCGGATGGTGGTCGACCCACCCGCCGGCACCGCCGCGCCCGTGAAGGTGACCACCGCCCCGTCCTGCTTCGCCTCGGCCCCGTTGACACTGCTGACCGTGGCGTCGTCGCCCAGCGTCACGGTCACCGTCCAGTCCGGCTTCGCTGCCGGACCGGGATTGCTCACCACCACCTGGCCCCGGTAGCCGAAGACCCGGTCGGAGACCGTTTCGTAGGTGGCGGCCAGCCGAGCAGCCGGCCGGGCGCTGGGGCTGGCCGTACGGGTCGGGGAGGCGGCCGCGGTCGCGCTCGGCGCGACGCTGCGGCGGGTGGCCGACGGCGTGGGCCGGGACGGGGTGGCCCGGGGCGGCGCGCTGCTCGTGGAGGGCCCGGCCAGCGGCGACGCCGGTGTCGACGCCGGCAGGGCGGCCGGCGTCCTGGGCGCGGGCCGGGTGGCCCACACCGTCGCCCCGGCGGCCACGCCGAGCACCGCCAGCACGCCGGCCACCCGCAGCACCAGACGACGCCTGGTCCGGCCACGCCCCTCATCATCGGGCCGGACCACCGGCAGTTCGGCGGTCAGGCCACCCTCGGCCCGGCGCAGGTCGACCTCCTGGAACGCGAGCCAGTCGAGGATCGCCGGGAGCCGTCCGGTCACCGCCCGCTGGTGCTGCTCGGCGCGCCGGTCGGCGTCCCAGTCGCCCTCCTCCAGCACCTCGCGCACGGACAGCCGGGAACCGTGGCCGAGGGGCGCCAGGTCGCACGCCAGCCGGGTGCTGCGGTCCCCCTCGCGGCAGCGCAGCACCAGCCGTTCCGGCGCGCGCAGCTCGACCACCTCCACCTCGGTGTCGGCGTCGTAGCCGGGCAGCCCCCCGGTCCGCAGCAGCGTTCGGTCGCCCAGCGACTCGCTTCCGGCGAACCACTTGGCGAGCAGCGCCTGTTCCGTCAGCGCCCGCCAGATTCGTGCCGGCGGGTGGAACAGGTCGACCTCGGTGGCGATCTCGATCACGCGGAGACTCTAAGGCCAGCCGTCCCACCATGGGGAACGGGCGGCCGGCTACCCGGTGGACCGGTCCGGGCCGCCGTCGTGCCAGCGGGCACGGAAGGCCGCCTCGCCCGCCTCGTGACTGGCCTTCTCCTCGAACACCGTCCGACGCAGCGCGGTCCGGGCATCCGCCATCAGCACCAGCTCGACCGCGACGAGCGCGACGCAGATCGCGGTGAGCAGCCCGAGCGCGGCGAGGACGGGCAGGTCCCGGGCGACCGGCAGCCCGACGGCGAGCGCGGCGAGGGCGCCGACCCGGGTCCACGACACGGTCTTCAGGGTGCGCAGCTGGAATGCCATGTCGGCGGCGAGAAAGATCATCACTCCGGCGAAGAGGAGCGGCACGGCCGGTCCGTGGCCCCGCTCGGCCACCCCGCCGACCGGGTCGGTGATCGTCCGCACCAGCTCCTCCGCACCGATCGCGAACAGGATCACCCCGGCGATCATGGGCAGGTAGAGATAGGCGTACGCGTCCCGGGCCATCGCCACGCGCGGGTGGCCCTCCGCGGCGTGCAGCGCGATCCGGGCGGCCGGGCCGATCATGTCGAAGTGCGCCCACCAGAGCGCCGCCGTGAACAGGATGCCGAAGATCGCCGCGGGGATGGCCGGCCAGGTCACCGGCTTGCCGATCAGGTTGCCGCCGACGCCGACCGAGATCACCGACTCGCCCAGCGCGATGATCAGGATCAGGTCGTAACGCTCGGTCCAGTGCTCGGCGGAGGTGACCTGCCAGCCCTTGGTGCCGGACAGCAGGCCGCCGGCGTACTGCACGACCACCACGCCGATCCAGAGCCCGTCGCGCAGCCACAACCCGAGTTCCGGGTCGGCGACCCTCGGCGGGAGCAGCGCCGCGACCAGCAGCAGGCAGGTGGTGATCAGCACCTCGGGGACGAACTGCCACAGCTTGCGCCGGCCCGCCGGGTCGCCCCGGGTCGCGTACACGTAGAGCGACAGGTGCACGGCGCGGATCACCACGTAGCTGACGGTGACCAGCATCGGCCCGGCGGTGCCCTGCTGGAGGTCGCCGAAGGTCTGCGGCAGGGCGAGCGCGAAGGTGAACAACGCGATCATGCCGATCACCATGAGCGCCGGGACGAAACCCTCGCCCAGCCGCAGCCGGCTGGCCACGACGCTGTGCACCACCCAGCACCACCAGAGCACGGCGAGGACCAGCATGGCGTGCAGCAGCTCGCGTCCGGTCACGTTCGCGGCGGTGGCCCGCGTGATGATGAAGAACGACACCACGAAGACGAGGTCGAAGAAGATCTCGAACTTGTCCACCCGGGCGGCCGGGGCGATCGGCATGGCGGGACCCAGCCCTTTGCGCCACCGGTCGCCACCCACCGCACGAGTCTGTCAGCGCCGGACCGGCCGGCGGGGCGGAATCGAGCGCCGTCCGCCCGCGACCGGCCGTCGTCGCAGCTCAGGTGGTGGACCGCCCCAGGTAGGTGAGCGGACCCGGGTCGGGGACCGGGATCACGTGGAAGCCCAGCCGGTCGTAGAAACCGCGCGCGCGGACGTTGGCGGTGACCATGCCGACGTGCAGCGCGGGCGCGCCGGCCCGGGCGGCGGCGGCCAGGAACGTCTCCAGCAGCCGCCGGCCGTGGCCGTGCCCCTGGTGGCTGGGGAGCAGGTCGATGTGCAGGTGGGCCGGGTAGCCGGCCAGCTCCGGCAGGAGCATCCGCTCGGGACGGTGGTGCAGGGCGATCATCTCCTCGTCCGGGGTGCGCGGGTCACCGGCCGGCGCCGGGTAGCGGTGCGCCAGCCGGGGGATCCAGACGTGCCGGTAGGCGCGGACGAAGGCGGCGGTGTCGGTGGTGCCGACCACGTAGCCGACCACCCGGCCTGCGTCGGCCAGGACGAACGCCAGGTCGGGTTCGAGGTGCAGGTAGGGCCCGGCGAACAGGTCGGGCATGAGGTCGTCCGAGGCGTACCGGCCCCGGGCGTCGCCGCCGGCGTCGGCGGTGCGCACGCAGATGTCGTAGACCGCGTCGTGGTCGGCGGGGCGGTACGGCCGGACGGCCGCCGTGGATGTCGTGGTGCCGCTCATGCCGCGACCGTACGGCGTGGTGCCGCTCATGCCGCGACCGTACGGCGTGGTACCGCTCTCACCGAAGCCTCGCCGGTCGCGGCTAGCCGCCCAGCCGCTGGCGGGCCAGGAACTTCGGGACCACCATCCGCCACGCCTCGCAGACCAGCTCGGTCATCTGGTCGTGGTCGAGCCGCTCCAGGTGGCAGCAGACCCAGTTGAACCGCAGGTCGGAGGGGCGGGGCAGGAAGAACAGCGCCGGATCGGCGGCGACGAGCCCGTCCCGCTGCTCCTTCGGGTAGCCGAAGCCCATGGTCTGCTCGTCGCGACTGAACGCGACGTAGACGATCGCGCCGACCCGGAACTTGACCCGGTCGTGGATCAGGTGCTCGCTGGTGCGGGGCAGCGTGCGCGCCAGGGCACGGACGTCGTCGACGGTGACCACGGCGAGGACGCTAGCCCCACGGTGCGACAGTCAGCCGGTCGCCGGGGCGGCGTGGGCGAGCGCGGCCCGCAGCGTGTCGGCCAGCGGGTGGTCCGGCTGCTCGATCCACTGCTGGACGGCGACCCGCAGGGTGGCCAGGAAGGTCGCGGTCAGGATCCGCGCGCGCAGCGCCACGTCGGGGCCGGTGAGTCGGCGGCCGAGCTCCCCGGCCAGCTCGCGCTCGATCGCCGTGTACGCGGCCACCTGGTGCGCCAGCAGGCCCGGGTTGCCGTGCAGCCGGCGGCGCCGGTTGAGCCAGGACTCGGCGGTCTCGTCGTACATCTCGTCGGCCTGGCGCAGGGCGGCCCCGCTCAGCGCCGCCCACGGTGTCAGGTCGGCGGGCTGCTCGGCGATCAGGTCGAGCAGCCGGCGCAGCCGCATGGTGTCGCCGTGGAAGAGGGCCTCCTCCTTGCTGGAGAAGTAGTTGGAGAAGGTGCGGCGGGACACGTTGGCGGCGTCCGCGATGGCCTCGACGGTGACCCGGTCCGGCCCCTGCTCGGCGGCGAGACGCAGGGCCGCCTCGTGCAGGGCGAGGCGGGTCGCCGCCTTCTTCCGCTCGCGCAGCCCGGTCGACTCCTCCATGGCTCGCCAGCGTACGTGATCCGTTTCTCAATGAGCAAACTTGCCTGATGCGCAAGATTCACGAATCATTGCTTGAGGCAACCAACGCAGGGGGAGGGGAAGAGTGGACGCGACCAGCCGTGAGCTCGTCGCCCGGTTGCAGGACCTGCTGACCGGCGTGCGACTGCTCAAGCAGCGGCGCGCCGACGACCGGCCGGCCGTGCCGCCCGGCCTCGTGGGCCTGCTCCGGCACATCGACGGGGACGGCGTCACGGGCTGCCACGCCCGGGACCTGGCGGAGCGCAGCCGGCTCGATCCGTCGACGGTCAGCCGCGCGGTCGCCGCCCTGGTCGCCGACGGCCTGGTCGACCGGCGCGCCGACCCGCAGGACCGGCGCGCCAGCCACCTGACGATCACCCCGGCCGGCCGGGCCGCCATGACGGAGGCCTACGACTGGTACGGCGGAGTGCTCTCCCGGGCGCTCGCCGACTGGACCCCCGGCGAGGTGGCGGCCCTGTCCGCCGCGCTCGCGCGCCTCACCCGCGACCTCGAGGTCGCCCTCACCCGACACGACAACCTGGAGGACGCGCGATGAGCGCACCCACCGCGACGGCGGACGCCGCGCCCATGAGCCGGCGGAAGACGCTGGAAGCCCTCAGCGGCCTGTTGCTGGTGCTCTTCGTGGCCATGCTGAGCGGCACGGTCGTCTCGACCGCCCTGCCGAAGATCATCGGATCGCTCAACGGCTCGCAGACCCAGTACACCTGGGTGGTCACCGCCACCCTGCTCACCGCCACGGCGACCACCCCGATCTGGGGCAAGCTCGCCGACCTGTTCAACAAGAAGCTGCTCATCCAGGTCGCCATCGTGGTCTTCCTGGCCGGCTCGGTCGCGGCCGGCTTCGCGCACTCCGCCGGCCAGCTCATCGCCGCCCGCGCCTTCCAGGGCATCGGCGTCGGCGGTCTCCAGGCCCTGGTCCAGGTGGCCATCGCGGCGATGATCCCGCCCCGGGAGCGCGGTCGCTACAACGGCTACCTGGGCGGCGTGATGGCCCTCGCCACGGTCGGCGGCCCGCTGCTCGGCGGCCTCATCGTGGACACCTCCTGGCTCGGCTGGCGCTGGTGCTTCTTCGTCGGCGTGCCGGTCGCGGCCGTCGCGCTGTTCCTGCTCCAGGTCACCCTGCACCTGCCCACCGCGCGGCGGGACAACGTGAAGATCGACTACCTGGGCGCCACCCTGATCGCCGCCGGCGTCAGCCTGCTGCTGGTCTGGATCTCGTTCGTCGACGGCTCGTTCGCCTGGCTGTCCTGGCAGACCGGCGCGATGGTCGGCGGCTCGGTGCTGCTGCTCGCCCTCGCCGTCCTGGTGGAGTCGCGGGCCGCCGAGCCCGTCGTGCCGCTGGAGATCGTCCGCGAGCGCACCACGGCGCTGGCCATCCTCGGCAGCCTCGCGGTCGGCATGGCGATGTTCGGCGGCGCGGTCTTCCTCGGCCAGTACTTCCAGATCGGCCGCGGCTACAGCCCGACCGAGGCCGGCCTGCTCACCATCCCGATGATGGCCGGCGTGCTGCTGTCCTCGATCGTCGCCGGCCGGCTCATCACGGCCTCCGGGAAGATCAAGCCGTACATCGTCGCCGGGTCGATCATCCTGGTCGTCGGCTTCGCGCTGCTCGGCACCATCGACCACGAGACCTCGCTGGTCCTCGTCGGCGCCGCCATGTTCATCGTCGGCGTGGGCGTCGGCATGACCATGCAGAACCTGGTGCTCGCGGTGCAGAACACCGTGGCGCTCAAGGACATCGGCGCGGCGAGCTCCAGCGTGGCGTTCTTCCGCTCGCTCGGCGGCACCATCGGCGTGTCGGTGCTCGGCGCGGTCCTGGCGCGCCAGGTCACCGACCGGATCACCCACGACCTGGCCGCGGCCGGGCTCCCCACCTCGGGGGGCGGCGGCAGCAGCACGCTCAACCTCGCCGCCCTGCCCGCGCCGGTACAGCACATTGTGCGGGCCGCGTATGGTGACGCGACCGGGCACATCTTCCTGATCTCGGCCGCCATCGCGGTCGTCGGGATCCTGGCCGCGCTGCTGCTCAAGCCGGTCACCCTGCGGTCCAGCCTGGACCTGCCCGACACCGCCCGCTCGGTCGCCGTCGCGGCCGACGCGGTCGACGGGGCGCCCGCCTTCGACGAGGTGGCCGTGGACGTCGCGGGGCCGGGCGAACGCGCCCGCCGCTGACGCCCCGTCGTCCCAGGGCCGTCGCCGATCCGGCGGCGGCCCTGGTCCGTGCCCACCCGGGCCGGCGTCACGCCGGCCGTGACCGAATCGAGGCGCCGTGGACACCACGCAGCCCGCGCCACCGCCGGTGACCGTCGACGCGCGGCCGGCCGGTGCGGTGCGCCGGGCGGTCCGCGAGCTGGCCCTCGTCGCCGCGCTCTTCCTCGCCTACAAGGCGGGCCGGGTGGCGGTGGCCGGGCGGTCCGGGACCGCGCGGGCCAACGGGGAGCGGATCTGGTGGCTGGAGCGGCTGCTCCACCTGCCGGACGAGGCCGCCGTGCAGGCCCCCTTGCTGGTCCACGAGCTGCCGGTCCGGCTGGCCAACTGCTACTACGCGTACGTGCACTTCCCGGCCACCGTGCTCTGCCTGGTCTGGCTCTACCTCCGCCATCCCGTGCACTACCGGTGGATGCGGCGGGCCCTCGCCGTGCTCACCGCGGCGGCGCTCGCCCTGCACGTTCTCGTGCCGCTCGCTCCGCCCCGGATGACCGCGCTCACCGGCCTGGTGGACACCGGCAGCCGTTACGGCCCCGCCGTCTACGGCCCGCCCGACACCGACACGCTGAGCAACCAGTACGCGGCCATGCCCTCCCTGCACGTCGGGTGGGCCGTCGCCGTGGCTGTCGCGCTGGTCACCGTCACCTCCGGGCGGTGGCGGTGGCTCTGGCTGGCCCACCCCGTGCTCACCCTGCTCGTGGTGGTCGGCACCGGCAACCACTACTGGCTCGACGGGATCGTCGCGGTGACGCTGCTCGGGGTGATCCTGCTTGGGTTGCCCCGACCGGGAGCGTCGCGCCGACGACCGGCCGGCCCGCAGTCCGCCGCGCGCCTGCGCCCGCACGTGGTCCCGGCTCCGCGCCGTCCGGGGAGCGCGGGCCGCCGACGGAGCCCGCGGACCCCGTCGGCGGCCGACGGCCGGCTCCGGCCACCCCGCCGGGGATGACCGCCGCCCGGTTCACCCCGTGGAGCACACGGTCCCGTTGAGCCGGAACGCGCCGGGCGGCACGTTCGGCCCGCTGTACGCGCCGACGAAGCCGGCGCTGGCGCTGCCGCCACCGGCGGCCAGCCGGCGGTTGTCGGCGGTGCTGGTCGCCGTGACCCGGGTCCCCACCTGCGACCAGTTGGCGCTCCAGCCGCTGCTCACCTGCTGCCAGTCGGTGGGCCAGGTCCAGGTGAGCGTCCAGCCGTCGATCGCGCTCGGGCCGGTGTTCACGATGTCGACGGTCGCCACGTAACCGTTGCCCCAGTCGGTGTCCGGGTGGAAACGCACGGCGCAGGTGCTGGCGGCCGGGCTGCCGGTGACGAAGGTGAGCGGCGGGGAGGACCAGGAGACCCGGCCCGCGGTGTCCCGGGCGAGCACGTTGACCGTGTACCGGGTGCCGGGTTCGAGGTTGCCGACCGTGAGCGACGTGCGGGTCGTCTCGCCGAGCTGCTCGCTGACCGCCCCGTGCTGCCGGTACACCTCGTACTTGGCGATCGGTGCGCCGCCGGGCGCGGCCGGCGGCCAGGAGATCGTCGCCGTCCGGTCGGTGACCGCGCCGGCGGTGGGCCGGCCCGGCGCGGCGGGCCGGCCGGCGACCACACCGGCGGGGCGCAGCACGAGCGTGGTCAGCGAGTACGGCGGCAGGGTCCGGCTGGTCCCGTCGCCGGAGCGGCCGGTGGCCACCCCGCCCGCGCCGTTGGTCAGCGTGTGCACGGTCGGCGCCTCGTCCGCCGGGGTGAAGCCGGCGTAGTCGATGGCCACCGGGTACGCGGTGTCCGGGTCCTTGTTCAGCAGCAGGACCGCCAGGCTGCCGTCGGGCCGGCGGGCCGCGTGCGCGGTGACCAGCGGCTGGTCGGTGCCGGCGCGGACGAACTGGTCGCCCGCCCGGGCGAAGAGGTTCATCATGGACAACCCGTGGTACGGCGCGAACGGCGTGTTGAACGGCGGCTCGCAGACCGACCCGTCGGCCGTGCACCCGCCGCTGGACAGCAGCCCGAAGTCGCCGTAGTCGGTCTGCCCGGCGACCTGCGAGACCGTGCCGATCCCGTTGTGCGTGTTCCACCACTGCACGGTGAAGACACCCTGTTCCAGCAGCCCGCTGTAGGCGTCGGCCAGGAAGAGCGCGCCCGGCTGGGTGTTCTGGCCGGCGCCGACGTTCAGCTCGGTGAAGCTGATCCCGATCCGGCCGGCGTCCGGGCCGGCGTAGCGGGCGATCTGCTGGCGCAGCAGCCAGGCGGCGTCGGGGAGGTGGCTGGTCCGGGTGAGGGATTCGGCGGCCGTGCCGCCGGGGTACCAGTGCACGTCCACGAAGTCGATCTTCGGGCCGGCGAGGGAGAGCACGGTCTGGTTCCAGGGGCCGGGGTCCGCGCCGGCGGTCAGCCCGTCGGGCCAGTTGCCCGGCATGGTGAGCACCGCGCCGACCTTGATGCCGGGGTCGACCGCCTTCATGGCGTCGGCGTACTCGACGACCAGGCGGGCGTACTGGGTGGCGCTCTTGTCGGGGTGGTCGTCGGCCTCCCAGGCCGAGCCGTAGTGGCCGTTGCCGTAGTTCTCGTTGCCGACGGTCCACCAGGTCGCGTCGTAGCCCTTGGTGACGTTGGCGTACCGCACCCAGTCGGCGGCCTCGGCCGGGGTGCCGGTGCCGTAGTTGGCGATGATCATCGGCTCGGCGCCGACCCGCCGGGCCGCGGCCATGAAGGTGTCGAAGTCGGTGTCGGGCGCGACGTAACCGCCGGGCGCGGTGTGCGTCCGCCAGTGGTAGATGTCGGCGTACGAGCCGCCCGGGTAGCGCAGCATCGTCACGCCGGCCGCCCGGAGCAGGTCCGACGTCTCGGTGCTGCCCAGCTGCGCGTCCCAGATGGCGTGGTTGAGGCCGAGCGCGGTGTCCGGCACGGTGGCCAACCCGGCGCGGGCGTTCACGGTCACCGTCACCGGGTCGGCCGTTGCTCCGGCGGCGGGCGGGCCGACGGCGGCCGGCGCGGCGAGGGCGAGCAGGAGGCTCGCCGCGTACGCCGTGACCCGGCGCGGGATGGAGGAGGTTCTGCTCATGCGGGGTTCCTTCGAGGTCGGGCGGTCGTCTGTCCTGCGTCGCCCTCCCGGTGTCCGGGTGCCCTGGGAACGACGTCGGCCCCGCGCAGAGCCATCGACGTCCCAGAATCCCATGCCGGCGCCGGAGCGCTCAAGGATGATCTCGGATACGCGACTTAATTTATAGACAGGAGTCTTTACTGTTAACAAGGTTTAATTTATGTTCATTGACATCTCCTCCCACCGCCCCGAAGGAGTTGCCGCCATGCGCCGAAGAATCACCCTGCCGCTGCTCACCACGGGTGCGGTCACCGCCACCCTGGCGGTAGCCGCTCCCGCCCAGGCCCACGGCTACGTCTCGTCGCCCCCCAGCCGCCAGGCGCTCTGCGCCCAGAACCGGGTGCCGGACTGCGGCCAGATCAAGTACGAGCCGCAGAGCGTCGAGGGCCCCAAGGGCCTCAAGAGCTGCCACGCCGGCATCGCCCAGTTCGCCGTGCTCAACGACGACGGCCGCGGCTGGCCCGCCACCTCGGTCGGCAGCTCGGTGACGTTCACCTGGGTCAACACCGCCCGGCACGCCACGTCCAACTGGGAGTACTGGATCGGCAACACCCGGGTCGCGGTCGTCGACGGCGGCGGCCGCCAGCCCGGCGCCACCGTGTCGCACACCGTCAACCTGGGCGGCTTCTCCGGCCGGCAGAAGCTCCTCGCCGTCTGGAACATCGCCGACACGGCGAACGCCTTCTACTCCTGCGTCGACCTCCAGATCGGCGGGGGCGGCGGCGGCAAC